>JBCDCU010000309.1:0-4345 GCA_039181265.1 Pseudomonadota bacterium | reverse complement strand
GTTGCCCCCCGGTCACCGGCCAGGAGATGAGGCTATCCTTGTCTCGGATCGCTATATGTTCACCCAGCCTAACGGCTTGTGCCTGTCGCCATGTGAGCGCTTCATGTGGGTGAATGATACCGAACAGGCGAATATCCGCTTTTTCGACGTTGCCGAGGATGGACGCCTGACCAACGCGCGTATCTGGGCTAGCGGCATTAAAGAAAGCGGTCGCGCCGGTGTTCCGGATGGCATGAAGGCAGACCGCGACGGCAATATCTATGTGACCGCGCCAGGCGGCGTTTGGGTCTATGATTTTACAGGGAACAAGCTTGGCGAAATCGAAGTCCCGGAACTCGTCGCCAATCTCCATTGGGGCGACGCTGACTGGGGCACGCTTTATATGTGCGCGACGACATCGCTTTATGCCGTGCGAACCCGGACGCAGGGTCGGCAGGAGGCATTCATGTCCGCAGGGTCGGGTGCGGCAAGCGCTGCTCCGGCTCAGCAGGATGACAAAGGACTGACGGTTACCAGTCAGATCGGCGCCATTGACCCGGCCAGAACCGCGCTTCTCATTCAAGATATGCAGAACGATGTGATCATGCCTGGCGGCGCCTTCGAAGCTTCCGGTGCGCCGGACCACGCCCGCGCACAGAATGTGGTCGAAAACTCAAAGCGCCTCCTCGAAACCTGCAGATCCAAGAATGTTCTTGTGATCCACATCTGGTTTGTGTGCGAGCCAGGCCATCCTGCCTTGTCAGACCACGCGCCACTTTATCAGGGCCTCAAGGAAGCAAATGCGCTTGTTCGTGGCACATGGGGCGCGCGGGCGGTTGACGGCCTTGACGCGCAAGGAAGCGACCTTGTTGCAGAGAAAATGTCCATGTCCGCGTTTCCAACTTCGCGCCTTGAAAGCTACCTCCGTCAGGCCGGCATCGACACCATCATCAACACTGGCGCCTGGACGAATATGAGCATCGAACACACCGCGCGCACTGCGGCCGACCTTGGCTTCAGGGTTATCGTTCCGGAGGATGCGTGTTCCACGATGAATGCCGACTGGCATCGCGCATCAATCAACTATGCGATGCAGAACGTCGCCACCGTGACGCGCGTAACCGATGTCATCGCAGCCCTAGGACAGGACCATTAAATGACGGATATCGCCATTATCACCGGCGGCGCTCAAGGGATCGGTTTTGCGGCTGCAAAGCGCCTTTCTGAAAAAGGCGCCAAGATCGCACTCTGGGATGTTGATGAAGAGCGTCTGCAGAGCGCGGCACGAGAGATTGGGGCAGAACCAATTGTCGCCGACATCGCTGATTTTGAGAGCGTCGAGGCCGGCTTAGCAAAAACGAAGAGCGCTCTCGGCACGCCAACTATCGTTGTTAATTCTGCAGGGATAGCAGGCCCCAACACAACGATTGAAGACTATCCGCTCTCGGACTGGCAGATGATCCTGGATATCAACCTGACCGGCAGCTTTCATATGCTGAAAGCCGTTCTTCCCGACATGAAGACGGCTGGCTACGGACGGATCGTTCTGATCGCATCCGTTGCCGGTAAGGAAGGAAATCCAAACGCGTCGGCCTACAGTGCTTCGAAGGCAGGCGTCATTGCGCTTGCAAAAAGCGCCGGTAAGGAGTGCGCGGACCTCGATATTGCGGTGAACGCCATCACTCCAGCGGCAGCGAGAACACGGATCTTCGACCAGATGAGCGAAGAACATATCGGTTACATGCTCTCAAAAATCCCAAGAGGACGGTTTCTCGAAGTTGATGAAGCCGCCCATATGATCGCCTGGCTTACAGACCGCGAGAATTCCTTTGCAACCGGTGCAGTGTTTGATCTATCCGGCGGGCGGGCTACCTACTAGCCGATTGAAGTGACGAGACAACTGAGGTGCGGAAATGAAGCTTGTACGATTTGGTGAAAAGGGCGCGGAAAAGCCCGGTCTCCTTCATGAGGGCGCGATACGGGATTTGTCAGATATCATTGATGATATCGGCGGGGCAGCGATTACACCGGAGGGACTGGAGAAGGTCCGCTCTGTATCGCCGTCAGATCTCCCGGTAGTCATTGGACAGAACCGCCTCGGTCCCTGCGTTACAGGCGTGGGCAAGTTCATGTGCATTGGTCTCAACTACTCAGACCATGCGGCTGAAAGCGGGATGGATGTTCCGCCCGAACCCATCCTTTTCATGAAGGCAACATCAGCGATCACCGGTCCGGATGACGGCATCGAGCTTCCGCGCGGGTCCATCTCAACAGACTGGGAGATCGAACTTGGTGTGGTAATCGGGAAGCCCGGCCGTTACATCGAAGAGGCCGATGCGCTTTCGCATGTCGCCGG
This sequence comes from Pseudomonadota bacterium, assembly GCA_039181265.1. Taxonomy (GTDB): domain Bacteria; phylum Pseudomonadota; class Alphaproteobacteria; order Rhizobiales; family JACESI01; genus JBCDCU01. The sequence continues at coordinate 2,010 of JBCDCU010000309.1, read as the reverse complement.
ATACTGCGTGGTCAATGATGTCTCGGAACGCGATTTCCAAATCAAACGCTCCGGCCAATGGACGAAAGGAAAGAGCCAGGACACATTTGGTCCGATCGGCCCTTACCTTGTTACTCAGGATGAAGTTCCAGACCCTCAGGCGCTGGACATGCAGCTCACGGTCAATGGACAGACGATGCAGAAGGGGTCCACGAGAACCATGGTTTATCAGGTTCCGTTTCTTGTGAGTTACCTGTCCCAGTTCTTCACGCTGGAAACGGGCGACCTGATTGCAACCGGAACACCTCCCGGTGTCGGCATGGGAATGAAGCCGCCTCACTATTTGAAATCGGGCGACGTGATGGAACTCGAAATCGAGGGCCTCGGCCGTCAACGCCAGACAGTCTTTGAGTATGGAGCTGCACGATGAGCCGCCTTGCCGGAAAAACGGCCGTCGTGACTGCGGCGGGGCAGGGGATCGGACGCGCGATCGCAGAGCGTTTGCGCGATGATGGTGCGCGGGTTCACGCGAGCGACATTAATCAGGAGACCCTGGAGACGTTGGAAGGATGTGATACCTCCGTCCTCGACGCTACCGACCCGGAGGCTGTTGCCGCCTATTTCTCAGAGTTCGATCAGATTGATACGTTTGTCGCAGCGGTCGGTTATGTCCACCAGGGAACGTTGGAGGAGTGTAGTCTTGAGGACTGGCGCCGCTCCTGCTCGATCACTCTCGATTCCTGTTATCTGACCCTTTCTAGCGCGATCCCACGAATGAAAGAAAAGGGCGGTAGTGCAATCCTGATCGCTTCAGTCTGCTCGGTCAAAGGCTTGCCCAAGCGTTTCGCCTATACCGCCACCAAGGCGGGTGTTCTTGGCATCGCAAAGAGTGTCGCGGCGGATTATTTGAGCCACGGTATCCGCTGCAACGCCGTCTGTCCGGGGACTGTTGAAAGCCCTTCCCTTCACGAGCGGATCAATGAGCTGGAGACCGAGTTTGGCAGCGCCGAAAAGGCCTACCAGTTCTTTATCGGAAGACAGCCGACAGGGCGTTTTGGACAACCGTCGGAGATTGCCGGTCTGTGTGCGTATCTTGCTTCGGACGAGTCTGAATTCATAACCGGTCAGGCGCTTGGTATAGACGGCGGCATGACGATTTGAGCACGTATCTTTCGCAGCGATGCTCGTCGTTCTGTCAGGATAGTCTGGCACTCGTTTTCATCGGACAACAATGACACAAACTTTGTCCTTGCTTCAGGATCGAGTGCGATGAGCGTCGGTAAAATCGCGCTTTTTGTAAGTCAGTGTTTATTGATTAGATAGATTATTCACTTGAGGGAAACAATCATATTCCAATCAGGAACATGAAAGTAGATCACCGGATCGTACTTTACAGGCCTGTTTTTTCTGAAATTTTCTCCGTAGCCACCTGAAGACAGCTCTATCAAAACACTGTTGTGCAAATATTTTGTGCACAAATGGTTCCCGAACTGGGAGAAATGATTACATTTTAGTCATTGACGATTTGTCGCAGCCTGAGCGATTCTTAAGCTGGAGTTACAGAAACTCCATGTACAGTTGGTTTCAACATCGGGGGCAAAACGATGAAGTTGAAAGCACTTGGCGCTGCGGCGCTTCTATCGTTCCTGCCATACCAAGCGTTGGCGGGACCGGTTACCCTCAACATCGACAGCGTAACGGGCGTATGGACATCAGCAAGCGGTGCGGCAGTCGGCGGTTTAGGCACCAATCAGATCAGCTGGGGAACGCCTTTGGGCGCGTCTCAGAGTTCTTATGTGTTTGATGGTGTTGCGCCGCCAACGCAAGGGCCTTTCAGCGCAGGTGATGACTTCACACTCGGTACGTTCACCCACAACAACTTCCCGATCACCGGTTCGGCAATAACCGGTGCGACTTTGGAAGTGACGATTATGGGTACCGCACAGAACGGATCGTCGGAGAATTTCAATCTCACGTCGACGTTCGATTTCGATCATTTCGAAACACCGAATGGAGCCAATCCATGTGCGG
>JBCDCU010000308.1:0-4391 GCA_039181265.1 Pseudomonadota bacterium | reverse complement strand
GTTGGTGCGCCGGGCATGAGTGCAGAAGCTCAAACCTTCTACACGGATCTCTTCAACAAGGTCTATTCATCTGCTGACTGGCAGAAATACAAGAAGGACAAGTCTCTTCAGGGCGACTTCCTGGCAGGTGACGGTCTTGCAAGCTACTGGACCGAGCAGCGTGATCGCCATCAGACGATCCTGAAAGCATCAGGCGCGATCAAGTAGATCGGGCTTAAGAAAGAATGAGGGAGGAGGTCTCGAGATGAAACGCGCAGAACTCATCATAGCGATTCTTCTTGGGATCCTCTCCCTCTATCTGATGTGGGAAGCCGGTAAACCGCCATCCTGGAACCCGGATGCCCAACGCTTTGACAATGTCGGGTTCATCGAAGGTGAAGGCCCCGGCAGCGGTTTCTGGCCGTTCTGGCTGTCGCTCGTGATGCTGATCTGCTGCATCTGGACGATCTACAATTGGTACCGTGGAAAGACGCCCGCGTCGCAATCGGACGAACCGTTCCTCGACGATTACGGCAAACGAATGATGCTGTTTGTCGGCGGCGGTCTGATTGGTTTCCTTGCGTTGATCGGCGTTGTCGGTTTCTACGGCGCCATGTTTGTCTTTCTCATCTACTACCTTCTCTTTCTGGGCCGTCACTCTTGGATCCAGACCATGTCGATTGCGACCGCTGTCCCTGTGGTCAGTTTCTTCTTCTTCGACATCGCTATGCGCATCGTGCTCCCGAAAGGATATCTCGAGCCCTTGTTCATTCCGCTCTACGACATCTTTCTCTAGGGCCGGACCCGTCGAAACTCAATTTGTTGCAGTGCGTTGAAGCGCGCTGACGCTATCGCTAACCCGGGAGACCGAAAATGGAAGTCCTATCCGCGCTGCTCGACGGTATTCTCGTCGCCCTGCAACCGGTCAATCTGGGCCTTGCGATTATCGGGGTCATCGTCGGTCTTTTCGTCGGCGCGATGCCCGGGCTTGGTTCCGTCAACGGCGTCGCGATTCTGCTGCCGTTCACGTTCGTCATTCAAAGCATGACCGGGACCGCGACATCGCCAATGATCTTTCTGGCCGCGATCTATTATGGGGCCATGTATGGCGGTGCGATATCGTCCATAACGCTGGGCATTCCGGGAGCCTCGACCGCTGTTGCAACGACGTTCGATGGACGACCGCTGGCCTTGAAGGGTCAGGCTGACAAAGCCCTTGTTGTTGCCGCCCTCGCGTCCTTTGCCGGAGGCACGATTTCCAACATTCTCTTCACAGCGTTCGCGCCGCCCCTTGCATCGGTTGCATTGAGCTTCGGCAATCCGGAGATCTTTGCATTGATGCTGCTTGCTTTCGCGACCTTTGTCGGGCTCGGTGGCGACGACATTCCGAAAACAATCTTCTCAATATGCTTCGGATTGGTGCTGGCTTCGGTCGGCTTTGATGAGATATCGGGTGAGCCGCGTCTCGTCTTCTTCGACATTCAAGGTTTCTCGCACGGGATCCGGTTCCTGGTCCTTGCTATCGGTGTTTATGGTATCGGCGAGATGCTGTGGACGATCAATTCGTCGCGTTACAAGAATACGATGAGTGAGGTGAATATTACCTTCTCCAAGGTGATGGCCTCCATACGCTCCTTTGGCGAAGCCTGGAAAGGCACGGCCATTGGATCATCGCTCGGCTTTTTCGTCGGCATTCTTCCCGCAGCAGGTGCAACACCGGGTTCACTGATGGCCTATGGTGTTACGAAGATGACCTCCAAGAAACCGGAAGAATTCGGCAAGGGTTCTCCCGATGGGGTCGCTGCCCCCGAGGCTGCGAACAATTCCGCATCAACGGGTGCCATGCTTCCGATGATGACGCTTGGCATTCCAGGTTCCCCGACAACCGCCGTTCTTCTAGCAGGCATGGTGATCTGGGGTCTCCAACCCGGCCCGCTCCTGTTCTCTGATCAGCCTGATTTCGTTTGGCCGCTCATTGGATCCTTTTACATCTCGAACGTGATCGCCGTTTTGATCAATCTGGCGTTTATTCCGCTGTTTCTGGCCATGCTGCGCATGCCGTTCACGATCCTTGCACCACTGATCTTCGTGCTGTCGGTTGTCGGAACCTTTGCCGCCTACCAGGACATGTTCGATGTCTGGCTGATGTTGTGGTTCGGTCTCGGAGCGTTCTTCCTGCGCATTCTTGACTATCCGCTCGCTCCGGCTGTTCTTGCAATCGTTCTCGGCCCGATCGCCGAACCGACCTTGCGCCAATCGCTTCTGTTGTCCGATGGTGATTTTTCGATCTTCTTCACGCGGCCGATTGCCGGTCCGATTACGGTCATCGCAATCATTCTGATCCTTCTTCCACTCTTCAAGCTTATCCGTGATCGGATCCGCGGTGGATCGAAGAAGGCGGAGGACGTTGCCGAATAACGGCTTCGCGATGGAGAGTGCACGATGCGGACGGGCGCAGACAAATCCACCGACGGAAATGCGCCCGTGGTGACACACGATGAGGCCGATTTCGGTCCCTGGAATCCGGGCCTTGAGGCGAGCATCCCCCGCGAGGTGCTGCCGCTCTCAACGATGTTTCGTTCGGATAATGTGCTTCTGAGCTTTTCTGAGATTGAAGAGCTTGCGGCCTTTGTCGGGCTTCCTGCATTCGACCTTGCCCCTTTTCGCGCAGAACGCCTCGCGGCCCATGAAGTGCTTGTCAGGGTGACAGCCGATCTTTCCCTGCGTGACGGCCCGAACTATGCGGATCTTGGCATCAGTCTAAGGGGGATGGTGACGAAAATCCTCGACGACTATGTCTTGCCTGACAGTGAACGACTTGCTGAGCGTCTGGCGGATTTTACTGAAGAGGCTCAAAACCGAGCCCTCGCCGACCTTGATGCGGCGCTTTACGCGCACCCGCAAGCCTTGGGCGAGACATCAAAGGCATCTTCGTTCTTTGCCAGACTGTTTACTCCCGGATCTAAAAAAGCTGCAAAACGGATAGTGAGTGACGCGGAACGCGTGGCTGCGGCGATGACCGAGTGGTCAGTTCCTAGCGAAAGGAAGCAAGATGACAAGACAATGTCGCACCGCAGTCATCTGATCCGCGCAGTCAATGCCTTTTTTGCAAAGAACGGAAGGATCGGCGGCGGACGTGAGGCGATTGCACGGGCGGCGGCCATTCTAACCGCCAACGAAGCGGGCAGTATTCTGATCGCTGATGAGATCGCCCCGTTGATTGCAAAGGCTATCGAGCAGAAGGGCTACCGGGTGCTTCCACCCCAGGAAGAACCGGTCATCATGAACGTGAAGGGTGCGTCGGCATCAGGAAAGAGTACCGCGCGCGTGCTTCAACGCGAACTGGCTGAACGGCTTCGACTGCCATGGGCGGATTTCGCTCTTATCAGTCCCGATTACTGGCGGAAGTTCTTGATCGACTACGAGGGACTTGGACCGCACTACAAATATGGCGGTATGCTATCGGGCCACGAGCTTGCCATCATTGATCGCAAGCTCGACCGGCATATGGCCGAAAAAGCAAAACGCGGGGAAATCTCACACCTTTTGATCGACCGTTTCCGTTTCGACAGTTTTTCCACCCAGACAGATGGCAATGAAGCGCCACTTTTGACCCGGTTCGGCAGTCTTGTTTTTTTGTTTTTCATGATCACACCGCCGGAAGCGACAGTGGAGCGGGCATGGAAACGCGGAAAAAAAACCGGCCGATACAAGGCCGTCGAGGATCTGCTTTACCACAACGTTGAAGCCTATACCGGCATGCCCAAACTGTTCTTCGCCTGGGCGCTCGACAATAGGCGCCGCGTTCATTTTGAATTTCTGGATAATTCCGTTCCGAAAGGTCAGCGGCCCAAGACGGTTGCTCACGGCTGGAACGCCGAGATGACGGTTCTCGATATCAACGGATTGTTTAACATCGAGCGTTTCCGCGCAATCAATATCAGGGCGGAAAGCCCGGAGGCGGTCTACCAAGGTCAGGTACAAGATGCACCGCGCCCCGGCACTTTTCTGAAGACCTGCGTCGAACGTTTTGACAGTGTCCGCTTTGTTGATCCGCAATCCGGGCAGCTTCTCGGCGAGACAAGAAAAGGGGTCTGGCACTGTGCTGATATTCAGGCCATTTCCAGGCGGCCCTGCGGACCCGATCTCCTGGAATTGCTGTCACCTCCGGGCAATCTGAAGGATTGTCGGGACATGGTGAAAATCAGGGATGAGGAGGAGATAATATACACCGTCGGAGATTGGTCGGTACAAAAATAGTTTTGAATATCAACAGACTATCAAGATATTGTTTTTGTTAGACAATTTATTGAAATAACTATATTTAATCAGTTATCAACTCAATACTAGCTAATTTTATGTGGGAATGATTCTATGTAAATCAGGGGTTGGGACATGGCTGCAGACGTTAC
>JBCDCU010000307.1:0-4404 GCA_039181265.1 Pseudomonadota bacterium | reverse complement strand
GCGCGTCCCCTCGCCGCACCAAACTGCACCGAGAAGACCTTCCAAGCACCGTTTCCGCCGCGCTTGCGTTACTTTGCAACCTTTCGATAAACGAAGATCACGAGAATTGCTCCAATGGTTGCCGTAATCAGCGACGGAACAATGCCCGCCCCCACTTCGAGACCGAGGAGGTTAAACAAAAATCCGCCTACATAGGCCCCCACAATGCCAAGGCCGATGTTCACAAAGATGGAATGGTTTCCTTTCATGACACGTTCGGCAATCCATCCGGCGACACCGCCAATGATCAGAAACAAAATGAAATTCATCGCGCAACTCCAGCTTCGTGACGGGCCCTACCGGCTCAGCATTGATGGGAATAGGTAAAGACCAACACGTCGTTCGTCCAACGGCCGGTCGGCTGGCAATTGCGGAACACTTGACGTTGTCCGCTGACCGTCACCTGCAACTGGTCCCCTCTCACAGGACCTTCCACGAAATATTCCAAAGGCTGTCCTGGACAGAATTTTGAAAACACCCGCGCCGTACCCGAATACCAGTTGCCACTCTTGCGGCCATTAAAGAGTAACGTTCCAGGTCTGACGCCTGCATTCCATAGCACCTGTCTGGGTTGTTCATAGCTGAACCACCGCTGGTTACCCTGGGCCTGGAGCCGCATCATAGAACCGTTATGGGTCCAGCAGCTGTCGGCGCGCGCTTCCTGACTGGTTGCCGCCAGGAAGGCGCCCGAAAGTACTGCAACCATTGCCGTGCCGCAGAGCGCAGCCTTAAGTTTACCGATCATCATGCCCCCCGTCTTGATTGTTAGAACAAGCCTAGTCAGTCTGAATAAAGCTCACATGACACAATGCTTAAGTGTGCCTCACATCAAGTGTGGATGACACGTCCATAAGCGTCAAGAACACTCTCATGCATCATCTCGGAGAGGGTCGGATGCGGGAAGACGGTGTGCATCAGGTCTTCTTCGGTCGTCTCCAGGTTCATCGCGACCACGTAACCCTGGATGAGCTCAGTCACTTCCGCACCCACCATATGCGCTCCGAGGAGCTGCCCGGTCTTTTCGTCAAAGATAGTTTTGATCAGTCCGTCCGGTTCACCAAGCGCGATTGCCTTGCCGTTGCCGATGAACGGGAAGCGTCCGACTTTCACCTTATGGCCGGCCTCCTTGGCTTTAGCTTCCGTAAGTCCCACGCTTGCCACCTGGGGATGACAATAGGTGCAACCCGGTATCTTCGCTTTGTCCATAGGATGAGCGTCAAGCCCAGCGATCTTTTCAACGCAAATGACCCCCTCATGTTCAGCTTTGTGCGCAAGCATTGGCGGGCCTGCCACATCGCCGATCGCGTAAACGCCAGGCACATTGGTGCGGCCATAGCCGTCGATCACAATGCATCCACGATCCGACTTAACGCCGAGGGCTTCAAGGCCAAGCCCCTCAATGTTGCCGACAACCCCAACGGCTGAAATCAGCTTTTCTGCCTTTATCGGCGTCACCTTGCCGTCTTTGGTTTCGACGTGCGCAGTCACCTCGCCCTTGCCCTTTTCGACCTTTGTGACCTTCGCCTCGGTCAGGATTTTCATGCCCTGCTTCTCGAACTGTTTTTTGGCGATCGCGGAGATCTCCGCGTCTTCCACCGGCATCACCTGAGGCATCAATTCCACGACGGTCACCTCCGCACCCATCGTGCGGTAGAAGCTCGCGAACTCGATACCGATTGCGCCCGATCCCATAACAACGAGCGATTTCGGCATGGTCTTTGGCACCATCGCTTCGAAATACGTCCAGATCAGATCGCCATCGGGTTCAATTCCAGGAAGTGCGCGCGGTCTTGCGCCCGTCGAAACGATGATGTGTTTCGCAGTGTAGGTCCCCTCGCCTTTCGTCCCTTTCGGCGCAGGATGCTGAGGTTCAACAGCTTTTTTCTTCGGCGCTCCAACTTTGATCTCGCCCGGCTTGGTGAGTGTCGCTTCACCCCAGATAACGTCCACCTTGTTTTTCTTCAGGAGAAAACCGACCCCGCCATTAAGCTGTCCGGAAACGCCGCGCGAGCGCTTCACGACATCTTCAATCTTGAAATCGAAACCAGTCGCCGAGAGACCATAATTCTTAGCATGTGCCATGTAGTGATAGATCTCGGCTGAGCGGAGCAGCGCCTTCGTCGGAATGCAGCCCCAGTTCAAACAGATCCCGCCCAGATGCTCGCGTTCGACGACGGCAGTCTTCATACCGAGTTGTGCTGACCGGATCGCGGCCACGTAGCCCCCGGGGCCACCACCGACAATGATAACATCATAAGACTGAGACATAATCTCTCCTCCTAAAGTGAGAGTATTTTGGAAACAGGTGTAACGAGTGCTTCGCCGATCTTGATTGTGGCGTCAGCGCTCAGGTGAATTCCATCGAGGGGGTCGCCGCTCGCGACCGTTCCGGCATCAAAGAAATGAGCGCCCTCCTCGCGAGCCACGATTTCGTAAAGCGGCCCGAGCCGGTGATGAAGTGCATGGGTCTCGCCGAAGAGCGGGCCATAGTAGGAATCGCTCGTCGGAACGATTTTGGGCGGCGCCACGATCAGGATTTCCGGTAGCGGCATGTCGGGTTCTGTCACATAAGTCTTTGTGAACTGGACGAGCCTTCGCATTCCACGCGCCACATTCTCAGGATCGAGCCCGAAATTGGAGTGAAAGTCATTGCTTCCGAGCATCAAAATGAGAAGGTCGAGGGGTGCGTGGGCCTCAAGCAGCGAGGGAAGAATATCGAGGCCGCGCCGATAATCCCGGAACGGGTTTTCATGAACGCTGGTCCGTGCGTTCAAGCCGTTTTCGATAACCTCGACTTTTCCATCTAGCCGCGCTTCAAGAACCTTGGGCCAGCGCACATCACGCGGATAGCGCGCACGGGTTCCGGGAATGAGGCCCCATGTGAGGCTGTCGCCGAAGGCAAGAACGGTCTTCATGATGAAGCCTCACGCAAGGGACGAAGGAACCGTTCTGATCAGACGAGCATGCTCATCGGGTTTTCAAGATAGTCTTTAAAGGCGGCCGCAAGCTGTGCTCCGACAGCGCCATCGATAACGCGGTGGTCAAATGCAAAAGTCGCAGTCATCACGGTCGCAGCAACAAGCTCACCGTTCTTGACAACCGCGCGCTGATTGCCCGCACCGATCGAGACGATCGAGGCATGCGGTGGGTTGATGATCGATGTGAATTCCTTCACGCCGAACATACCGAGGTTGGAAACCGCCGTGGTGCCGCCCTGGTATTCGGCCGGTGCGAGTTTGCGGGATTTAGCGCGGCTTGCGAGATCCTTCACCTCATTCGAAATCGCAGACAACGTCTTCATTTCCGCCTGCTGGACGATGGGTGTAATCAAACCGCCCTCAATCGCGACCGCGACACCAATATCCGCATGTTTGTGAACGACCATACCGCCATCGGTCCAGGAGGCATTGGCTTCCGGCACAGCCTTGAGGCCAAGGGCCAGTGCTTTAATAATGAAATCGTTGACGGACACTTTAAACGCAGGCTTCTCGCCAACCATAGGCGCGCTGCCATTCACTTCGGCGCGAAGCTTCATCAAGCCGTCAAGCTCGCAATCGACTGACAGGAAGTAGCTTGGGATTGTCTGGGAAGATTCCGTCAGGCGTTTTGCGATTGTTTTGCGCATGTTGTCATGCGGCTTGATCTCATAAGATCCTTCGGCAAAGAGCTTGAGCACGGCATCATCCGACATACCTTGCGGAGCCGCAGCAGGCGCTGCTGCCGGAGCCGGTGCGGGTGCGGCAGCACCCGCTTTGGCACTTCCACCCTTTACGGCTTCTTCAATGTCGCGCTTAACGATCCGGCCATGCGGACCGGTTCCGGCGATCTTCGCAAGATCAAGACCTTCGATCTTGGCAAGGCGTCGCGCAAGCGGTGACGCAAAGAGCCTGTTGCCACCTGACACAGGCGCCGGTCCGGCTGAAGCCTGCGGGGCCGCAGGCGCGGGTGCAGGCGCGCTTGGCGCCGCTTCGGTTGCGGCGGCAGTCGGTGCAGCTTGCGGCGCGGCATCGGATGAACCTGACCCTATTGCACTTGCATCCTCACCCTCTTCCAGAAGGACCGCGATCTTTGCGTTCACCTTCACATTTTCGGTTCCCGCATCCACGAGGATCTTGCCAATCACGCCCTCGTCAACAGCTTCGACCTCCATCGTCGCCTTATCGGTTTCAATCTCGGCAAGAACATCACCCGAGGAAACGCTGTCGCCTTCCTTCACCAGCCATCTCGCAAGATTTCCCTCTTCCATTGTCGGAGACAGGGCTGGCATCAAAATATCGATTGGCATTGTTTTTACTCCCAATCCCGGCCGTTCAATGTGGCCGTCGTTAAGCGGATTTTGCCGTCATCGGCGGGTATTCGGTTTGC
>JBCDCU010000306.1:0-4404 GCA_039181265.1 Pseudomonadota bacterium | reverse complement strand
TAGATAAATCGATAGTTTTTATTTGTGTATGCTACACATTGGTGCAAATCGTGCACATTTTTAACATGTTTCGTTAATGCGACATCTTCCGCGGAATTTTCAACGAGGCGATTGCAATTCTCGTGAAGATTCAGTATCAGGCAGGCTCCCCCAACACTGGAGATGAGAATGGCGCGCGTTACTGTCGAAGACTGCGTTGACAAGGTACCGAACCGTTTCGAGCTGGTTTTACTAGCCAGTCACCGTGCGCGGATGATTTCGACCGGATCGGATATTACCATCGATCGCGACAACGATAAAAACCCGGTTGTCGCCCTGCGCGAGATTGCTGATGAGACGATTTCGCCGGAAGACCTTAAAGAAGATCTGATCCATTCGTTGCAAAAGCATGTGGAAGTCGACGAGCCGGAACCCGAAATGGTTCCTGTGGTAGAAACCACTCAGGCTGTCCCGATGCATCCGCTGGGCGGGCAGGAAGACGAACCGAGTTTCGACCGCATGTCGGAAGAAGAATTACTGCGCGGTTTGGAAAGCCTTGTTCCACCGGACCGGTCAGACGACTATTAATCAGGGCCGGGGCGACTCGCCCGACACTTCTTTGTTTCACGAATAAGCGCCCGTTTCGTTGAACGGGCGTTTCTTTTTGCATAAGTGTTCTGTGTGGCCGGACGGACTGTGCGTGGCCGAGATGAGGCTACGTTTTGTAACACCCGGGAATTCTTTAAGACCATGATGCGCCAATACGAGCTTGTCGAACGTGTCAGCCGATACAATCCGGCTTGCGACGAGGGGCTTTTGAACAAAGCCTACGTCTATGGGATGACCAAACACGGCACCCAGCAGCGCGCATCCGGTGATCCCTATTTCTCACATCCTTTGGAAGTGGCCGCGATCCTGACAGAAATGCGTCTTGACGATGCAACCATTGCTGTCGGCCTGCTGCACGACACGATTGAGGATACAGACGCCACCCGCTCTGAAATCGACAAATTGTTCGGCAAGGAAATCGGTGTCCTCGTTGAGGGCCTGACCAAGATCAAGCGTCTTGACCTCATTTCGAAGGAAGCCGCTCAGGGCGAAAACCTCAGAAAACTGCTCCTCGCGATTTCCGATGATGTGCGCGTCCTCCTCGTTAAATTGGCGGATCGCTTGCACAATATGCGCACGCTGCACCATGTCCCGCCGCAAAAGCGAATCAGGATCGCCGAGGAGACCATGGATATTTATGCTCCGCTCGCCGGTCGCATGGGCATGAGCGGAATCCGCGAAGAGCTTGAAGACCTCGCTTTCAGGAACATCAATGAAAACGCCTACAACGCCATCACCGAGCGTCTGAAAGGCCTGCGCGAACAGAACAAGGAACTTATCGAGCTGGTTCAAGGCGAACTCGTCGAGCGTTTACGGGAAGTGGGGATTGAAGCAGAGGTAAAAGGACGAGAGAAAGCGCCGTTTTCAATCTTCCGGAAGATGGAACGCAAAGCCGTCGGCTTTGAGCAACTGTCAGATGTCTACGGATTCCGGATCCTGGTGAACGAGATTGAGGATTGCTATCGCGCCGTCGGTGTCATCCACACACGATGGGCCTGCGTCCCCGGCCGCTTCAAGGATTTCATTTCGACGCCCAAACAGAATGACTATCGCTCGATCCACACGACCATTATCGGCCCGGGACGGCAGCGCGTTGAGCTACAGATCCGCACCCAGGAAATGCACGATATCGCCGAGTATGGCGTTGCAGCGCACACACTCTATAAAGATCTGAGCCACGCCACGAACGGTGAGGCGCCCCATGACGTCAAGCCGGCATTCAAAACGGATAGCCATGCTTATATGTGGCTACAAAACACGGTGAAGGCATTGACCCAGTCCGGCGACACACCGGATGTCACGGCCCTTGATATCGTCGAGAACACCAAGCTCGAACTCTTTCAGGACCAGGTCTTTTGCTTCACGCCAAAGGGTAGGATCGTCAGCCTGCCACGCGGTGCAAATTCGATTGACTTTGCCTATGCCGTCCACACAGACATTGGCGATACATGCGTTGGCACCAAGGTGAACGGCCGCATAGTCCCGCTCGTCACCGAGCTTTCCAACGGTGATCAGGTGGAGATCCTGCGTTCTCCGGCCCAAAAACCGGTGCCCGTCTGGGAAAACCTCGTCGTGACGGGAAAGGCGCGTGCTGCAATCCGCCGCGCAACGCGGGCACAAGTTCGAAAACAATATGCTGGCCTTGGACGCCAGATCCTCGTGCGTCAGTTGGAACTTGCGCAAAAGAGTTTCGATGAAAATATATTGAGGGAATGCCTCCCAACGATCGGGGTCACTGACCTTGAAGAGATGTTGGCACGTGTGGGCCGCGGAGAACTTGCGCCCTCGCTCGTTATAGAAGCGGCCCATCCCGACCTCAAACAGGCAACTCCGAAAGCTGCACCTGCAAGGGTGAATCCGAGTGAGGGGTGGTTCGGTCTTGGGTCTGAAGCGTTGAAATTCAGAATACCCGGCCTGTCAAAACGTCTTGAGCGCGGCGAGGGGGCTCCGGTACCGATCCGCGGGCTCAACTCTGACCTCCCGGTCAAGTTTGCTCCCAACGGCGGCGCAGTACCGGGCGATCGCATCGTCGGCATTGTCGAGCCCGGCGTTGGTATCACGATCTATCCGATCCAGTCGGATTCGTTGAGCAAGTTTGAGGAAATGCCCGACCTTTGGCTCGATGTCCGCTGGGATCTTGATGGTGACAGCGACGCTTTTTATCCAGCGCGGATCATTGTAACGGCAATGCATGAGCCGGGGACGCTAGCACAGGTAACGCGGATCATCGGTGATTCAGATAGCAATATAGAACGTATCGAGCTTCTCCATGGAGCTTCGGATTTTACCGATATGGAAATCGATCTGCGGGTGCGCGATATCAAACATCTGAATTCAATCATCTCCGAGGTGCGCCGGAGCGCGGTCGTAAGCTCGGTTCAGCGCATCAACGGCTAACGCAGACAGCCACCGCTGATTAAAGAGCAGGAAGGACATTCGAACATGGAGCGCGAAGACGTACTTGCGGTGTTCCGGGAGGCTGGTGCCATATTGGAAGGGCACTTTATCCTGACATCCGGCCTCAGAAGCCCCGTGTTTCTGCAAAAGGCGCTCGTATTTCAGTATCCTGAAAAGACCGAAAGGCTGTGCCGGAGTTTAGCCAACAAGATCCAGGCAAGCGGGCTTGGACAGCTCGATGCCGTTATTTCGCCCGCCGTTGGCGGCATTATTCCAGGCTACGAGACGGCCCGGCAGCTCGACCTTCCGGCCATGTATGTCGAACGGGTGGACGGTACATTTCAACTCAGAAGGGGGTTCGATCTTCCGAAAGGCGCGCGGGTCATCGTTGTTGAAGACATTGTGACCACCGGACTTTCTATCCGAGAGTGTATTGCCGCTTTGTCGAATCTTGATATTGACGTCGTCGCAGCCGCCTGCCTGATCGATCGGTCCGGCGGAGAGGCGGATGTCGGAAAGCCTTTGATCGCACTGACGGACTACAAGGTTCCCGCATACTCACCTGATGCTTTGCCGCCGGAGCTTGCGAACCTGCCTGCCGTCAAACCCGGCAGTCGAGGTTTGTCATAGGGGAATTCCTGATGCCCATGAGACTGATATCCGGCGGCTTGCCGCAACGAAGGCAACACCATATAGTCCGCGCGTTTTTGCCGTACTTTAAGATTTTTGAGTCATACCGTACGTCACCGGTCCCCTTTGAACGAGGATGATAACGCGAGATGCTGTTTCGTCGCCGCGTCAAAGAACCCTTATCCAAGCGAGTTATGGTCGCGATCTGGCCGCGACGCACTTTCTGGCGAAGCATTAAGTATGTGATGCTTCGGGTTCTACGACTGACCGCGACGCCGCACGTAATTGCGATGGGCGTTGCGGCCGGGTGCTTTGCGTCCTTCACGCCCTATCTTGGGTGTCACTTTGCAATATCCTTTGCGATCTGCTTCTTCACACGCGGCAGCTACTTCGCCGCGGCCGCGGGAACGTTCTTCGGAAATCCGCTGACATTTCCCTTCATCTGGGCCTCTACTCTTGCCGCAGGTCACTTCGTATTGGAGCAGTTTGGTGGAGCGGCACTAGCCGCTCCTGAGGTGCCGGAGCTCAGTTTCGATCTTATCGTCAATTCCTTCAGCACGGTCTGGCCTGTCATCAAAACGATGACGATTGGCGCATTCCCGGTCGGCATTCCGGTCGCTATCGTTTGTTATCTGATTGTGCGCGAAATGGCGAAAGCCTATAAGCATTCCCGCTTGAAAATGCTGGCTGACAAACAAAAAGAGCTTTGGGCAGCACAGATTGAAAAAGAGCTTGCCGAAGAAGACCGTCTTGAGGCGGAACTGGAAGGGCCGGGCGACCGGAACAGAT
>JBCDCU010000305.1:0-4404 GCA_039181265.1 Pseudomonadota bacterium | reverse complement strand
GGTTGACAATTTTTCCAAAGTTACCAGCGAGGCAGTGCTTGCTAAGGGCGGTAACGCAAACACAGAAATCTTTTTCCTTTGCCGATCGGGCGTTCGCAGCCAAGGTGCTGCAGCAGCGCTAACAGAGGTGGGCTTTGAGAACTGCTTTAACGTCGCAGGCGGCTTTGAAGGTCCGCCCGACGGGTCCTTCCATCGAGGGACGATCGACGGTTGGAAGGCTAAGGGCCTTCCGTGGCGACAAACCTGACAAACGCCGCCGTCAAACAGCAATTCGAAGCAATCCGTAACTCTAATGAGTAGCACCAGATCGCAGCAACGTTTCCGAACATAACGGACAACGGAAGCCGATTGCGCGACATGATGTTACGCGTCGACAGGACTAAGAATAAAATGAACGAGAACAAACTTCTTGCCTTCTCTACAGCAGCTGACCGCAAGCGTAATTCAACCGAAGCATGGCAGGGTTCAAGCACACCGTCGCACAACGAAGACCAGGCAATCTGGGAGCGCATCAAAGAGAAGCTCCGTGCCCGGGTCGGCGAAGACCATTATGGCAGCTGGTTCAAGGGCCTTGCCTTTGAGGGCATCGTCGACGGGATCGCCCACCTTTCGGTCTCAACCCTTTTTCTCAGACAATGGATTCAAAACCATTATGGTGACCTGGTTCTGGACCTTGTGCAGGAAGAGATTGACGACGTTCAGTCACTCTCACTTTCCGTCCGTGGCACAGTCCGTCACCGTGAACGCCCCGGCAGCCGCAATGATGTGAAGCTAAGAACGCTTCCCGCGCCAAGCCAGGACCTGAACTTCGATTCAGCGCAACCTCGCCGCACCTGCGATACCGAAAGCCCGTTTGGCGGCGCACCGCTCGATCCAAAGTATACGTTCCAATCCTTCTGCATCGGCCAAGGCAATCACGTTGCCTTCAAAGCGATGAAAGCCATGGCGACAGGCGACAGATCTGTCCACTTCAGCTCGCTCTTTATCCATGCGAAAGTTGGCCTTGGAAAAACACACCTCCTTCAAGCGATTGCGTGGGAAAACTTGCGTGGACCGGCTGCACGCCGGGTCCTCTACCTCACCTCCGAGCGGTTCATGCAGAAACTGCGGGACGGCTTTGCAAACAAGACAATTTCCGAAATCAAGGAGCGGATGCGCGACGTTGACGTGATGCTCATCGACGACGTTCAGTTCCTCAACGGTGAGAAGTTTCTTGAGGAGTTCAGCCACCTCGTTAACGCGCTGATCGATAGCGGCAAACAGGTCGTGGTCACCGCAGACCGCCCGGTAGCTGAGCTCAAGAATCTTGACCAGCGTGTTCTTTCAAGATTGCGCGGCGGCGTTGCCTTCTCTCTCGAAGGCCCGGATCGCGATCTTCGCCGGAAAATCCTGATGAGCCGCCTTTCGGCACTTACGGCTGCAGATCCGACCATCGCCCTTCCGGACACCGTCATCGAGTACATTGTTCAGGCGATTACAACGAATGGTCGTGATCTGGAATGTGACATCAACCGTTTGGTTGCCCAACAGCGCCATGAATGAAACGCCGTTACGCTTGAATCGGCACAGCTTGTCCTGCGTGACCTGGTCCGCAGCGACGAACCGCGTAAAGTCTTGATTGAGGACATCCAACGCACTGTTGCGAGCCATTTCAACATCTCAAAAGCAGATTTGGTTTCCCAACGCCGCACCCGGGCCATTGTTCGCCCCCGTCAGATCGCGATGTTCCTTTGCAAAACCATGACGCCGCGATCACTTCCGGAAATTGGCAAGCGTTTTGGCGGCCGAGACCACACAACGGTGATCCATGCCGTTCAGAAAGTCGAAGAACTCATGGCGGCAGACCGCGGTTTCTCTGACGATGTAGAATTGCTGCGGCAACTTTTGAACGACTAAATTGTGGCGGAAGGATTGGTGCATCCCGCGCTCGTCTTACCCGCACTGACCTACGAATTCTCCCTCCCGACCAAACAGTGCGCCGGCACCCCCGGCGTGCTGTAATTCCTTTGCAACCTTGTCTTCTTCGAGATCTACGGCTTTCAGTCGTTCGAAATGACCAAAGAATCCTGAGGAGAGCTTTTGCGACGCAGCATGGAGTGCTTGCGTTTCAAGGTCTTCCGGTCAAATATGCGGTCCCTGCCGGACCCGGGCGAAGCCTCGACCACCAGGTCGGCAGCACTGACGCCGTAATCAGGAAGCTGTTTCATGCGCCTCACCATTGAACGCTCGATCTTGCTTAAATCTCTCAATCACGTTCACCGCGTCGTTGAGAAACGCAACACGATTCCGATCTTATCGAATGCGCTCATCAAGACTGCACCAAATGAGCTTATTCTCAAGGCAACCGACCTTGATTTGGAGGTCATCGAACACGTCCCGGCAATGGTTGAAACGCCGGGCGGGACAACGGTTCCGGCACATATTCTGTTCGATATCGTGCGCAAGCTCCCCGACGGTTCAGAGGTCTTTATGGAGACTGACGGCACCGGCTCGGTTATGACCGTTACTGCGGGCAAATCGAACTTCAAACTGCAGATTCTCCCAGAGGACGACTTTCCTGAACTCTCGACCGGTGTGTTCAGCCATCACTTCAATGTATCTGCAGGCGATCTCCGGCGCTTGATTGAACGGACGCAATTCGCGATCTCGACTGAAGAAACGCGCTATTACCTCAACGGAATTTATCTGCACACAGTGGAGCAGGACGGCGATCCGGTGTTGCGAGCGGTCGCGACCGATGGTCACCGGCTTGCGCAGATGCAGATTCCCGCGCCCGATGGGGCTGATGGCATGCCGGGCGTCATCGTACCGCGCAAAACTGTTGGAGAAATTCAGAAGCTTCTGGGCGATGACGAGGAAAACGTTGAGATCGAGCTTTCCGACAGCAAGATCCGCTTCAAGATCGGTTCAGTCACGCTGACATCAAAGCTAATAGACGGGACCTTCCCGGATTACGGACGTGTGATCCCACAAGGTAACGACAAAGATCTCAAGGTCGATCGCCAGACTTTTTCCGCCGCTGTCGATCGCGTATCGACGATTTCGTCAGAGCGCGGACGGGCGGTAAAACTGGCCCTTTCAGACGGGCAGATGATCCTTTCCGTGACAAATCCGGATTCTGGAACGGCGCAGGAAGAGCTTGCGGTAGACTATGGTGCCGACAATCTCGAAATCGGCTTCAACGCGAAATACCTTTTGGACATCGCGGGTCAGCTGGATTCCGAAACAGCCGTCTTCAAACTGGCAGACCCAGGCTCCCCGACACTCATTGAGGACGACGGTGCCCACGATGCGCTATACGTCCTGATGCCGATGCGGGTGTGACCACTGTCTTCAAGACGAGGCTCACCCGCCTCAAGCTGACAAATTTCCGCAACTATGCATCTCTGGATCTCCACATCGATCCGGAAACAGTTGTTTTTTCTGGCCAAAACGGCGCAGGCAAAACCAACCTCCTTGAGGCCATCTCTTTCTTCTCGCCCGGACGCGGTATGCGCCGCGCACAGTATGTCGATGTTGCGCGCGCATCGGAAAAGGGTGGCGACGGCCGCTGGGCAGTCCACGGAGTTGTTGAGACGGCAACGGGTCCAGTCGATATCGGCACGGGTTTGTGGGGTCATGACGGCGAGCCGGAACGGAGCCGACGAATCCGTATTGATCATGATACTGCGAAGAGTGCTGATGAACTTCAAGAGCATGTTCGGGTTCTCTGGCTGCTTCCTTCAATGGACGGGCTTTTCACAGGGCCTGCATCCGACCGAAGACGCTTTACTGACCGTCTCGTCCTAGCAATCGATCCAACCCACGGGACCAGAGTGAACGCGTTTGAAAAGGCGATGCGAAACAGAAATCGCATCCTCGAAGAGGCGTCGTCCAATACATCCTGGCTTGACGCTGCAGAACACCAGGTTGCCGAATTGGGTGTTGCCGTTGCAGCGGCGCGCAGGGAATTGCTGACCCGCCTCGTGAGCGAGATCGACGCGGCGCCAGACGGCGATGGATCTTTTCCCCGTGCAGCGCTTGCCCTTGAAGGAAGCCTGGATGATCTCGTTGCAAACATGGCCGCAACAGATGCGGAAGACCAATACCGGATGAGGCTTGCCGAAAACCGCTTTCGCGACCAGCGCGCAGGACGTACGCTCGAAGGGCCGCATCTTTCCGACCTCGTTGTCCATCATGAGGCAAAGGCGATGCCGGCGCGCCTCTCTTCGACCGGGGAACAAAAGGCCCTTCTGCTGGGCCTTGTGCTCGCCCATGCCAGATTGGTCGCCCGGCTTTCCGGAATGACCCCGCTCCTTCTTCTTGATGAAGTCGCGGCCCATCTTGATGAAATCAGGCGAGCCGCCCTGTTTGACACTTTGGAAGACCTGGGCTGCCAGGCTTTCATGACGGGGACGGATCTGG
>JBCDCU010000304.1:0-4416 GCA_039181265.1 Pseudomonadota bacterium | reverse complement strand
CGGATCGCAGAAAATGAGTTTGGCCCTGGGCCGTGCAAATGTGGTACACGCCGCGCTAACGAAGGGTGGGGCATCCACACGATGCGTTGAGATGATGAGGCGGCTGGAGCGTTACAGGAACGACCCGGCAGTCGAGGCAATTGATGAAGAGGTCCCATCGGGGACCGTCTGCCATGATCAGATGGCGGGGAAAGAGTGACGGAACGGATGAGCGAGACCAACGATTCTGGCGATAACAAGGGCGGCGACGGCAAAAAAACGTTGTCTTTGAAACGCTCCAGCGGTGGAACTGTGCGCCAGAGCTTCAGCCATGGGCGCACCAACACCGTTGTCGTTGAGAAGAAACGCCGCCGTTTTTCGGCGCCTGGTCCAGCGGGGCAAACCTCTGGTGCCCAGGGCGGCCAGACTGCGGAGGCAGCGCCTGCTGTTGAGGTCCGTACAGCGAAGCCGAAAGCGCCGCAGCCAGCTGCGCAAAATCGCCCGGCGGCGGCCAGGCCAAAGGACAAGCCTGCCGGTGGTGCGCAGGGCGGTGCCATTTTGCGGCAACTGTCTGACAATGAGCAGGAAGCACGGTTGCGGGCTCTTGCCCATGCGCGTGAGCGTGAAGAAGAGCGCAAGCGTCAGCACGAACAGGAGGAGCGCGAACGTCAGGCGCGCGCTGAGGCCGAACGCCTTGAGATGGAGCGCCGCAAGGCCGAGCAGGAAGCTGAAGTCGCACAACGTGCAAAAGACGAAGAAGAAGCGCGCAAGAAGGCTGAGGCAGAAGCCGCTGAGCAAGCGTCGCGCGCTCAAATGGAACTTGAGAACAATCCGGCTGCGCCGCAGGCGAAACGCCAGCAACCCGAAGAGCGGGCTCGAACGGAAGAACAGGGATCGGCGCTCAAGCCTTACGAACGCGTGCGCACGGAAGATCCAAAGCCGACATCCCGCAAGCCGGGTGGAGAGCGTCGCCGTGGCAAGCTGACCCTTACTAACGCGTTGGACGATGGCGAGCGGGAGCGATCACTTGCGTCGATCCGTCGTCAGCGCGAACGGGAAAAGGCGCGCGCCGCAGCCCGGGCGCCACGGGAGAAGATTGCCCGAGACGTTGTTATCCCGGAGACGATTACCATCGCGGAACTTGCAAACCGTATGGCGGAGCGCTCCGTTGATGTGGTCAAGCTCCTGATGCAGCAGGGCCAGATGTTGAAGGCAAGCGACATCATCGATTCCGATACGGCTCAGCTGATCGCGGAAGAAATGGGTCACAAAGTAACCCGCGTCGCGGAATCAGACGTTGAGGGCGACCTGTTCGAGTTGCCTGAAACGGGTGCTGACGAGGAAATGAAATCCCGTCCGCCGGTTGTCACCATCATGGGGCACGTAGACCACGGTAAAACCTCGCTTCTTGATGCGGTCCGGAATGCCAATGTGGTGTCTGGCGAAGCTGGCGGAATTACCCAGCACATCGGCGCATATCAGGTCGAGCACAATGGCTCGAAAATCACGTTTATCGATACGCCCGGCCACGCTGCGTTTACGGCCATGCGGGCACGCGGCGCGCAATCGACCGACATCGTCATTCTTGTGGTGGCCGCCGATGACGGTGTCATGCCGCAAACGATTGAGGCAATCAATCACGCCAAAGCGGCGGAAGTGCCGATCATCGTGGCGGTCAACAAAATCGATAAGCCAGCCGCCGACCCGACCCGGGTGCGCAACGAACTCCTCCAGCACGAAGTGTTTGTTGAAAGCATGGGGGGTGAAATTCAGGAAGTCGAGGTATCGGCGCTTAAGGGCACGAACCTCGACCAACTTCTTGAAGCGATTGTGCTTCAGGCTGAAATCCTCGAATTGAAGGCAAATCCGAGCCGGATAGCGCAAGGAACCGTAGTTGAAGCGAAGCTTGATCGCGGCCGCGGTCCTGTCGCGACCGTCCTTGTCCAATCCGGCACGCTGAATGTCGGCGACATCGTCGTCGCGGGTGCCCAATGGGGTAAGGTCCGCGCGCTGATTGATGATCGCCAGGACCAGGTCAAAGAAGCTGGTCCTTCCAAGCCGGTCGAGATTCTGGGCTTCAATGGTGCGCCGGAAGCGGGTGACCGCTTCGCAGTGGTCGACAGTGAAGCGAAGGCGCGTGAGATCACCGAATACCGCGAACGTCAGATCCGCGAAAAAGCACTCGCGAAATCGGTATCGCAACGCGGGTCGCTTGAGCAGATGCTCAATCAGCTGCAGACCACGGATCTCCAAGAGTTCCCGCTTGTCGTTAAAGGCGATGTTCAAGGATCGATCGAAGCGATTGCCGGTGCAATCGACAAGCTCGGCACGGACGAAGTCAGAGGACGCGTCATTCACTCGGCTGTCGGCGGCATCACCGAATCGGATGTTGTTCTTGCCGCGGCATCGAACGCGCCGATCATCGGTTTTAACGTGCGTGCGAACAAGCAGGCTCGCGACGCCGCCGATGTCGAAGGTGTCGAGATCCGCTACTACAACATCATCTATGACCTGATCGACGATGTAAAAGCGGCCATGTCCGGCATGCTCTCGCCGGAGCGTCGGGAGACGTTCATCGGCAATGCCGAGATCCTCGAAGTGTTCAATATCTCGAAAGTCGGCAAGGTTGCCGGTTGCCGGGTAACCGACGGAACTGTTGAACGTGGAGCGGGCGTGCGGTTGATCCGGGATGATGTCGTAATCCACGAAGGCGAATTGTCGACCCTCAAGCGTTTCAAGGATGAAGTGAAAGAGGTGCCTGCCGGTCAGGAATGCGGTATGGCCTTCCTGAATTACCAGGATATGCGTGCCGGAGATGTTATCGAGTGTTTCCGCGTCGAACACGTCCAGCGCTCGCTCTAGGAAACGACGCCCGAAAAGAACAACACAGAATCCCGGCAGCATTCGCATTCCCGAATGGCTAGGCCGGGCCGGGTAGACAGCATGATTTCGCCGAAACTCTGCTTTGCGGCTTTTCAAACAGCCGGCTTTACCGTGCTTAGCGTCTTGGCTATGGGCGATCCGGCATTGGCGGATGCCTGCAAGATCGTGCAGCCCTGGTGGTCAGCCGAAGATGGGCGTATGACGGTCATCGGCGAAGCCATGCGGTTGATTTTGACAGGTGGAACGCTGTTTCTCGTGATTGCAACAGCCCTTGCGGTGAAGGCAAGTCGGATCTGGTTCGCGCTTGTGGTCGCGCTCGCATGGCTGGCAACGGCCTTGTTTCACGCAGTTGCCTTCGTTCGTACGCAGGGCATCGTCGTTGAGGCCCGCGAACAGGGATGTATCGGCGACCCGACGCTTGCCATTGCTCTTTTCGCGGCGGCGGGCCTCGCCCTTATCGCCTGGCAGACGATGATCAGGAAGAGAGTGATCCGTGAACGCAGCTAGACTTCCCTCTCAACGCCAGCTCCGCGTCGGAGAAACGGTCAGAAAGGCACTTTCCGACTGTCTAATCCGTGGTGAAGTGGCCGATCCTGTGCTGCAGAGCGCGGTTGTTTCGATTTCCGAGGTCAAAATGTCGCCGGATCTCAAGATCGCAACGGTCTACGTCGCACCGCTTGGGCCGCAGGACCTCGGTGCGATTGTTAAGGCGCTGGCGGCGAATGCGAAGTTTTTGCGTGGAAGGGTTGCACGGGCGCTCACGATGAAGTTCACGCCGAACCTGCGCTTTCTCGCTGATGACAGTTTTGACGAATACCAGCGTATCGATCAATTGATGCGTTCGCCCGGAGTTAAACGCGATCTCAATAAGCCGACCGATCACCAGGAGGATGACGTCTAGATGGGGCGGCGCAAGAAGGGGCTCAATATCAATGGCTGGGTCATTCTCGACAAGCCTCATGAAATGACATCAACCCAGGCCGTTGGCAAAGTGAAGTGGCTCTTTAACGCCAATAAGGCGGGTCATGCCGGAACACTCGATCCGCTGGCAACAGGCCTCCTGGCGATCGCTCTCGGGGAGGCAACCAAGACGGTTCCTTTTATAATGGATGGCAGCAAGACTTATGACTTCACGCTTCTGTTCGGTGAAGAGACTGACAGTTGTGATGCCGAGGGAACAGTTGTTGAGACAAGCGATCGACGGCCATCTCGCGAAGAGATAGAGACGATCCTTCCAGAGTTTACAGGTCTGGTCACGCAGGTGCCGCCTGCCTTTTCGGCGATCAAAGTGAACGGCGAACGGGCATATGATCTTGCGCGCGAGGGCGAGGCCGTCGAACTGGAAGCCCGTGAGGTTGAGATCGATGCGCTCGATCTCGTGTCGTTTGACGGTGAGGAGGCTCGCTTCTCCTGTCTATGCGGAAAGGGCACCTATATCCGCTCCCTTGCTCGCGATATCGCAAAGGCGCTCGGCACGTGTGGGCGTGTCAGCGCGTTAAGGCGTCTTGCGGTTGGGCCTTTTTCAGAAAACGATATGATTTCGCTGGATATTCT
>JBCDCU010000303.1:0-4422 GCA_039181265.1 Pseudomonadota bacterium | reverse complement strand
CCAGTTTCTGGCCAACGGCTTCCGCCTCGTTGCGGCGTTCGAGGTTTCTCGCCTCAAGCTCCACGCGCTCATTCTCGAAGCGTTTCTTGTTTGCTTCGGTTGCTCTAAGTGCTTTGCCTTTTGGCAGAAGATAGTTGCGTGCGTATCCATCCTTGACCCGGACGATTTCGCCCATCTGGCCAAGTTTTTGAACGCGTTCCAAGAGAATGATTTCCATAGACGTCTCCTTAGGTGTTTGATTGGTTTTTCTGCGCCCGGTACCGTTCGCGCAGTTTGAGGCCGAAGTCAGCGAGTCCCAGCAGGAACATGAGCAGCAGAGGGAAGCTGAAGAATATCGTTGAGAGATACAGGATCGGAAGGACCAGCGGCTTATGCCCGGTACCCTCCAGAAGGACGTGAACTGTATTGAAACCGAGGATGGTGAGGGCCATTCCCAAGGTCGCAACGAGTGCAGCGCCGATGAAGTAGAGTGGCGGATCGACGAGCGCAAGAATGATCCCAACACCCAGAGCAAGCAGAGCTACAGGGGGCAAAGAGATGTCGCTGATCTCAAGGTTGGGCCGCTCCATCTTTCCGGACCGTTTAACAATCCGGGCGCCGAGCCAGAGATTAAAGCCGATCATCAGAACCCACATTGTAGGAGCCGCAAATGGCAGAAGTGCTGTGGAGAACGCCACAAGATTTCGAGCGGTTTCATCCGGACTTACGGCATTTCCATCGCCGAGATTTTGCGGCGCGTTGACAAGCTGTTCAGACAAGGCGCGTTCAAGCAGTTCCGGATCAAAGCCGCTGAAGGCCAGACTGAGTCCAACGGCGAAGGCACCATACAGAACCATTCGAAAGAAAACGTGCGATATTGGAAACCATTCGACGGCGCCCGTATCGTCGTCACGGCGTGACAAACCTAAGCAGTGCGCGAGATAGGCTGCGGGCAAAGCGAAATCAAAACCGTAAAACAGCGCAATGCGTGGATCGGCGATGACGGCAATTGCCACAAACGCCATAAAGGCGGACAGGAAACCTGCGACGGTGCCCCATCCAAGGCTTGCAATGACAATTGGAAGCGGAATTAAAAGAAAAAGCGGGAGCGCAAGAAAACCCGCCCTCGCTGCTGCTAGAAACAGAAGCAAGGATGCCATGCCGGATATCGCGGCGATGAGAGGGGCCTGTCTTGTCATGTCGCTGTCCCGCGTTGCGGTTAGAGCCGGATCTCTAAAACTGCTGCCCGGCCCAACTTGTATTTGGCTGCCCGCTCTCAGGCAGCCTTAACTCATCCTACTTGATGATGTATGGCAGAAGCCCGAGAAAGCGTGCGCGTTTGATCGCTTTGGCCAGCTCGCGCTGTTTCTTGATAGAGACTGCCGTGATCCGGCTCGGAACAATTTTACCGCGCTCGGAAATGTAGCGTTGCAGCAAACGCACGTCTTTGTAGTCAATCTTCGGAGCATTCGGCCCTGAAAACGGGCACGTTTTCCGACGACGGAAGAAAGGACGGCGAGAAGCCTGTTGTGCGATTTCAACCATTTTCGTTGCCTTTCTTATTCGCTGCGATTGCCGCGATCGCCACGGTCACCACGATCGCCGCGATCACCCCTGTCGCCGCGATCACCCCGGTCACCTCGTCCACCGCGTGACGGACGATCATCACGGTCGCGCTTTTGAAGCATTACGGATGGGCCGTCTTCGTGCTCTTCAACGCGCACGGTGAGGAACCGCAAAATGTCTTCGTTTATTCGCATCTGGCGTTCCATCTCGTGAATGGCGTCGCTTGGTGCGTCGATGTTCATAAGAGCGTAATGTGCCTTGCGGTTCTTCTTGATCCGATAGGTGAGGGACTTCAGGCCCCAATTTTCGGTTTTTGGAACAGATCCGCCGCTTGATTCGAGGAGGCCCTTATATTGTTCGATCAACTGATCGACTTGTTGCGCGGAAACGTCTTGCCGCGCCAAAAAGATATGCTCGTAGAGTGCCATGTCTGCCTTTCTTTCTCATGTCGCCGCAAGCGCAAAGCCCCTTCACACCCGTTCTTTTGTTAAAGAAAGGCAGTGATGAGTACCGGTGGAGAGCGGAGACACGGGAAACCGGCTGATTTGCCAACCTGTCCAATTTGGACTTTCCGTTCAGCCCCCAGCTCGCGGACTGGCGGGCTTATGACGGCATTTGCCGGAATTTGCAACCCTTTCACGTCATATTGGTGTTTGTCTTGAACAAAACTCTCTGTGACCAAGACCAATTCGGCAATCGATGGTCGGATTTCAGACGGACGCCTTACTCCCTCAAGCAAAGCTTTCGGGGTATTAACGTGATATCTGTCATTGTAAGGCAAGAAGTAACACTGACTTAGCGAAGTGTTAACCACGTATGCGTGATCGTCCAAATGTCACTTTCAGACTAAAGGCTGATGTCATGTTTCGATCCATACGCTCGAATGTTACCTATTCGCTCCTATTCACGATTGGTGTGCTCTTCATTTCCGCGATCGCAATCGTTGGTTATGTTGCCTACTCTCTCAAAGTACAGGATGCCGTCAAACAGGCCCAGAGCTCGCAAGATGCAAGCTTACGTGCGGCTGCTACGATTTTTTCCATGAACTATGAAGACGTAGACGTCACGTGGAGAGATGGGAATTTGGAACGCCTGCAAATGCCTGCTATTCCTGAATTCGAAGATCATTCGATGATTGATAGCATCGGGCAGATGACCGGTGAGACTGCGACTGTCTTTGCCTGGGACGATGAGACCCGGGATTTCTGGCGGCGGACGACCAATATCATAAAGCCGGATAACAACAGGGCGGTTGGGACTGAGCTCGGCAAGGGCGGTGCCGTTTATCCGGTTCTGACGAAAGGTCAGACGTTCCGAGGCGAAGCCGTCATTCTTGGCAAACCCTACTACACGATCTACGAACCGATCTTTGATCGCTCCAATAATGTCATCGGCATTCTTTATGCGGGCGTGGAAAAAGACCGGATTAATGCAAGTGTCAACAGCCTTGCCTTCTGGCTGTTTGTCGCCCTTGTCTTCGTGACCGTGGTGGCTCTCGCTGCCTCCGCTTTTGCAGTTACGATGCTTCTGCGTCCGCTGAAGGAGATTGCATCTGTTGCAGGCAGCGTCGCGAACGACCAATTTGATGTAGACGTCCCTCATGAGGATCGTACCGACCCGATAGGCGAGGTTTCAAGAGCCGTTTCCAATCTGCGGGACAAAGCTCGCGAGCGGAACGATTTGAGTGCTCAGCAGAGGGATGCTGACGCCAAAACGGTCGAGCGCCAACATCGCTTTGAAGATGCCGTTTCCGCCTTCCGTGAAAAGATCCAGTCGGCGTTGGCCTATGTTGGCGACACGGCAAAATCCCTTGATGAGACGGCACGCACGCTTACCGCGACGTCACGTGCGACCTCAGAACAAAGCAGTCAGACTGTGGGTGTAACGGAAGAGGTCAACGGGAATATGCAAACCGTTGCCAGTGCCGGCGAACAGTTGAATGCTTCCATTGAGGAGATCGCCCGTCAGGTGCATGAGACCAAGACGATGGTTTCCAAAACCACGGAACAGACGCGAGAGACGAACGCGAAGGTGGAAAGTCTCGCTTCATCGGCAACAAAAATTGGCGAAGTCGTCGTGCTGATTCAGGCCATTGCGGAACAGACCAATCTTCTCGCGCTTAATGCGACGATTGAGGCAGCCCGTGCGGGCGAGGCCGGCAAAGGCTTCGCTGTCGTTGCTGCCGAGGTGAAGGAGCTCGCTAATCAGACATCGAAAGCCACGGAAGAGATTTCGAGCCAGATTACCGAAATCCAGCACGCTACCGATGATTCCGCAAAAGCAATGGCCGAAATCGCTGTTACCATGGAAGAGGTCGACGGTTACACCACGACGATCGCAAGTGCTGTCCAACAGCAAGGGTCCGCGACATCGGAAATCTCCAGAAACGTTCAGGCGGCAGCGGAAGGCGCGACAAAGGTCTCCTCTACAATCTCGGAGCTTGCCGGAAGCGTCGGCGAAACCGCACAATCCGCGGAAAGCGTGTTGAGCAGTTCCGCTGAGCTCGGTCGCAAAACCGATGAGCTTCAAACGGAAATCGACGCATTCCTCGATGAGGTCGCTGCAGCCTGATCCGGCCTTCAGCGAAATCCATCCGTATAATATAATCCTGGCTCCGGGTTTAACCCCGGGCCTTTTCAGTTTCGTTTTTCGGACAACTCGAGATCACATCTGCTGCGTCGCTTGACAATCCGCGGTCATTTCGGCACTCGTTCGATCCCCGCCCGCTTTAGCAAATACGATCTATTCCTTTCGGCGGCAGTGCGGCGCAGCAGACGAAACGGACCCCTTTCATGACACTTTCGCTCACATTTCCCGGTCAGGGCAGTCAGGCAGTTGGTATGGGTAAGGCGCTTGCCGAAGCCTATCCGGCGG
The DNA here is from genome assembly GCA_039181265.1 of Pseudomonadota bacterium. GTDB lineage: Bacteria > Pseudomonadota > Alphaproteobacteria > Rhizobiales > JACESI01 > JBCDCU01. The sequence goes on along the minus strand of JBCDCU010000303.1, from coordinate 3 downwards.
CTG
>JBCDCU010000302.1:0-4428 GCA_039181265.1 Pseudomonadota bacterium | reverse complement strand
GCGGTCGAATTCTTCCTGCTCCCATTCGGCAGCACGGGTGTAATGGTCAATCACAGCGTTGCCCATCGCTTCCCGCAACATCGCTGAACCGCGCAGGGTTTCGGTCGCAGCGCGCAACGTGTTCGGGATTTCCGGAACGCTCTCGTTTTCATACATGTCGCCTTCGGCGGGCGGCGCGAGAGCCAGCTTGTCTTCAATCCCCTTGATCCCGGCAGCGAGAAGAGCAGCCTGCGTCAGGTACGGATTGATATCGGATCCCGGAATGCGGCACTCGACGCGAACCGCTTTCGTATCGGCCCCGCAAAGCCGGAAGCCCGCGGTGCGGTTATCGACCGACCAGGCAGCTTTTGTCGGCGCGAAGGTGCCTTTCACGAAGCGCTTGTAGGAGTTGATGTAAGGCGCAAAAAAGTAAGTGCAGTCGGCGGCGTAGGCGATGATGCCCGCCATGAAATGCTTCATCGTGTCCGACATTGCGTGGTCGCCACCCGGATCATGGAAGGCGTTCCGATCATCCGCCCACAAAGACATGTGCACGTGGCTCGCACTTCCGACCCGGTCATGGTGCCATTTCGGCAAAAAGCTCGCCGAATGGCCCTGCTGCCAGGCGATTTCCTTCGTGGCGTGTTTTGCAATGGTGTGGTGATCGGCGCAGGCGAGTGCGCCGTCATATTTGATGTTGAGCTCCTCCTGACCGATTTCAGCTTCCCCTTTGGAGTTTTCAATCGGGACACCGGCGGCGTAGAGGTGATTACGCAAGGGGCGCATCACATGCTCTTCCTTAGTGGTCTGGAGGATGTGGTAGTCCTCATTATAAGGCCCCAGCGTTTCCAGATCGCGGTAGCCGTCGCGCCGCATTTCGTCGAGCGATTTCCTGAAGAGGAAGAATTCGAGTTCAGTCGCCATCATCGGCGTGAGGCCGCGCGCTTCGAGCCGCTTGATCTGCTCTTTCAAGACCTGGCGTGGCGCATGGGGTACGGGTGCGTGTGTGTGGTGGTCGAGGATATCGCAGAGCACCATCGCGGTTCCCTCAAGCCATGGCATCAGGCGCAGCGTCGAAAGATCCGGCTTCATGACATAGTCGCCATAGCCCTGCCGCCAGCTTGTTGAGGCATAGCCGTCTGGCGTTGCCATCTCGAGATCGGTCGCCAGGAGATAATTGCAGCAATGGGTTTCTTCGAACGCGCTTTCGATGAAGTTCGAAACATGGAAGCGCTTTCCCATCAACCGCCCCTGCATGTCGACAAGACAGACGAGCACAGTGTCGATGGACCCGTCGGCAGCTTTCGCTTTCAGACTATCGAAGCTCAACAAACCGGACATCGTGGGGGACCTCCTCGGGCAGGTATTCTCTTAAAAAGAAAGCGGGAGAGGGCGCGCTCGGCGCCCCGCTCCTTGTCGTTTGAGAACGGATTAGCTGTAGCGGTAAGGCCGTCCGGCCTTCTGCATGTCCGAATTGTATTTGCGGAAGATCTCGACGATCTTCGCCTTGGTCTCGGATTCGGCTGCAATCTCATCCCAGAATTTGACGGCAGCTTCTTCAACCTTCGCCCATTCTTCATCCGGGATTGAGGTGAGTTTCATTTTCGTGCCGTTGACGCGCAGGTTCGCTTCTCCGCCCCAATACCACCACTGGCGGTAATAATGGCTCTGCTCCATGCAGACGGTGAGAAGCGTCTTCATGTCTTCCGGAAGCTCGTTCCAGCGTTCCATATTGGCGAAGAAATGCCCGATCCAGGCACCGGAAATGTTGTTGGTGAGGAAGTAGTCCGTCACATCCGCCCAGCCGACAGTGTAGTCTTCGGTGATGCCTGACCAGGCAATACCGTCGAGTTCGCCGGTCTGGACGGCGACTTCGATATCCTCCCAGGGAAGCGTCACCGGAACGACGCCGAATTGCGACAGGAAGCGGCCAGCGGTCGGGAAGGTGAAGACCTTCTTGCCTTTCAGATCCTCAAGCGAATTGATCGGATCTTTGGTGGCGAAATGGCAAGGATCCCATGCCCCGGCGGAAATGTGTTTGACGCCGACCTTGGAATATTCCGCGTCCCAGATTTCATTCAAGCCGTATTGGTTGAAGAGAACCGGCACGTCCAGCGAGTAGCGGGAACCGAACGGAAAATAACCACCGAAAACGGTCACTTCCGTCGGTGATGCCATGGAATCGTCATCCGACTGAACGGCATCGATTGTGCCGCGCTGCATCGCCTGGAAGAGTTCGCCGGTCGGGACGAGCTGATCGGCAAAGAACAATTCGATCTGCATGCGGTCGCCCGCAATCTTGTTGAAGGTGTCGATGGCCGGTTTCACGACGTGTTCCGCAAGGGCGGCACCGGCATAGGTCTGCATGCGCCATTTGATCGTGGATTGGGCAAGCGCTGGCGTCGCGAGCGCTGCGGCCGGTGCCGCAATGGCAGCACCTTTGATAAAACTGCGTCTTGTGGTCATGAGTGTTGCTCCTTCTCGATCACTCGGTGGTGGGGTTCGCGCTTCTTCATGGCGCTTAGTTTCCGTAAATTGTCTGCGGCAGCCAAAGCGCGATTTGCGGGAAGATCATGATGATCGCCAGCGCAAGCGCCATGACGGCAACGAACGGAATGATGGATCGGTAGATATCGCCGAGCCCAATTTCCGGTGGGGAAAGGGCGCGCATGAGGAAGAGGTTGTAGCCGAAGGGCGGCGTCATATAAGCAATCTGGGTGGTGATTGTGTAGAGGACACCATACCAGATGAGATCGAATTCGAGCGCGCCGACAAGCGGGATGTAAAGCGGCGCAACGATGACGAGCATGGCGGTATCGTCAAGGAACGTGCCCATCAGGATGAAGCTCAACTGCATGAGAATGAGGATCGTCCAGGGGGAGAGACCGAGTTGATCGGTGAAGAGACCCTCAATCGCTTTGACTGCGCCGAGACCGTCAAACACCGCGCCGAAGGCAAGCGCTGCAAGAATGATCCACATAAACATGCAGGTGATCCCGAGCGTGTTCCTGACCGAGGTCTCGAAAACCTTCCAGGTCATGCGGCGCTTCAGAACGGCAGCAAGAAACGCTGTGATCGCGCCGATGGCGGAACTCTCCACAAGCGATGTCCATCCGTTCACGAAGGGGATCATCATCGCAAAGAAGATCCCGAAAGGAAGGAGCCCGGCAAGAAGAAGCCGATACTTCTCGGCCTGCGGCATGTCCCGCTCGGCTTTCGGAAGAACCGGGCCGAGCTTCGGGTTCATCTTGCAGCGAATGGCAATGTACAAAATGAACATGGCCGCCATCATCAGGCCCGGAATGATCCCTGCGAGCCAGAGCTGGCCGACCGGCTGACGCGCAATCATTGCGTAAAGAACAAGCACCACCGATGGCGGGACGAGAATGCCGAGCGAACTTCCCGCTTGAATGACGCCGGTCACCATGCGTTTGTCGTAACCACGGCGCAGGAGTTCGGGCAGTGCGATCGTCGCGCCGATTGCCATACCGGCAACGGAGAGACCGTTCATGGCCGATATTAGGACCATGAGCGCGATGGTTCCGATCGCAAGACCACCGCGCAAGCCACCCATCCAGACGTGGAACATGCGGTAAAGATCATCCGCGATCCGGCTTTCCGACAGGATATAGCCCATGAAAACGAACATCGGCACGGTCAACAGCGGATACCAGCGCATCAGCTTGATGCTTTGCGAAAACGCGATATCGAAACCGCCCCGATCGCCCCAAAGCGCAAGGGCGGCAATCACCGCCACGAAGCCGATCGCGCCGAAGACACGCTGGCCGCTGAAAAGAAGCACCATCATGGTCGCGAACATGAGCAGGGCGATCATTTCATAGGACATGATCAGATCTCCTCACCGCGAAGCCGAAGAATGTCTTTGAAAAGCTCCGAAAGGGCCTGAAGCAGCATCAGAAGAATGCCGATGCACATGATCGTCTTGATCGGCCAGAGATACGGCCGCCAGATGGTGCGGCTTCGCTCCAACGTGCCGAAGGAGGATTCACCGGTAATCAGCCCGACGAAAAAACCGAACGGATCGGAGCCAAAGTACCCAAGCGAATAGGCGGTTGAACTGAGACCGCCCCAGATGAGCACGACGAGATAGGCCATGAGGCAGAAGACGGTGATCCCGTCGATCAAGGCTTTGCGCCTGAGCGACCAGTTCTCGTAGAAGAGGTCCATGCGGACATGGGCACCCATCTGGATCGCGTACGGTCCGCCGAGGAAGAAATAGGTGATCATAGCGAATTGCGCGACTTCGAGCGTCCAGAGCGAGGGTTGATCGGCAGCCTTGCTGATCGTCGACCATAAAAGAACAGCCATTATTCCAAAGAGGCCGAACATGATCACCCGGCCGATGCCGTAATTCATCGTGTCGACGGCTGCTATGAAACCTCGCATGGCTCTCATTTTTGCGCCTCCTGAAGGCGCGGAGCGGAAAGG
>JBCDCU010000301.1:0-4457 GCA_039181265.1 Pseudomonadota bacterium | reverse complement strand
TTTTGGAGGTGAGGTCACTTGACCTGCACTGGCGACCTGACCTGAGATGACCCAACCTTACAATTTTGGGGAAAGTTGCAGAATTGACCAAGGATGTGTTGTGCCAAGTACAGTGGCGTTTTTTTACTCCTTCGGAAAAACCTGAGGTGGGTGTCAAAACACCCCCACCGGGGCGAGGGTTAAGTTTACCACAGGTCTCCACTACCTTTCTTCGGCTAAAAAGAGAATATGTTATTTAATTTCCAGACGTGGTATATTCCTGCGTCCACTATAATATGAAGCTGTGATCGAAAAACCTTTTGCACAGCTACCAGAATAAAACATCGTAATAGAAAACCACGCCTGCAACCAACGAATGAATACAGGCACGGGGGGTGTGAGTAGTTCAATTGTTTTTCCTGGAAATTTCGGATTCTTTCATCCTATATTCGCGCGGGTGGGGGGCAGGTAATTGATTCTCTCTCCCCGGCCGTGTACAGAAATGCGAGCTTAACACCGCCCGCCATCATCACCGAGAGCACCCTTTGTGTCCCCGTCCAACAGCTCTATAAGGGAGACATCACTTCCTGGCTTTCTCACAAGCAGTGAACGTGAACTGGTTTGGTTACTTACTGATGGCTGTGGTGCTGGGCCATCGGACACGTGGTTGACCCACGCAGGCGCAGTTGTCTGCAGCAGGCCCGCGGCGCCCCTCCCACCACCAACGTCATGTCCTGCTGCCGGCAGGACCCGATGGAGACGGAGGAGCCAGACTGGACGGTAGACAGCCTGCGGGAGCATGAGTTCGATCAGCGCGCCACCTTCGTGGTGCGGGACTCGCCGGCGCCGGCCGACGCCGCCGACCGCGCCGCCGCCACCCTGCCCAACAACGTCGTCATCCAGCGCGGGGTAAGTCGTCACCCGCCCGTACACCGGCGACGTCACCCGCCCGTACACGGGTGACGTCACCCGCCCGTACACGGGTGACGTCACCCGCCCGTACACCGGCGACGTCAGCCACCCGTACAGCGGTGACGTCACCCGTTTGTACACCGGTGACGTCACCCGTCACCGGTGACGTCACCCGTCTGTACACCAGTGACGTTAACGTACGCGTGACGGAAGGTACACGGACCAGGGTTCAGGCTTATGAGGGCGTTTGCATCGCCCGCAAGGGATCCGGTCTGAACGAAAGCTTCACTGTCCGCAAGATCTCCTATGGTGAAGGCGTCGAGCGTGTCTTTCCGGTGTTTTCACCAATTATCGACAGCGTCCAGGTTGTGCGCCGAGGCAAGGTCCGTCGCGCCAAACTCTACTACCTGAGAGACCGCCGCGGTAAGTCTGCACGGATCGCGGAAGCAACCGATATCCGGACACGGCGTATCCAGGACGGTGAGCGTCAGGCAGCTGCTGAGGCGAAAGCACAGAAAGAAGCGGAAAAACTGGCCGCAAAACAAGCTGCTGAAGAAGCTGCAAAAGCAGAAGCGGCAGAAGCCGCTGCTGCTGCCGAAGCGCAGGAATAGGTATCCCGAACTGATTGGTTTGGTTGATGCCTTCGCGCATCCATTGAAACCGCGGCACTCGCCGCGGTTTTTTATTGTCTTTATGAATCAAAAGGCCCCGGCCGAGGGGACGACCGGAGCCTTTTTGGGTAGCAGGGGATGTGTTCGTTCTCTGCTAGAATTTGTACTTCAAATTAAAGCGGACGGTGTGGCCGTCGAAGTCGCTCGTGGTTCCGCCGCCGACATTGAACGTCTCGTCGCCATGATTGATGTAGTTGTATTCCACACCGGTTGAAATGTTCTCTGTGAGAGCATAGTCCGCACCGGCACCAACTACAAAACCGTTTGCGATGTTACTGTCTGAGGCCCCGCCTGCCGTCACGTCGATCTGTCCGAAAGCATATCCGCCTTCAACATAGGTCAGGATCCGTTCTGTTGGTGTGTATCCAACCCGACCGGTTACCGTGCCGATGAAATCAAGATCGGCCTCAACACCAACTGGTGCGGAAACGTCGAGATTTGTGTAGCTGAATTCACTCTCAAGGCCGACGACCCAGCGGTCGAATTGCTTGTTGTAGCCAATGATACCGCCGCCGACGAAGCCATTGGCGTTTTCTGCTGCGAGCGCGCCGCCATCGTCGAATTCACCGGAAAAGCCAAAGCCGACAGAGGCCCCTACGTAAACGCCTTCCCAGTTGTAAGTCCGGGCATCAACGGGTGTTTGCTGAAAAGCCTGCTCTGACGGAAGATCTGCTGCAGTCGCTGAGGTTGCCATTGCAAGACCAGCCAAACCGCTCAAGAGCATAATTTTGAACCTGCTCATCATTTCTCACCTTCTTGCCGGCATAGTATTCGGGTTTTCGTTGAAACCAGCCTGCCGACTGTCCTTTCCGACCCCTATGTGGGGAGTCGAATATGGCGGTTAAAGCGCCGATTGTACCAAATTCAACTCTCTCGTTTCACATTGTTGAGAGCGTGCTTTAACGATGCGTGACTTGAATCTGCCACCTCACGCGCCATGGTCCTTGCCCGGACAATTCCCTTTGGGTTTTGGTGCACATAGATGTGCATCCTACCAGAAAAGCGGAATTCAGGCATCGTGGCATCAATAGATAGATACCAAATGTTACGGAAATGGCGGGACGGATTGTAAAATTTTATCAATCGGGCGATTAACGCGTCATCCGGGCTAATTGCTCTTAATCGGCCTTCGACAGTCACACGCAAAAGATGAATTGAGCCGGTTTTCACACCTTGCTTCACTGCGATGTTTCGCACGCCTGTTTTTCTTGACCAAGCAAGCGGTGATGACCCATAAGATGGCGTTCATTTCTAAATTGACCGCCGACTGAACCAAATGGTCGAGGTCTTTGCTTGAAGAATACCGTTTTCGGGGATGAGAGGTAAGCAACATGGCAGGGCAAACGCTTTACGATAAGATCTGGAACGATCATCTGGTTCACGAACAGGATGACGGGACCTGCCTTCTTTATATTGACCGCCATCTCGTCCACGAGGTGACGAGCCCGCAGGCCTTTGAAGGATTGCGCATGACCGGCCGTCCTGTCCGCGCACCGGATAAGACCCTTGCCGTGGTCGATCACAATGTTCCGACGACAAACCGGCTCTTGCCGAACCCGGATCCTCAATCTGCAATTCAAATTGAAGCGCTCGCCAAGAATGCCGCCGATTTCGGGATTGAATATTACTCCGAACACGACAAGCGTCAGGGCGTCGTTCACATCATCGGGCCGGAGCAGGGCTTCACTTTGCCGGGAATGACAATCGTTTGTGGTGACAGCCATACATCAACCCATGGCGCATTCGGTGCCCTTGCCCACGGCATCGGGACGTCCGAGGTTGAGCATGTGCTGGCGACCCAGACCCTCATCCAGAAAAAAGCAAAGAATATGAAGGTCGAAGTCACGGGCAGCTTACCGCCCGGCGTGACGGCGAAAGATATCATTCTGGCCATCATTGGCGAAATCGGTACTGCGGGTGGGACCGGGTACGTGATTGAATATTGCGGCAGTGCAATTGATGCATTGTCGATGGAAGGCCGAATGACGGTCTGCAATATGTCGATTGAAGGGGGCGCGCGTGCCGGGCTCGTCGCACCGGATGAAGTAACCTTTGAGTATGTCAAGGGACGTCCGAAAGCCCCGACAGGCACCGCCTGGGATATGGCAATGGCCTATTGGAAAACGCTGCGCTCAGATGAAGATGCGGTGTTTGATAAAGTGGTCACGCTCGATGCCGGCAATCTGCCACCCATCGTCTCTTGGGGTTCTTCGCCTGAGGATGTCGTTTCGATTACAGGCGTGGTGCCTGATCCTGAAGAGATTGCCGATGAAACAAAGCGTGCCTCGAAGAAACGTGCGCTTGAATATATGGGCCTGACGCCGGGCACCAAAATGACCGATATCGAGATTGATCGTGTCTTCCTGGGATCTTGCACGAATGGGCGAATCGAGGATCTGCGCGCAGCCGCTCAGATCCTGAACGGGAAGACGATCGCTGAAGGGGTCAGTGCCATGGTGGTGCCGGGCTCCGGTCTCGTCAAAGCTCAGGCTGAGGAAGAGGGGCTAGACAAAGTCTTTATCGACGCCGGATTTGAGTGGCGTGAACCGGGTTGCTCTATGTGCCTTGGTATGAATCCGGATCAGTTGAAACCCGAGGAGCGGTGCGCTTCCACGTCGAACCGCAACTTTGAGGGGCGTCAGGGTTTTAAAGGCCGCACGCATCTGGTTTCACCCGCAATGGCTGCTGCTGCCGCGGTCGCCGGGCGGTTCGTCGATATCCGCGAATCTTGATTGCCGTCAGTATCATCACGAAAGCGCGCTAAGTCTGTTTGCTGATCAGTTTGTAAAGAAATTTACAAACTGACAGGCGCTTCCGAATGCGGTCCCCACAATTTCACACGAATTCCTTGGAATTCGATGCGTTTTCCGTGTTTTGTGCAATGCGAAGCGGGGG
>JBCDCU010000300.1:0-4463 GCA_039181265.1 Pseudomonadota bacterium | reverse complement strand
GGCTCTGCTCCTCGTCGGAGGAGTTGCAGCAGTTGGAGACAAACTCAGGCCGCAATTGGTTGCCTGGAAAGAAAAACCGGTCGGGATTGATCAAACGCTGACCGGATCAATCACCCGCAAAGAGGGTGATAAAACGTACAGGGTCTATTATTTGCCGGAGGGTTTAAAGCCGGCAAACAGAGGTAGAGAAGCTGGTGAGTAACATGAAACAAAAGTTCGATCGCTTGGTTCAAAACAAACTTGGTGCGACATCGATTGAATATGCCTTAATTGGAAGCCTCATCAGCCTGGCAGTCGTGGTCGGTGCTACGGGCATTGGTGTCAACCTAACCAACGGCTTCACCGAACTTCACACTCTTCTTGTTGACGGTATTGCAAACGCCGAAGCAAACGGCGGGTAAGGCTGCCGTCAATCGGTGTGAGGCAATACCGTTTCTTATGGCCCTTTTGTCTCAAGAACATCTTTGAGTGATATTTTTGCTGAGCCTGGGCGTAATGGCTTCTGTTGGCTTTCATGGGGCGCCCAACCTGACAACGATATAATCTCAAAACTCGCTCTTATGCGGCCATCTTCGTCACGATACCGCTCCGCGTAAATCTGAATTGCGCGCTGTAGTACCTTTTTTCGCAGCGGGCGCCGCGATCGTCTAACCAAGGGGTTAGCAGCACCCATAGCCCGCAAATCCCGCATCAGCGCAACCGGATCGCCATATCGCACCGTCACAAGATCTGTATCGGCGACCGGCAAGGCGAAACCTGCTCGCTGCAAGAGCCCCCCGCCATCGCGCACATCAATAAAAGGCACAAAACGGGCTTGCGCTCCTCCGGTGATTTCTGCTTCCGCCGTGAGAAAGGCATCTTTCAATTCATGCAAGCTTGACCCGCCGATAAGGTTTCCAAGAAACAGCCCATCCGGCTTCAACGCGCGCCGGATCTGGATCAGAACGCCGGGAAGATCATTCACAAACTGCAGATTGAGGTTTGATACGATCAGATCAGCGACCCCTGGTCCTAGCGGCAATGCCTCATTGTCGGCCACCGCATCGATGCCTTCCAATGCTGCAAAACCCGGATCCCGGGTTTGAAACACTTTGTCGATTTGATCGCTCTTCAAGAGAGCCGCTCGCATCAACGGCCCATGAGAATTCAGATCGACCGCAGAAACAAACCGGCGCTTGATCGCGGACAGTCTTAAAACCGTATCCTCAACCGCGAGCTTCGCGAGAAAATCACACCCCCCCACAGGCCGCGCGACTGCGCGCTTGCGGTTTCTAATGAGAGCAGTGCGGTCGATGAGCGCGGGGTCTGAATTGACTGTAAGCGCCATTGTTGATCCTTCTTCAGGCCGTGTTGGACCGATTGCCCGCGCCGAAACCAATCTGGATTACAGACCTTGTTCCCGTCGCCGTAAGGCTAGAGCCCCGAAGAACATCAAACATCCTTCTCACCACTCGGGGCAATACGCTCCCCCTTGCGTGTTCAATATGGCAAGAATCTTCGGAAAGGAATGAGGAAATTGGCAAAATCACAAGCCCGGAAAGCGCTCACCGAAACTTTTATCAGTGTTGGGCAGTCAATCTTTGACACCATCCTGCCACCCAGATGCCTGGCCTGCTCCGTTATCGTTGCAGATCGTGGCGGATTATGCGCGGATTGCTTCAAGAAGATGCCCTTCATAACGCAACCACTTTGCGAAAAGACCGGTACACCGCTCGCCTATGACGTCGGAGCCTTCACCGACACAATCGGGGGGCCGGAGGTTGACCAGCCATACATGCGCCTGCGCGCTGCAACCCGTTATGAGGGAACGGCGAAACGGCTCGCGATTGCTTTCAAATTCCACGATCAGCCAGAACTCGCAGAGCGTCTTGCTCACTTTATGATGAATGCAGGCCGCGACCTCGTCGCCGATTGCGACATGATCGTTCCAGTCCCTCTCCACCGCCGGCGCCTTTTTCTTCGGCGCTACAACCAGGCCGCCGAACTCGCCAAACGTCTCGCAGCTCTCGGAAACCGGCCAGTCATGCTCGACACCTTGCAACGCATCAGACCCACGAAACCTCAGGTCAAACTCGATCAACGTGCCCGCAGGAGGAATGTTGAAGGTGCGTTTATCGTACCGGAAAACGGACGCACCGCGATTTGCGGGCGCAAGATCCTGCTCATCGATGATGTTGTCACGACGGGGGCGACGATTAACGCTTGTACTGAAACACTTTTACGTGAAAATGCACAGTCAGTGGACGTGCTCGCATTTGCGAAGGTTGTTGATGACGATTCAATGCCTTTATAGGAGGAGTACGCTTCAACAAGGACAAAAAGAATGGCACCGGTTACAATCTACACACGCAAGTTTTGCCCCTACTGCACGGCAGCAAAACAATTGCTGAAGGCCAAAGGCGCTTCATACGAAGAATTCGACGCAACCATGGATCGCGGACTGAAGGCGGAAATGGTCAAACGCGCAAAAGGCGGCAGCACCTTCCCGCAGATCTTCATTGGGGAGCAGCACGTCGGCGGATGTGACGAGCTCTATGCGTTGGAAGATGCTGGAAAGCTCGACAAGCTTCTCGCCGCTTAAATCGGCCGTTTCCTTATGACCAGCTTCAACGCCGCCTGCATACAAATGCGATCATCGAGATCGGTCGATGACAATATTACGGACGCCGAAAGCTTGATCCGTGATGCGGCAAAGGCAGGCGCCTCCTATGTCCAAACGCCGGAAATGACGCATCTCGTTGAGCGCAGCCGAACGGCACTCACCGAGAAAATCGCGCACCCGGAAAATGATGCCGGCGTTAAACGGTTTGCGGACCTTGCCAAAGATCTCGGCATCTGGCTTCACATCGGCTCGCTTGCGATCGATCGCGGCGATGGCAAAGTCGCAAACCGCGCTTTTTTGTTTTCGCCTGAAGGCTCCACAGCTGCGACCTATGACAAGATCCACATGTTCGATGTCGATCTGGACGGTGGTGAAAGCTGGCGAGAATCAAACACCTATGAACCAGGGGAGAATAGCCCGGTCATAGATACCGGCTTTGCAAAAATTGGCCTCGCGATTTGCTACGATCTCAGATTTCCGGCACTCTTTCGCGCGCAGGCAATGGCTGGCGCGGAACTGCTGAGCGTGCCGGCGTGTTTCACGAAACAAACAGGCCGCGCGCATTGGCATGTGCTTCTTAGAGCAAGGGCAATAGAAAATGGTTGCTTCATGGTCGCAGCCGCACAGGGCGGGACCCATGAGGACGGGCGCGAGACATTCGGCCACAGCCTGATCGTCGATCCCTGGGGAGAAGTCCTCGCAGAGGCCGAGCACGATGAGCCGGGATACATTATTGCCAAAATTGATCCGGCGACAGTTACCGAAGTACGCCAAAGGATTCCGGTGTTGACGCATGTTAGAAGTTTCAACACTCTGAACGGGTAACCTGAGGCGTTCAGGGAAACGAAAGTTAGGTAAGGTCGATTGATAAAATACGCGCTTTCATGTGACCAAGGCCACAAATTCGATGGCTGGTTTAAAGACAGCGGGGCCTTTGAGGATCAGGTCTCGGCTGGCTTGGTCACGTGTCCGTATTGCGAATCCGACAAGATCCAAAAGGTGCTTATGGCGCCGGCCGTGACAGGCAGCAAGAAATCCCGGAGTGAGGACTGGGAAGGGCAATCCGAAGTCTCACCGGGACCAACACCCGTTCCACAACCACCGGCAGTGTCCCCGGCAGGTGCCCTTGTGCAGGGTGATGAGACCATGAAAGCCGTCGTCTCTAAAATCCAGGAGCTGCGCAACTGGGTGACCGAAAACGCTGAAAATGTCGGCAACCGCTTTGCCGATGAAGCCAGAAAGATACATTACGGTGAAGAAGATCCGCGCGGGATCTACGGCAGCGCGACATCCGACGAAGCTCATGAACTCGTAGAAGAAGGCGTCGCCTTCCTTCCCCTGCCCGCTTTACCGGAAGAAAAAAACTGAGCCGTTATACGGCCCATCTTCACAGCATCAAACGTTCGAGATCCTGAAAATCGTTTGAAAGAGTTCATCCGGCTCGTAATCGTTCGGCAGCCGTTGCAGGATTGGGGTGAGCTGATCGTCCAGCATAAGCATGGCAAGCCCGTGCGCCAACGCCCATGTGCGCGCCATACGCGCGCCCTGATCGGCCGTCAAAGCAGTCAACTCGCCATTCTTGAACGCCACATCATTGTTCGCGGCAAGGCCTCGCAACGCTCGTTCTGATGACGCCTGCAGGCGAGGATTGGCAAAGTCCGGCTTGTCACTGCGGAACATCAATTCGAACATTGCAGGATTTTCGCGCGCAAACGTAACGTAAGCGAGACCGGAAAGCCGATTGCGCTCGGTGGGCCTGGTCGCTTTGGATACGGCTGTGGTCAATTGATCGGCAAAACGCTCGAAGCCGATAGCCGCAAGTTCACTCAAAAGAGCGGTCAGGTTCTCAAAGTGGTTCTTC
>JBCDCU010000299.1:0-4529 GCA_039181265.1 Pseudomonadota bacterium | reverse complement strand
TTCTATTTCGGCTCCTGTGATTTATCCCTTCCTGTCGGAGGAAGGAATAATGAACCGCATTCACGAACTGCTGGACCGGTGGGCAGAAACCGCCCGCGACCGGCCCGCCATCCTTGAGGATGACGGCAGTGCCCATACGTATGGAGCATTCGGTGAAGCCTCGGTTGATGCTGCAAGATGTCTTGCTGAAGCCGGGGTCGGTGGCGGTGACAGGGTTGCTGTGATCGGTGAGAACTCACTCGCCCTTGCAAGTTTTCTTCTTGCGGCAAGCCGTCTTGATGCCTGGGTTATCCCGATTAACGCCCGCATGTCATTAAACGAGATCGTCAAGGTCGCTGATCATGCCTCAGCCCGTGCGCTTGTTTTCACGCACCGCGTGTCAGAAGCGGCTGCCGCTCATGCGGCCGCGATGGGCGCGGTGGAAAGAACGGGTGCCTTTGGATCTGTGATGATTGCCGGGAACCGGGAGGGCTCGCCCGAGGAGGTTTTTCAAAGCCCGCTCGAACAGGTCGCCGCCATGATCTACACGACCGGTACGACAGGCGATCCAAAAGGGGTCATGCTGACCCATGAGAACCTTCTCTATTCTTCCCGTGTCTCAATGGAAATCCGGGGTATGAGCAGTGAGGACACGATACTGAGCGTGATCCCGATGACCCATATCTTCGGCTTTTCCTCTGCGTTTCTCGCAGCGGTCAGGGCCGGAGCACACATAAGGTTTATGCCTCGATTCGACCCGGAAAAAGTTTTTGCCGCACTCCAGGACGGGGTGAGCGTGATGCCGGCGGTCCCGCAGATTTATGCGCTTTTAATGTCTTACGCGGAAAAGCAGGGTTGGGCGACGGCACCTGCGCCAAGGCTTCGCTACATCTCATCGGGTGGTGCGCCACTTGACTATGAATGGAAACGCAAGGTCGAAGCTTTCTTCGGAATGACCCTGCACAATGGCTATGGCATGACGGAAGCAGGACCTGGTATGTGCGCAACGCGGGTTGGCCAGGAACGCACTGATATTGCCTGCGGTCCACCGCTGGATGGACAGAAAGTGCGTCTTGTTCCGCCACCCGGGCAAAGTGAATGCAAGGACGGTGTCGGCGAGATCACGGTTAGCGGTCCGAACATCATGAAAGGCTACTATAAGAACCCCGGGGAAACGGCGAAGGCACTCGACGAAGAAGGCTGTCTTCACACTGGTGACCTGGGTCGTTTTACGGAAGACGGCGCCTTGATGGTCGTTGGCCGTTGCAAGGAACTCATCATCCGATCGGGTTTTAATGTTTATCCGCCCGAGGTGGAAGCAGCGATCACAAAACACCCTGATGTGGCGATTTCTGCGGTCATCGGTCGACGTGAGAAAGACGGTAATGAAGAGGTGCTGGCCTTTGTGCAGCCAGCGGAAGGACGAAGCGTTACAGCCGATGTGCTCAAAGATCATCTGAAACCGCTTCTTGCACCCTATAAGCGGCCTGGCCGGTATGTGATCGCGGATGTTCTGCCCGCAGCATCCACCGGGAAAATATTGAAACACAAGCTTCTTGAGACCTTCGCAAATGACGTGAAGGACCCAGGCAATTAGGAGGGACCCAATGCTCGACGCTTACATTTACGATGGAGTTCGATCGCCTTTTGGGCGCCATGCCGGCGCTCTTTCCGGCGTTCGGCCCGACGATCTATTGGCATCGGTTCTGAAAGGCCTCGTTGAACGGAACCCGTTTCCGGCGGAAGCGTATGAGGATGTGATTGCAGGATGTGTTACGCAGGCTGCGGAAGACAGCCGGAATGTCGCGCGGTTTTCGTCGCTTATCGCCGGATTGCCGATCGAGCTTGGCGGGCTCACGGTCAACAGGCTCTGCGGGTCCGGGCTCTCGGCGGTTCTCGATGCCGCGCGGTGCGTCACTGTCAAAGAGGCGGATCTTTACCTTGCCGGGGGCGTGGAGAGCATGAGCCGTGCTCCATTTGTCATGGCGAAGTCCGAATCACCATTCCAGCGCTCGTTTCAGATGTATGACACGACGATCGGTTCGCGTTTTCCAAATCCCGCGGTCGCAGAGCAATATGGCGTCGAATCGATGCCGGAGACCGGCGACAATGTCGCCAAGGATTTCCAGATCACACGCGATGAGGCGGATAGCTTCGCCTATAACTCCCAGCAGCGTTATGAAGCGGCCCGCGCGGATGGGTTCTTTGACGAGGAGATCCTGCCTGTCGATGTCCCGCAGGGCCGCAAGAAACCGCCGCTTACAATCAGCACCGATGAGCACCCACGTCCTGAAACGAGCCTTGAGAAAATGCAAAGCCTGCGGCCGCTCTTTGAGGGTGGCGTCGTGACTGCTGCGAATGCGTCCGGCGTGAATGACGGCGCAGGTGCCCTTATTGTCGGATCGGGAGAGGCGGGAGAGGCCCATGGCGCAAAACCGCGTGCCAGGATCCTGGCCGGAGCGATTGCGGGTGTAGCACCCCGGATTATGGGCGTTGGCCCGGCCTATGCGATCCCGAAAGCGCTTGATCGTGCTGGTTTGTCACTCGCAGATATGGATCTCATTGAGATCAATGAAGCGTTCGCCTCTCAGGTGATTGGCTGCCTGCGGATCCTGGGGCTTTCTGCCGATGATGAGCGGCTTAACCCCAACGGGGGCGCGATTGCTGTCGGTCATCCGCTTGGCGCTTCCGGTGCGCGGATTGCACTGACCGGTCTGAGGCAGCTCGAGCGCACCGGTGGACGGTATGCGGTCCTGTCCATGTGTATCGGTGTCGGTCAGGGGATTGCGATGGTGATTGAGCGTCTTGACGCTTAAATCAGACGCCTCGGACTCAGCGTCCTATTTTTGGGTGACTGAGAGTTCCTGAAAGAGACGCCCGAATTCTTCTTCCGACAGGAACCTGTTTCGGTCGAGTTGGGTGTCTTTTTGCCTTGTATTCCCGGCGTTACCGCGTCGGAATCGATCGATCGATTCTCTAACCGTGGACCTCACCTTGATCTGCTGCTCAAGCTCGAACTCAAGGACCTTGAAGTCGGCGAATGCCGGGAGGGTTGAAATAGAGCCTGCCGAGAGAACAAAGGCGAAAAGCATCGCAGTACGAGTTGTCTTTGCCATAATGTTCAGTCCTCAGTTTTCCGATGCCCTGTAGAGCAGCGCGTAGGCGGTATCTTTCAGATGCGAATTTGTGCGCCGATAACAAGGCCTACTCTTGTCTCATATGTTCAAGACTGGCGGAGCCTACCCGTCTTGCCTGTGACGAAAGCGTGAAAGACGCGCCGACAGCACGGTGATCAGAGCCGAAAAACGGCCCCACTTTGTAATCTGTGAGTTTGAGGCCTTCACTGAAAAAGACATGATCGATTGGTAGCCCGAGAAGCGGAAGATCAGTGATCCATGTTGATTCCAGACGGGGGTCACCTGCACGAGTCCCGGGGATCAGATCGAAACTGGGCGTCCAGGGTGTTGTGTTAAAATCCCCCAGAAGAACATAGGGCTTGGTCTGCGATAAGACCTCGGACGCCAGCCTCAATTTTATGTTCCGTCGCGCGAAGCCTCTGGGCCTGAGCGGATTTGCCGGATGTACGGCGACGATTTGGACCAGCTTACCGGCAATGCGAAAGTCCGCATCAATGATGCCGCGCCAGCCGCTGACGGTCTCAGCATGGATTTCAAGACGTTCAGGTGCCTGCTTTGCAAGAAGTGCCATGCGCTTCGATAAGAGCGGGAACCGGTCCGTACGGAAAATCATTCGGCAATAGGGATAGGTGGTTTTGACAGCGTTGAAATCGGAGCACTTGGCCTCGGTCATGTCGACGAGTACGAGCACTTCCGGCGCGTCGTCTCCAAGGGTGTCCAAGAAGCGACGGACCGCGCTCTCGCTCATCAGCACGTTGGCGGACATGACAGAGAAGTCACCGTTGCCTTGGTTTTCGACCACTGAATAGCGGTCGAATGCAAGGACCGGAGCGGAAAGCCACAGTGCGAGACCTGCAGCGGCGAAGGCTGACACAGGGCGCCGGGAGAACGCGCTGATCAAACACAGGGTGATCCCTGCCAGAGCCAAATGGGGTGCAAAGTTTGCGGCAAGTTCGCTTGGCCACAAAAAAACTTCGGGAAGAAACGGCGCAAGCGCTGCCAGACCTGCGAGGATAAAATATCCGGGCTTGATGTAGCGCAGTATGGAGATGAAGCCTTTACGCTGATCACGGGTCGCAATGACGGGCATCTGTCGTTCAACCGGTCTTGCGGAAAATACCGGACGCTGTGGCGATTACTTTCCCGTCCTGATTATAAAGCGCGCCTTGAACATATTTGACCGACCGCCCGCCGCCGACTGTGGTGGCGGTCGCAAGAAGATCATCGCCCCTTTTGCCAGCGGCAATAAAGTTTGTGGTCAGCGAAACGGTGACCATGAAGGTGTCTTTATCCGGTTTAGGAACCAGGTTGGCTTCGTATCCGCAGGCAACGTCAAGGAGCGTTGCCATGATCCCTCCGTGCAGTGTTTCCGCGCGATTGAGATGCTTGTCTTCAACTGTCAGCCTGACTTCG
>JBCDCU010000298.1:0-4551 GCA_039181265.1 Pseudomonadota bacterium | reverse complement strand
GGAAGAACGCCGACACCGTTGACCGGTGTCATATCCTGCGGGCAGGCCGACATGACCGCGATGCAATCGGACAGAGCCGTGAGGACAACATAGTCACCTGCTTTGGAAACAGGTGGCTCGAACGTGAAGCTGCCATCCGCAGCAACCGGAATGTTCATCCAGATATTGAAAGGCGCTGGCACATGCCGTGCGTGCTCTCCAATCGCAAGAAGCGCCATCTTGTAATTGTCAGCGCAATTGTCGTGGTAGCCATCAGCACCGAGTTCGACGTAGCGCGGGTGGTCGCAGCTTGCGATCAGGATGTCGTGGACACCGGGTGAGGTATCTTCGCTGATTTCAATCAGTGCGCGTCTGCGATTTGTCACAAGCCGGTCACCCTCCTTTACATAAATGCGGCCAAGCGAGGTGCGGCAATGCTCCATGGATAAAAACTCGTGCGGCGACTCTTCTGCGATCGCGAAAAAGTCGCAAACCTGATTGCCTTTCACATTGACGATGGTCAGCCGCTCTCCGGCTTTGAGGCGCACGGCCCGACCCTGGCGTGCCGGAATCTCGTATTCGATACCGGGCTCGGCCCTGCCGGTGGGCGAAATCGGTGCGGTGAGCGATAGGTTTTCGCCATCTGGCGTTGAGGGTTGATAGGTCATTACTTCGTCCCGTACATGCGGTCGCCTGCATCGCCAAGACCCGGAACGATATACCCATGATCGTTCAAATGACTGTCGACGGCGGCTGTATAGATTGGAATATCGGGGTGAGCCTTGTTCAGCGCTTCAATTCCTTCGGGGGCGGAAAGAAGACTCACGAATTTCAGGTTGCGGGCGCCGACTTCTTTAAGGCGGGTGAGCGCAGCGCCCGCAGAGTTGGCGGTCGCCAACATCGGATCGACGGCGATCACCAGACGCTCGGAGATGTCATCCGGCACTTTGAGATAATATTCGACGGCAGCAAGTGTCACCGGATCACGGTAAAGGCCGATATGGCCGACGCGGGCAAGCGGCACGAGATCAAGCATACCGTCAAGAAGGCCGTTGCCAGCGCGCAAGATGGAGACGAAGACGAGTTTCTTGCCCTCGATGACCGGCGCATCCATCTCTTCAATCGGTGTGTTGATTTTCTTCGTCGTCAGCGGAAGATCGCGCAGCACTTCATAAGTCAGCAACGTTGAGATCTCGCGCAAGAGCTGCCGAAAGACAGCCGTCGATGTGTTCACTTCACGCATCAGGCTCAACTTGTGCTGGATCAGTGGGTGATCGACCACGGTGACATGACTCATTTCAGAAATACTCCTAGTCCATTCGATCAGAAGACGGATCCGTCGCTGACAATATTAAGCGGTGGAGGACCGCCTGTCCGTTTGCTCTTCGCGATTTTGCGCCCGGCGGCCCAGGTGCCGCCTTCAAGCACTGCCGCCATCGGAAACGCGTCGGCGCTGACATTAAGCCGCTCACGAACAAGCGGCGCAATCGCGTCGAGAAGGGCAATCGTGAGCGCGCGCCATTCGACGATGATCTCATCGCCCGGTGCGAATGCGGTATTTGCCGAGGATGAATCAGTGAGTTCAAGCACGCCAAGATCGAGGAAGAGGCCACCATTTCTGTATTCCGCAAGGCCCGTCATACGGTCCTGTTCGGTGATTGCATAGCCAAGGCGTTCCATGGGTTCAAACAGCGAATAGGAAATCCACTGGCTGAGCTTGTGAAAGGGGATAAGGCCTGACCCCGGGATTTTCCCATGCCACCAGGTGTCGCCGAGATTGCGGCCTTCAAGGATAATTCGGTCCGGCCAGATCCGTCCGAGCGCATGCAACATGGTAAGCACGATCAGATTAGCGGGTATGGTTTTATCGCCTGCATGCCCAATCATGAAATCGACAAGCCCGCCGAGCCTGCCACCTGGAAAGTGATCGGGCCTTGCGATGATCAGATCGCCAACGCGTTTCAGAAGGGCAGCGCGTCCTTCCGCGCCTTCGAGCGGGTTGGCGTCCGATATCTGAAACCCCTGCTGCAAATCGTCTTCCGCGAACCCTGCGAGCCGTTCGCCATCGGCCCGCAACGGGGCTGCGGGATCAGATAAAAAAGCGCCATCAAAAAACATTGCGAGACTGGCTAGCGCGAGGCCTTCCGAACGTCCGACGGATTTGCCGGTTTCGGGATCGGTGTAGGCCCATGCCGCTCCGGCTCCCGCATCAAGAAGGACTGAGGTGATCGCAATTTCGCATTCGACCCGTGCCCGCTCAAGCGGGTCGGAGGGGAGGAGGTGGCTGCGAGCGGCGAAGCGGTCGGTTCCCTCGAAAACAAAGTGCCGCCATCGTGCATGCGGTGGGACTTTGAGATCGGGATAGTTCTCCCGGATCGTCGCTGCTACGAAGTCAGCCGCATCGGCAAGCTTTTCGGGAAGGAGGCGAAAGTGGTCGAGTTTGCCATTTTGCGCGAGTTCGAAAAGAAAACCGGCTCGTTCGCGCACGGCGTCCGGCGTCAAAAGCCAATCGGCTTCCTCGGCGGCACTCACCTCAGTAGTCTTCAAGCGCACGCCCCTTCGTCTTGGAAAGATCGTTCGGCGTGGAGACGCTTTCGTCGGTGAAATAACCGGCGGCCTTCTTGGCGTCCATTTCAACCTGCGCGTCAGACGGAATCAACTCATCCGGGATCGGCACCCGTTCACCGACGACGATGCCTTGTGAGGCCAACGCATCGTGCTTCATGTCGCTCATCGAAATGAAGCGGTCGATCCTCGTGATACCGAGCCAGTGAAAGACGTCGGGCATGAGATCCTGAAACCGCATATCCTGGACGCCGGCAACACATTCGGTGCGCTCGAAATAGGCCGACGCGCTGTCTCCTTCGGGATTGCGCTTACGGGCATTGTAAACGAGGAACTTCGTTACTTCCCCGAGTGCGCGTCCTTCTTTGCGGTTATAGACGATAAGCCCCGCGCCGCCTTCCTGGGCGCTCTTCACACATTCCTCAATGCCGTGCGTAAGATAGGGGCGGCACGTACAGATGTCAGAGCCGAAGACATCCGAGCCATTGCACTCATCATGGACCCGGCAGGTGAGCTTCTTATCGTCCTCCCACATGGCGGACGGCTCGCCGAAGATGTAAAGCGTGATACTCCCGATTGGCGGCAGGAAGACCTTGATATCGGACCGGGTGATGAGTTCGGGAAACATGCCGCCGGTATATTCAAACAGGGACCGCCTTAGCGCACCCTCACTGATTTCGAGGCGTTCGGCAATTCCAGGCAAATACCAGACGGGTTCGATGGCTGCTTTCGTGACGTTGGCGTCACCCTCAGCAGAGAGGATGCGGTCATCTGGTATAAGCCGCCCGTGTGAAAGTGCCTCCTTGAATTCCGGCAGCTGGATCCGCGCTTTGGTAACAGCAATGGTCGGCTGGATCGCAGTACCGTCAGCGATCTCTTCCGCGAAAACATCTGCCACCATATGGCCCCATGGATCGAGCGATACGATCTTCGTCGGATCGCCCCATTGCGGATGCGGACCGATATCGGTTGAAGGACGCGTATTGGTGAGATCTGGCCGGTGAACCGGATCGAGCGTGCCCGCCGCGATGGCAAGCGCGCGGTAAAGTCCATAGGAGCCTGAATGGGTGCCGACCACATTTCGGGTTGATCCGTCGCGGATGCCGCCGATCACCGGACCCCGTTCATGCGGATCGCGCGCGCCCCAGTTTATTTCGGGCGGCTTGTTTTTTCCCTGCGGTGGATGGGAGGTGAGAACAATCGGCTTGTGTTCGCTCATCGGCGTTTACCCTGTCCTAAAAACGAGAGTAAATCAGCGTTTTATGGGCTTGTCTAGATAGATAACGCCGTTGATTGGATGCCTCGATTTGGTTGGTAAATTATCAAAAATCGAACGTCACCGCGGCTGGACAGCGATTGACTATGGACAATCAGATGGACGCTTGCACCCGCTGACTCAGCAACATAAGCTAAAACCGCAGTTGCCTGGATTCGGAGATAAATCCAAAAATCTCTGATCCAAAGAATCCCTCGGGTAGCATACTTTCGGGGAATATCGGTCGAAAGCCAGAAGGTATGATGACACGAAAGGAAGCGGCAATGAGTGACCCAGCCTTACGTCTTGAAACCGATGTGATGGACTTCTTACCGCTTAGTTCAGTTCCACGTGACAAAGAGGCTGTCTATGTTTTCGACTTTGACGGTGTGATTGCGTCGGGGATTGAAGATAAGATTTACCGTCTTGCTGAAACACCTTTGGAAAAAGAGCGACTTAAAGAGGCCGAAAAAGAGCTGGGATTGAAGATTGCAGGGATGGATTTTCGCTATCGCCGTCATCTCGTATTTCAGGAATTGGCAGCACGCAAGGGCCTGGAGATTCCGGTCGGTCCCGGGCTGCCGCTCGCGCAATGGGTATCGCAAAACGCGCGCTTTTTCATTCTCACAGCAAGAAGCGGTTGGGCGGCAACAGAAAGACTGCGTGCATTTCTCGTCAAACATCACCTCAGGCCCATAGATTTGTATCAGGTGGGTCGGGTTTTGAAAGATCGTCAGATCAAAAAAATTCAT
>JBCDCU010000297.1:0-4598 GCA_039181265.1 Pseudomonadota bacterium | reverse complement strand
TGGCAGGTAGTCGGGCATGGCATCGAGCTCGTCATACCGTTGCATCGACCCTTCCATGAGGTCGAGGAATTCCTGAATACGCTCATCGGAAAGCGTCATGCCGAAGTCTTCGACAATTGCCTTCAACTGGCTGAAGGAGGGGCGTTTAACAGTCATGCGTGAGAGCCTTTCGTAGAGGCTTGCTTCTGGTCTCGATATTTCGGGCGCAGCCGAACGACGTGTTGGTCCATCTGGTGTGCTGTCCCTTGGTGCCGTTTTCTGCTTGTCGGTTTGAGGAGGCGACAACGGAGCGGCGGGACGGGCCGCGCTCGCGGATTCGGGCTTCTGGTCACCTTCGTTCTTGAAGCCGGTGAATTCGTCAATGAGATCCGTGTTGGCCCCGCTCTCCTTGCTCGCGACAATCCCGGCGATCGTCCCTTTCTGCAGGAGCATGACCTTGTCGGATAGGCCGGTAATGAATTCAAGGTTCTGTTCTACAAGTACAATCGACAAACCGCGCTTGCGGGCGAGTTCGTTTAGTTTGTCTTCGATCAGATCGACGATTGAAGGCTGAATTCCTTCGGTCGGCTCGTCGAGGAGGACAAGCTGGGGTTCGCTCACAAGGCATCGGGCGAGGGCGAGGAGCTGCTGTTCGCCGCCTGAGAGCGCGCCACCCCGTCGATCAAGAAGCCGGGTGAGTTGCGGAAATTCCTGAAGGATCCTTTCGACAGCTCCCGCCTCATCTCCCAAACCATGGGCCGCTACCCCCATGCGCAGATTGTCGAGTACCGAGAGATTTGGAAAGATGCCTCGGCCCTGGGGGACGTAGCCGACACCAAGTTTCGCGCGCTCATGGCTCGTATCGCGCGTGATATCGAGGCCGTCAAAATTGACGGAGCCAGCGGTTGCCGGAACAATACCGATCACGGTCTTCAGCAAGGTCGTCTTGCCCATTCCGTTGTGACCGAGAAGCCCGACAATCTCGCCTTCACCAACCTCGAGATCGACACCGTGAAGCACGGGAACCTTGCCGTAACCGGCGCGTAAGCCCTTCACATCGAGAATTGCCGCTGCGTCCATCATCGGTCCCTTCTCAATGTTTGTGCCCGAGATAGACTTCTCGCACCGTCTCGTCGGCCGAGATGACATCCATCGTGTCTTCAATCAGGATCGCGCCGCGATGAAAGACGGTGACCTTGTCGGCAATGGACCGGATGAAATTCATGTCGTGCTCAACAACGATAAGGCTTGCGCGCTTGTTGAGTTCACGAATGAGGTCGGCGGTAAAATCGGTTTCTTCATGGGTCATGCCCGCGGCGGGCTCATCAAGAAGAACAAGCCAGGGTTCAGCAGCCATCACCATCGCCAGTTCGACCCATTGCCGCTGCCCATGGGCAAGCGTGCCAACAATGGCATTGCGGTTATCGGTGAGCCGCGCGCGCTCCAATGTCTCGTCTGTAAGCGACTGAGCACGGTTCTTGTCATGCCAGCGCCGGCAGGAGAGCCAGATGTTATCGCGCACACTGAGACCATCGAACACATTCGGAACCTGGGTTTTGATACCAACGCCGAGCCTTGCAACTTCGTGGGGGTCAGCGCCGGTCGTGTCGACATTTCTGATAAGAACCGTGCCTTCACTCGGTTTTAATTGCCCGGTCAGACATTTGAAGAACGTACTCTTTCCCGCGCCGTTCGGGCCGATCAGACACCGCAGTTCACCCTCGTGGAGCGTGAAATCAACGCTGTCATTGGCGACAACACCGCCAAACCGCATGGAAAGATCACGGGTCTCGACCACCACTTCACGCCGACGCTTTGCCATTACGCTTCCTCCTCGGCAAGGCGGGTGCGGGAGCGGCGGCGGGCACGGCGCTGATCATGTTTTGTGATCCGTCGCTGTGGACGCCAATTCAGCAGATCGATTATGGCCGGAACGAGGCCGCGCGGCAGGAGAAGGACGAAAAGGATCAGGACAAGGCCGAGCACAAGATTGATGTTGAGTTGCGATTGTGTCCCAAGCCAGGAGGTGAGCCAGAAGATTGCGAAGGCGCCGAAGATCGGCCCGATCAATGTACCGCGCCCACCGACGATCACCCAGATAATCGCTTGAGCCGCGTAGGAGAGGTTGAAGAGGTCCGGCGTTACACGGCCAACGCCATTCGCCATGAGAACGCCGGCGAGACCGGCAAGTCCCCCGCCCACTGTGAAAAGGCCCAATTTGTAGAGCCGTGAATCGTAGCCCAGAAGTTCGGCGCGTGTTTCGTTCTCGCGGATGGCAACGCAGACCCGCCCAAAATGCGAGCGGGTCAGAAACACACATCCGAAATAGCAAACAATGAGCGTGCCCATCGCCACATAGAATGTCTGATTCGGGAAGAGGACAGTCCCGGGATCCCACGGGAACGTCAGAGGTGGCGCCGTCGTACCGTTGAAGCCGCCAAGAAGCGCGTTTCCGATCTTGTACTCAGGCCCGGATGTGCGGCGCAGAAGATTGAAAAAGATGAGCGTGACTGTGAGGGTGATCACACCGAGATAGACATCGCTCACCCGCCCGAAAAAGACGAAATATCCAAGGATTGCTGCAAATGCACTGGCGACCACGATCGCGCCCAGCACTGCGATTGTCGTGTCGCCGGTATTTTGTGCAACGATGGCATAGGCATAGGCGCCAAGCCCGAAAAAGGCCGTCTGGCCGAAACACAAAATGCCGCCATATCCCCAGATCAGTCCGAGGCTTAATGCAAGCAAAGCGAGCGCAATTGCGGTGGTCAGATTGATAATCGTGAAAAGCTGCAAGACCTGCGGTGCGCCAAACATGAAGACAAGTCCGGCAATACCAAGGAGAATAAGCTGTGCGTTTTCAGTTCTTTGGGTCACAGGCTTCGTTTGAAAAATCTGCCGGTAATGCCGCTTGGCATCAACCGTAGGAGAATGATGGCTGAGATGAGGAGGGCGACTTCACCAATGGTCGGGCCGGTCGCGAATGTGACGATACCGTTGACCGCACCAAGCAGACCCGCCGCGGAGGCAGTCCCTGCAAGAATGGCCGCTCCTCCACTGATAACGGTGATGAAGGCTTTCGCGATGTAAAGCGCACCGATTGTCGGCACGACACCGGTAATCGGAGCAAGCAATCCACCCGCGAGCCCCGCGACAGCCGACCCAAGTCCGAAGGTGATCATATAGACGCGGGTTGTCGATACACCGAGCGCTTCCGCCATGTCGGAATTCTGCATGGTGCCCCGGGCCATCAGGCCGAGTTTGGTATACCGCAGAACCCAATAGACGCCGCCGATAATCCCGAGCGTGACAAAGATCAGAAACAGTTCATAACCGCTCGATGAAAACTCACCGATCTGAACCGCGGTGATGGGTGGAGAAATGGTCGTCGCCGTCTGCGGGCCGAAGATGATCGTTACAAGGCCAATCAGAAAGAGGCTCAATCCCCACGTGGCAAGCAAGGTGTCAATCATCCGACCATAGAGGAAGCGGATGAGCACCCGCTCCACGATGACGCCAATGAGCCCCACCACAATCGGCGCACATATGAACATCGCAATCCAGATGTTCACGCCCAAATTGGTGGTGACCACAACCGTATAGCCGCCGAGCATCAGAAATTCGCCATGGGCAAGATTGATGACCCGCATCATTCCGAAAATGATGGCGAGACCCAGGGCGATCAAAGCGATATTGGCAATACCGGCTATGATCTGAAGGACGAGGACAACAGCATAATCCAAAACGGCGACTTCCTACTCTCTTGCGATTGAAGCCTATTCAATGCCTGCCGCAGCCAATCCGTTTTCGAAGTAGAAAGTGGATTGATTGGGGTTGGCGTTCAGATCGCAGACGAGCAGCGTGTCGCTCGGTGGCTGAGCGTCGAAGGATTCAAGGATTGTGAGTTTCTGATCCTTGAGTTCCGCAATGTGGATGTTCTGCACCAAATGGTTCGTCTTCGGCTCAATGGTGACCGTTCCGCTCGGTCCATCAAAACTCACAGGACTGCGGAGCGCTTCAATCACTGCTGTGCGTTCGGTGGTGCCCGCTTTCTTCACACCTTCCGCCCACAGATGAACACCTTCATAGGACCGCGCCGTGGTTTCGGAAACATAGGCGATATCCTCGCTTGAACCGCCGCGCAGATCTGTCAGGAATTTCTTGTTTGCGTCCGATGCAAGCTCTTCGAAATAAGCGAAGGAAACGATCATGCCGTCACCTTCTTCGGCGGATACAAGCAGGTGCTCGCCACCGAGTGTAAAGGTCGTCGAAGCGAGGGGGATTTTTTGGGTAAGACCCGCCGCAGCGTACTGACGATAGAAGGAGATATGCGCTGCACCCACGAGGGCCGACATGACAAAATCCGGGCTCGCTGCTTGGATTTTCTGGATGGTTGGTCCGAAGTTCGTCACATCCAGCGGGAAGAACTCAATCGCAGTCGGATCGCCACCATTGTCCTCGACAAACTTTTTCACCCACTGAGCGGTGATGTGGCCGTAATTGTAGTCAGCCGCGATGATGTAGACCTTCTTGCCCCACTTGTTCATCGTATAGGGAACAAGCTTTTCAACCGTCTGCGCGGGTGTCGAGCCGGTGCAGAAATTGTTGTAGTCGCAAAC
>JBCDCU010000296.1:0-4600 GCA_039181265.1 Pseudomonadota bacterium | reverse complement strand
GGCATTCTCGTGAAAGGACCGGTCATCCTTCTCGTCACCGGAGCGACGCTTCTGGTCCTGACGGTTTTCGACCGCTCCATAGGGGTTTTGAAACGCTTGCGCCCTTTGATGGGGATCGCTTTCTGCGCCCTCCTTGCAGCCCCCTGGTTCATTGCAATCGGCTTAAAAAGCGATGGCGCCTTCTTTGTCGAAGCGGGACTTGTCGACTTCCTCGGCAAGGTGACTGAGGTTCAGGAATCCCATGGCGGCCCGCCGGGGATTTATCTCGCCTTGATGCCGCTCACATTCTGGCCGGCATCGATCTTCTTTCTCGCCGCGCTTCCCTGGATCATCCGCAACTTCTCAAAGAAACCCGTTCTTTTCGCGATCGCCTGGGTCGTCCCGTGCTGGATCGTCTTTGAACTCGCCTCGACGAAGCTCCCGCATTATGTGCTGCCGCTTTATCCAGCACTGGCAATCCTGACCGGTGCAGCGCTTGCCTCGGGCATAACGGGGCGCAACTGGATTATCAGGGGCTTGGGGCTTTTATGGATCGCAGGACCGTTGGCACTTGTGACTGCGGCACTCGCCGCCCTTGTCCTTATTGAAGGCATCATTGACCCCTTCGTTCTGATTGGCGGGCTCGTTTCCTCCTTTTGTGCACTTGTCGCCTGGCGGCTTTTCGCCAGGCCCGGACGGGCAAGCCACGCGGTCGGCTTTATAGCGCTCTCGGCCTTCGCGCTTTATGCAAGCGTCTACGCGATGACCTTCCCGAGGCTGACGGTTCTGTGGCCAAGCAACCAGATGGCGGCCATTATGGAGCGCCATGGCGCAGAAGAAACCTGCCCGGCGCCATCCGTACTCTCCGTCGGCTATTCAGAGCCAAGCCTTGCCTTTGTCGGACCGCTTGATATGCGCTTCATGACAATCGAAGAAGCGGCGCCGCTTCTTGCAGAAGACCAGTGCCGACAGGTTTTCGTGACGCAGGATAAATGGCCAGGTCTCGCGCAAGCAATCCAACCGCTGGGCTTTACGTTGAAGCCCATCGAGGATTTTCGGGGTTTCAAGCTGAATGGCGGCGACTGGCTGACGATCTCGTTCAACGACGTGATCCCGGTCGAAGAGGAAGCGCCAACCGAACCCGAGACCCCAACTGAGGCAGACACACCGGTCGAAGATGCGGTGCCTGATAGTCAAGCGGACCCGGTCAATGAGTCCTGACGACAATAGGCGAGGGCGGTCCGACCCATTCTATGCACCGCTTCAAAGGGCGTTCGGCCTTTTCGGGTCAAATGCGCGGATGTTCTTTTCAGCGGTTGCGAACAAACCCTCCAGGAGGATCTCGACATTTCCAGCCTTTATTACGGCTGACAAACTGATCGCATATGGGATCCTGATCCTTGTCACATTCCTCCTGATCGATCCGCTCACGAGAACACTCAGCCAGCTGACGCCGGATTCTGCAAAGATTTCATTTCGCTCAATCACCGTTTTCGGCGCCTCGCACTGGTATCTGGTGCCTGCCGGTGTACCCGTACTCCTTGCTGCTTTCGTTGATTGGCGGCGGGTGAGCAGAAGAGTGCGTACGGGCGTGCAGACAATTTTATGGCAGGCAGCAGCTCTCTTCGCGGCGGTCGTCATCTCCGGGATCGCGGTCAATCTTTTAAAGCGTGCCATTGGACGCGCCCGGCCCAAGCTCATGGAAGATGTGGGGGTCTACGGTTTCGATCCGTTCGCCTTTACCTCGAGTTTCGCAAGCTTTCCCTCCGGCCATTCGACCACAATCGGAGCTGTGGCTGTCTTTGCAGCGGTGATCTTCCCGCGCTGGATCTGGACGATTATCGCCATTGCTCTCATCGTCGGATGGAGCCGGGTCGTCGTCGGCGCACATTACCCGTCCGATATCGTCGCCGGGCTTGCCTTCGGAGCCTTATTCGCCTGGGGAACACTTTCCTTTTTCGCCGCAAGGCGTCTCGGCTTCAAAAGAGGTGTGGCTCGCTCGGGCCCACATACTTTTGTTGCGCCGCGCCGAACGAACCTTCCACTTGCTGCCTTTGTCCACGACACATTGGTGGTATTGACGACAAGTTGGACGAAAGAATTGCCGAAAGGAAGCAATGGGGCTAAGAAGCGCGGCAAATATGCTGACGCGACTGCCGAAACCTCCGGCGCCCAACAAACCGGCCAGCTTTAAGAAAACGCCCACAAGGCCCTGAATGTCCGACAACACTCTTGCGCTATCCGTCATCATCCCTTGCAAGGATGAGGCCGAGAACATTCCAATCCTGATCGATGAGATCGAGGAAGCGCTCTCGCCGTCCCCACTTGCGACGCCCTTTGAAGTGATCATAGTCGATGACGGATCGACGGACGGAACAGGCAAGGTCGTGGAAGATATGATGGTGGACCGCGCTTGGCTTCGCCTTCTCACCCATGATCGCTGTGCCGGACAAAGTGCCGGTTTACGGTCCGGGCTTCTTGCCGCCAGGGGGCGGATCGTGACGCTTCTTGATGGCGACGGGCAGAACAATCCGGCCTATATCCCGGAGCTTCTCACGATATTCGACAAAAGCGGCCCCGAAGTCGGCATGGTTGCCGGTCAGCGCATGAAGCGCACCGACAGTCCGTTCAAGAAGCTTGCATCCAATCTTGCGAACCGGTTGCGCTCGTTCATGCTCAACGACAATGCACGCGATTCGGGAAACGGGCTGAAAGCCTTCCGGCGGGACGTCTGGCTCGCGCTTCCTTATTTCGATCATTGGCACCGGTTTCTGCCAGCCCTTGTGGTCCGGGAAGGGTATGAGACCCGTTTCATCGATGTGCTCGACAGGCCCCGGCGCTTCGGCGCCTCAAAATACGGGATCTTCGACCGGGCCCTCGTCGGCATCCTCGATTTGATCGGGGTGTGGTGGCTTCGCCGCCGCCGCCGTGTCATCCCTTCGGTGACAGAACAGGTTATTGAAAAAACAACAGTTGAAAGCGGTGGTGAGCGATGATTGACGCAATCCTTGCCTGGTTCCACGCAGTCTTCGTTGAACAATTCAGCGGCTGGATCGTCCTCGGCTTCGTCGCGCAGTTTCTTTTCATGATGCGCTTTCTCGTCCAATGGATTGCAAGCGAACGTGTCGGCAAATCAATCGTCCCAGTCGCCTTCTGGTTTTTTTCCGTAGGCGGCGGAACGCTTCTTCTGATTTATGCAATCAGCCGCCAGGATCCGGTCTTCATCGCGGGCCAAAGTCTTGGCCTTATCATCTATTTCCGCAATCTCTGGCTGATCTTTAAGGAAAAGAAGCGCGAAGGCGCGCCCGATAAACAACCGGGCTGATATCTCTTAAATCAATGCGCTTTAGGCCACCTGATCCTGATAGCGTTCGATCTGGTCAAGACCGGCTCTGAGATCGGCCATCAAATCATCCGAGTGTTCCAGCCCGATGGAAAGCCGGATGAGGGGGCCTTCCGGCTGCCACTTCGTCGCCGAGCGGATGTGATCGACCTGGCTCAAAACCGCGAGACTTTCAAAACCGCCCCAGGAATAACCAAGGCCGAAAAGCTCCAGATGGTTCAGCATGGCCGCGGCCCCATCATGCGAAACGCCGTTGAGGATAAGGCCGAAGAGCCCGCTCGAGCGGCCCATCGTATCTTTCCAGATTGCATGACCCGGATCTTCGGGGAGAGCCGGATGCAGAACGCGCGCGACTTCCGGTTGCTTTTGGAGCCATTTGGCAATTTCAAGCGCGCTTTTCTCCTGCCGCTCCATTCTAACGGCCATTGTCCGCATACCGCGCAAGGTGAGATAGATTTCTTCCGTTCCTGCCTGAACGCCAAGATTGCGATGTGTGCGGTGCAGTTTTGGCCAATGCGCCTCATTGGCGGAAATAGACCCGATCAGTGCATCGGAATGTCCAGCGAGATATTTCGTTCCAGCCTGAATTGAATAATCGAAACCGTTGGGGATCGGCTTATAGAAAAGCGGCGATGCCCAGGTGTTGTCGACGAGTGTAATCGCATCGACCTCTTTCGCGGCCGCAAGGATCGCCTTGATGTCCGGCATTTCGAATGTATGGGAACCCGGAGGCTCCACCAGGATCCCGGCGATATTGTCCTTGAAGTAGGAACGGATGCCCGCACCGGCGAGCGGGTCGTAATAGGTCACGTCGATGCCGAAATCGACAAGCGTCTCGTTCGAAAAGCGTCGGCTCGGGCCGTACACATTGTCTGGAACCAGAACCTGATCACCCGCTTTCAACGCCGAAAGAAGCGCAACCGTCACGGCGGCAAGCCCGGAGGGCACCAAGACGGTGCCGCTCGCATCTTCAAGATCATTGATCGCTGTCGTCAACGCTTCGATCGTCGGCGTATTGGTGAGCCCGTAACTGAATCGCGCCGCTTCGCGTCCCATCATCTGATCGACATTGTCGAAGAGCACCGTGGAGGCCCGCACGACCGGCGGTGAGACGAATTGCCCGGTTAGGTCTTTTGCACGCCCGCCGTGCACCAGAAATGTTTCCGGCAAATAGTCCTTTGGTTTCTTAACCTTATTTGTCATTTCCTGAAGACCTTTCTTGTGCAGGACGGCGGGAACTTTGCCCTATCTGAAGAATTTTGCCTAATCAATGGGCGC
>JBCDCU010000295.1:0-4602 GCA_039181265.1 Pseudomonadota bacterium | reverse complement strand
GATATCGTCCAGCGGCTTTGCGGGCATTTCATTCATCGGTATGGCTTTACAGGCTTACGGGACGCGGAGACAGCCCGGAATCGAGATGCGCGAACCTAAGTTTTCACAAAGGGAATCTCAAGTGGCATCTTGACCCGCTTTTACGCGGCTGCATGATCTGTTGCCTTGCGTCCGGGTTGAGACGTCCACGTCAGGGGCTTTCGGGGTGGCATTGCGAAGCATCCAGCATTTGTTTTTGAGCGTCCAGTTTCTAAGTCGCCTGCCTGTACCGGCGACTGCAGAACCGGATGAAACGTTCGATTTCCGAAAATCGGTCTGGGCGTTTCCCATTGCTGGTCTTTTGATTTCACTTCCCGCGGTAAGCGTCGTTGGGTCGGCGCACTTTGTCGGTCTACCGGCATCCGTATGCGTGGTTCTTGGGATCGTTGTCCAGGTTCTTGTGACCGGCGCGCTCCACGAAGATGGTCTCGCTGACGTGTGTGACGGCTTCGGAGGCGGGCAAATACGTCGCCGGAAGCTTGCGATTATGAAGGACAGCGCGGTCGGGACATATGGGGTCCTCGCGCTGATCGCTGCATTCTCGTTGCGTTGGGCGTTGCTTGTCCATCTGATGGCTGTGGATCTATTGACGTTGGTTGTGGGGTTTCTTGTCGCGAATGTCTTATCAAGAGCGGTCCAGGTCGCATTCTGGCATTCTTTACCGGCCGCAAGCCGCCATTCTCTTGCCTATCGAATCGGTCGTCCGGAACGGCAAGTCGTTGTTCTTGCATTGATGATTGCGATTGTGATTGCAGGTGGGCTTAGTGCTCTTACATTCGCAGTCACGGGGTTCGTGTTAGGTCTCTGTGGGGCCATTGTTGTTGCATTTGTCTTTCGGCGGATTTGTCTGAGGCAAATTCGGGGACAGACGGGAGACACACTTGGAGCAGTCCAGGTTCTAAGCGAAGTTGCGTGTTTGATGGGGTTTGCAATCGGAATGGCTGCTCAATGAAAAAACCAAATCCACCAGTGGGCGATCAGCGCGTCGAGAGCCCGTGTGTCCAGATTTGCGTTCTTGAGCGCGAGTCTGACATGTGCATTGGATGCGGCCGTACGCTCGATGAGATTGCGCGATGGAGCCGTCTCGACTTCGACCAGCGCTCGCTCATAGTCGATGTCCTTGATGCCCGCCTGACGGATCTTCGCAGGGCCCGGGCAAAGAACCGGCCAGCGCGGGCGCGTAGGCGCCAAGCTGCGATCTCGGATTGAATTTGCCGAAATGGTTTGAGGCCGCCGCGTGCCCTATGCGATTTCCGTACCGCGCGTCTTGATGCCGACTGCTTCAAAAGCCCGCTCGATCACTTCGGTGGTTGCGTCTTCTCCCCGCGCTTCTTCGGACAGAACCTGGCGATAGCGGCGCGCGCCCGGTACGCCATGGAAAAGACCGATCATGTGGCGCGTTACAGTTGACAGGCGGTCACCTTTGGCGATGCGTCCATTGGCGTACTCAATCATATTCTCGATGAGGGTCGGCCAATCGAATGGATTGTCTTCTCGGCCTTCCAGCATGGCATCGACGCCGATCAGGATGCTTGCGTGCTGATAGGCTGCACGGCCAAGCATAACGCCATCCACGTTTGAAAAGTGGTTGCGGGCGGCGTCGAGGTCTTGGATGCCGCCGTTGATGCCGATGAAGAAGTCGGGCAACCGCTCTTTCAAACGATAGACGCGATCATAATCGAGCGGCGGGATATCCCGGTTTTCCTTTGGGCTGAGGCCCTGGAGCCAGGCTTTTCTTGCGTGAACCCAAATTGCATCAGCACCCGCATCGCGAGACCGGTCCGCGACAAGATCGAGTGCGGTTTCAGTATCCTGTTCGTCAACGCCGAGGCGGCATTTGATGGTGACCGGCACTTGAACGGCACTGCGCATGGCTTCGAGACACCGGCCGACCAGATCCGGTTCGCGCATGAGGACAGCGCCAAACGTGCCGTTTTGAACCCTATCCGACGGGCAACCGCAGTTCAGGTTGATTTCGTCATAGCCGTAATCTTCGCCAATTCTGGACGCTTCTGCGAGTTTTG
Source organism: Pseudomonadota bacterium (assembly GCA_039181265.1). Lineage (GTDB taxonomy): Bacteria > Pseudomonadota > Alphaproteobacteria > Rhizobiales > JACESI01 > JBCDCU01. The sequence goes on along the minus strand of JBCDCU010000295.1, from coordinate 2,539 downwards.
CGGGATCCGAACCACCGAGTTGCAGGGCAACCGGATGCTCGCTCTTGTCAAAACTGATCAGCCGCTCACGGTCGCCATGAATCACGGCATCGGCAGTCACCATTTCAGAATAGAGCAAGGCATGGCGGCTCAACTGACGGTGGAAGAACCGGCAATGGCGATCCGTCCAATCCATCATGGGGGCTACTGCGAAGACCTTTGATCCATTTTTCAAATGGCGCGCATACATATCATCGACACTTGGAACCGTGTTTGCGGGAGAGCCGAACTCGCCTTTCCGCAGTCGTTTCGGGATGCCTACCCCGAATCAGCGGTTTTCTGCAAGCCAGGCATAGACATCGCCGGAATTCGCTTCATGCGGAAGCGCGAGGATATGCGCAATCATTGCGTCCGCATCAAGTGGGTCCGCGAATGTGAATTCATGGTCTTCGCCAAGGCTGATATTGAAGCGATAGGGCCCGAGTTTATCGAGCACTCGGAGACAGATTTCGGCGACATTTTTCTGGATCGTCGTAAATTCGAACGACAAGGCTTTGAGGGGTATCGAGAGCCCAGCCAGGACCTCGGCTTCAAACCCTTCCACGTCGATTTTGGCAAAGACCGGTTCACCGTGTTTCTTGATGAGGTCATCCAGTGTGGTGGTTCGTATGGTGTCCGATCTGTTCCAGGTCTGCCCGGTCCAACCCTCCTGCCCTTTCGATGCTTCAATAAACTCTCCTGACAGCGTAGAGACTGTCGGATTGGCCTCGTTCAGATAGACGGGTGCTTCGCCGCTTTTAGAAGCGCAGGCGCATTGATGCAGACTGACCTTCTCATCGCGGCCGTGGATGATCTGAAGCGCCCTGAAGGCAAGCGGTTGCGGTTCAAGGCCGACGACGCACGCTCCAAGCCTTCTGAACGACGAGATCCTGTCACCCACATGGCTGCCGATATCAAAGACCAGGTCACCCGAGCCGATGAAGCGGCTGTAGAGTGCATCCATCCTGGCGCCGCGCTCGGCGTCCTGATGGTAGATCCTGAGCGAGCGAAAGATCCCCTGAAGCGCTTCAGATGCCATGGTACTCATCACCTGTTTCATGGTGTTGTGGGCCTAAGGCATCATTAGCGCCAAAGGACGGCTGCTCCAAGGCGATCTATATCTACTTTCGAGCAGTAGAGCCGATGACGGATGCAAACCCTTCGGGTTTGACAACATAGATCCCGCAATCCGTCCGGTCGATGACACCTTCAGCCGTGTTGCCGATGATAAGACCCTGAAGCCCGGTTCGATTTGCGCTGCCAATGACAAGAAGATCGGCAGAGATCTCGCGCACCGTGTTCGGGATCGCTCGCCTGGGATTGCCCATAACGAGTTTGGGTTCAAGGTCGATGCCAGACGCCGCGAGTGGCTTTGATTTCTCAAGGAAATCATTCAGCCATTTTCTCGATATCGCTTCCCATTCCTGGACATATTCGTCGACCTGTTGCGACGTCAGACCGGATCTCCGGCCCTCCAGAAAATGAACACCAACCGGTGACCAAGCATGGATGACATGGACCTTGGAAATACCAAAACGATCAGCAAGGGCTGTGGCGTGCTTTATCAGGTTGCTGGCCTGTAAATCCGCTCCAGAATCTGTTTCATGCGCGTCGGTATTGTCGACAGCGACCGCTATCCTTGTTGGGGCAGTGTCTTGTTCAGGGCGGACAATCCAGACCGGTGCCGGACATTTTCGGATGAGCTTTCTGTCCGTCGCTCCAAACAATGGAGCCTTTTCCTCACTCGGGCGATCAGCGAGTTTGACTACGAGATCGGCCTCGTGCAGGGCAGCAGCCTTGATGATTTCATCGCCGATTGTCCCCGACATAAGATGCGGGTCTTTCGCGTTCGGGAACGCGCTTTTTACATCGGCCAGACGCTCGCGAAGATCCTGCACCATGATGCTTTCCGCCAGTTTGGCCATCGAAACCACATTTGCTTTCGTGAAAGCACTGGAGAGTGTCTGTGTGACACCCACCGGGATGAATTCAATACCCTCCTGCCCCGCGAGCGGCTTCAGGTTATTGATCGTGCAGGCCACGGGATCATCATAGTCAACGGCAATCAAAATACGCTTCAGCATTTCGAACGTTTCTCCTCTTAAGATTCACGCATAGCAAACCTTTCAGCAAGCCCCCACTTGCAGTTCGGCGATCGGTCTTAAGCCACTGCGGTCATTTCCTTCTTTTTGACCTGGTCAGCTCGGTATTCTCGACCTTCGCCGAACGTAGGTGAAACATCATGAAGAACGGGGTTTGGGTATGACATGCGTCAATTGAGGCTCAGCCCATCTTCCGAAGAGCCAATTGTTCGTGCGATCGGGGAATCTCGGATAACGTGCGCTGGGGACTGCGATGGCCCCCTCGACGCTGGCGCTTACGCTCGGGGGCATCCTTGACCTGCAATCGATTTACTGGATCGATTTTTGCGGTCTGTTATTTGGGAAAGGCTCGCTCGATACGCTCACGAGCATTCTTACCCTTCAAATGATTCACTGGATCAATTGATCCGCGTTTAGGG
>JBCDCU010000294.1:0-4715 GCA_039181265.1 Pseudomonadota bacterium | reverse complement strand
GGCGTAAGCGAGGGGCGTGCCGGGTTTGACACCGAAATGGGAGAGGAAATCCCCGGCAACGAGATGTGGAGGGATCCCCTCATATGCGCCCACACCAAAGTTTTCCGACGGAGGCCGGAAGTAAACGGGTTTCAATTGCGCATGGACATCGGTGAAATGGAGAAGCGTCACCTGGCCCTTGCTATCGAATTTCAAAAGGTCGTCTTGCGTCAGTTTCTGCTGGGCAAGCGCGCGTGTGATCGATCCAACGCCACCGAGAGCAAGTGCGGTTGCCGAAGCCGAAACGGCGCCAAATTGCAGAAAGTCGCGGCGTGAAATCATTGTCTTTCTCTCAAACGTCGTTTCATCAGGGCGCGCGGAACGGTGCGGCGGGTGCGTACCCGCCGGTCCAATTGTCCTCGGTTGTACTTTTTCTCTAGTTTCTGACGGACGGTGTCTCGACAGAGAGTCCTTCACCGCGCGACGCCACATAAAGCTCCAATGCGATGAATTCGTCTGAGCCGGGCTGGTACGGTTCAGCCCGAATGTTCCTCATGCAGCCTTTAAAGCGGCGATGCGATGATCCAAGGCCACCCCATTTCAGGCGGTAGACCGGAAATCCATTAACCTGGCCCTGGCTCAAATGATCAGCGCGGATCATTTTGCCATAATTGGCTTCGTGGCATTGGGCGCAGGACATGTTGAGCTGACCCACGCGGGTGTAATAAAGCTCTTTGCCTTTTGCGGCCCATTCCGCCATCGGCCCTTCGGTATCGACATCAACCGGTTGGCCTCGCGATTGAAGGCCGATATAGGCTGTCATGCCGAGCATTTCCGGGGCTTCCCACTTCCAGGGCTCGGCCTGCATATGTTCGGTCCGGCTGCGATTGATGATCATCTCGAGCGTTTCCGGCTTGCCGAGTTCTTCGTTCCAACGCGGCAATTGCGTTCTCAAACCCTCAAAGTCGGTGATCGAGTGGCAGTCGGCGCAGGATTTTCCGGCCTTGCCGTCAACCGTGTCGAATTGTGCGATGGCGTTTTCAATGGCCGCGAAGGCCGGGTTTTCGAAGTCATCGGTCTGGAGGGATTGGGTTTCGTCACTCCTGAACCGCCAGCCCGAATATATATGATCAAGGGGCGATCCCGCGGGCGCTTTAACATCCGTAACGATTGTTTCGCCTTCAATCACCAGCTTGTCATCATCCGGTCCGGCAAAGGCCACCGCGCCCACCATCGAAACAGACAGCGCCACGATTGCGCTCCTCCTCAAGATTTTCATGTGCTTCCCTCCCGACACACGTAAGTCTGAGCCCAGCCTCCTGAATTACTGAACCGTGATTTTCTTCTCTGTTGAGTATTCGCTACCGTCGTCATCGATCCAGACGAACCGGAACGTCCCGCTTTCCGGGACCTTGCAGGAAAACTCCATGTACGGATTGGACGAGACGGCCGGGTCGATATCAGCAGAGAACACCTCCTGGTCATTGAAGTAGCAGGTGAATTTGTTGATGATCTTGCGCGGAATGAGGTCGCCGGTTTTGCGATCCTTCCGTTGACCGGATTCCATCGTATGGCTGATCAGCGTTTTGATGGTGATGACTTCACCCGCGGCCGCCTGTTTTGGTACTTTAACGCGTGGTTTGGATGCCATTTTCCTATCTCCCCTAACCTAGCCGCCGCAGCCGCCGATTGTGACCTTGACCTCGTTCTTTGCCATCTGGAATGAACCGTCACTGAGCTTTGCCACGGCGATCACATTCTGCGTTTTGGCAAGACGGATACGGGTCTTGGCCGCGGCAACGCCACTCATCGTGGTGAAGTTGAAGGTCACGACTTCCGGATTGGGATTGCCGTCAGCAACAACCATGATCGACTGCACGTAATTGTCGTCTGTCATCGGGCTATCGACCTCAACGGAGATCGGCACGGTGTTGCCGTTTTCGGCAATTTCGGGCGTATTCAAGGTGACTCTGCCTTCGGCGATTTCCGCGCCGCCGGTGAACTCTTTGATCCGATCGTCAGCAGTCGCACCGTTTGCTGCGAAAGCCGGGACGGCATTGACCGACAGAGCGGCGAATGCTGCTGCGCTCGTCAGTACAAACTGTCTTCTATCCATGTTCATCTCAATCTGCCTTTCAGATCACTCGTCTTTGAGGGTTTGGAGGTAGGCGATGATATCTTCCACATCCTGGGCGGACAGAATTGTCTGGCCCTGAAACTTCTTGGCGACCCGATATCCGGTCTTGTCGTGGTTGTAATAGAAGGCTGGCATGATCGTTTCTTCGCCGAACACCGCCTTGGAGTTTACGAGAATTGCGCGCAGCTGAGCCGGTTCCCACCGGTCTGCAACGCCGTCGACTTCGGGTCCCACTTCACCGTGGAAAGAGAGCTCCGTGATCTCGCTGTTTTGATGGCAGGCAAGGCAGTTACCGAGCTTGCGATCTGCGAAGACTTCACGGCCAGCTTTTGGATCGCCCGGAACGCCGGTTAATGACTGCGCGATTTCACCATCTTTAATGACGACATCGTCAGGCGCGATCGTTCCTGCATAGGCGCTCGATCCAACAAAAGCGGCAACAAGCACTGCCAAGAGTGGCGTCTTCATGATCTCCCCCTTCTCCTCCAATCAAAGTGCGGACAGGGTCTCCAGTCCTGAGCGCATCTAAAGATAAATATGAATTTTTGAATGTGTCAATTCATATATCGTATTTTTTGAATGTTTATTTTGGAACATATGTACACAAACTAATAGTGGGTGAGTAAGTGATACTCAAAATTGTTAATTCAGTAGAATAAAATTCCTCACCTGCCCGGAGCGTCTCGCTCATGAGACGCGATTTCGGACCTCAATCCGTGTTTTCTATTCCCGCCGCTGCGCGTTCGCGAATGCTTCGTGCGTGATAGCGCTGGAAGTCTTCATCGCCCTCGTAACCGCGTTGATGAACCCAACGGAACATGTCGAGGAAAGTCCCTTTGCGAAACGCACCGGGCATAACAGCGACTGCCTGATCCTTCGCACTTTTGCTGCTGTCCGCCTCTTCAGGCATGAAAAGAATGGTCGGCGTGAACAGCACCCCCCATTTGCGGGCAGCGGACTTTTCGGTCAGATCGTCGCCGTCGAAATCGACCACATCTTCATCACCGTAAAGATTGTACTGAACCACCATGTAGTTCTTTTCGATGAAGTCCCGCACTTCCGGATCGGTCAAAACCGTTTCGTGCACCTGTTTGCAGTAAACGCAGCCGCGCTGTTCAAAAAACATGACGAGGCGCTTGCCGCTTTCATTCGCCATTTCGAGATCTTCCGATAAATCGCGGAACGTGACGGAAAACCAACCCGGCTTGTAGAGACCGTCGTCGCCGAGTTCCGATGCGAAAGCGGGTGCCGACGCGGCAGATAAAAGTACCAGACCAAAGAGCATTCGTATCATGGCTTCCTCCTAACCATAGCGTGCCAATTCGGGAAAGAGTTCCAAAAACCAGAAGGCAATGACGGGCATCGCGCCCGTGAGAAAAAGAACACCCGTGACGACGAGCAGCCCGCCAGTGACCTTCTCAACAGTGCCCAGATGACGTTTGAACCCCGTCATCCAGCGAATGAATTGCGGTGCGAAGACGGCTGCAAGAATGAACGGCAGGCCGATACCGAGTGAGTACACTGCGAGCAAGGCACCACCTTGAAGCGCGGTTTCCTCCGCACCGGCCATAAAGAGAATAGCGGCGAGAACCGGTCCGACACAGGGTGTCCAGCCAAAGGCGAAGGCAAGGCCGATAATGTAGGCGCTCCAAAGCCCCGCCGGTTTGTGACCCATTTGAAAACGTGCCTCCCGGTAGAGAAGACCGATCTTCAAAAGTCCCAGAAAATGGAGCCCCATCAGGATGATAATGATTCCGGCAATCGTCGCGAGCACATTGAAATATTGCGTCACAGCCTGACCGATCAGGCTTGCTGATGCCCCAAGCAACACAAACACCGTCGTGAAGCCGAGAACAAAAAGGACAGCCGAGGCAATAATTCGGCCCGATGCGATCCGGCTTTCGTCTTCCGCAGAGAGCTCTGAAAAGCTAACGCCTGCAAGATAGGCGAGGTAAGGTGGAACCAGTGGAAGGACGCAGGGCGAAATGAACGAAATCAGCCCCGCCAGAAATGCGGATGTGATGGTAACGTCCGGCATATCCTCCCCCGAAACGTCCCTCGTTCATGCCTGTGGCTTTGTGTACTTCACCAATTTGTGAAAGCGCACGGGCCAAAAACATAGAAACATTTAAAAAATACTATATATTGTTTTGCGCGAAACAAAAGAGGGCGTTTTCGCGGTCTGAGAGGATCAAGGCGACATGAAATCCAGGACACATGTTCGATCGTTCATTGCTGGTGTTTGCGGGATGGTTTTAACACTTCTGCCATTTTCACCCGTGGCTCTTTCAGCTGAACTGATCATGCTCGAACAGGATGCCTGTCCCTGGTGTGAGCGATGGCATGAAGAAATCGGCGTCGTTTATGAAAAAACTGCGGAGGGCAAGATTGCTCCCCTCAGGATCGTGAACATCCACGGATCGGTGCCCGACGATCTCAAGGGCATACGCATTGAACGTTTTACGCCGACTTTCATTCTGGTGGAGGATGGGAAGGAGATTGATCGACTGCGGGGATATACGGGAGATGAATTCTTCTGGTTTTTGCTCGGCGAAATGCTAGATAAGCTTCCAGAAAAACCCGCCTCTGATAGTTAAGG
>JBCDCU010000293.1:0-4730 GCA_039181265.1 Pseudomonadota bacterium | reverse complement strand
GGTCGAACGGCTCCCAGCCCTTGTCATGGGCCTGTTCCAGAAGCTGATCGCGATTGAGAATGCGCCCCTTGTTTTCAGCAAACACACGGAGAAGGCTGAACTCCATGGCGGTGATCGCAATCTCCGTCCCGTCAACGCCGAAGAGCCGCCCGCCGTCAAGGTCGAGCTTGCAGGCCCCGAACGGAATGGTGCCTTTGAGACGTTCTGCCTCTTCTTCCTGTTCAATCCGAAAATCACTGCGTCGGATCGCGGCCTTCACCCGGGCCTGGAGTTCACGCAGGTCCACGGGCTTCACGAGATAATCGTCGGCACCGAATTCAAGCCCCAGAACCTTGTCGACGACTTCACCGGCAGATGTCAGCATCATGATCGGGACTTTTGACGTCACACGGATTTCACGAAGCGCCGTCAGGCCGTCTGTGCCCGGCATTTTGACGTCGAGCACAACGAGGTCCGGTTCGCCTGCCTTCAAAAGATCCTGAAGCTCGGTTGCATTGGCCGCTTCCGTGACTTCATAGCCGCATTCTGACAGGTGATCTTTCAGCATCCGGCGAAGCGCATCTTCGTCATCGCAAACAATAATATGATGGGCAGTCATCTCACTCATCCCAATTCCCGATCCGGTTCGCAAAGGTGCCTTACGAGAACCAGCAATTCGTCCGTAAGGATTGGTTTTTCAAGGTAGGGGCGCTTGGAGCCCAGGAAGAACTGTCTGACGTTGCGGCTCATGGAATCCCCGGTGACGAAGCCGATCCTGTCTGCGCATTCCGGCGCGATCACCTTCATGGCGTTGTAGAAGTGTTCACCGTCCATATCCGGCATTTTGAAATCGCTCAAAACGGCATCGAAGGTTTGGTTTTCGAGAATGGCGAGCGCGTCGCGGGGGCTTGTGGTTTTGGTCACCGTGAAGCCGTGCTCGACGAGAATATCGTGGATGAGCTGCGCGACGCCCGCCTCATCGTCGACGACCAGAACCGAATACTGACCGGATTTTTCCGGGCCGTCATCGGTCTCGTGGTCTCGGACACGTGTACCGACGGCTGAGCCCAATTTGACGTAAAAGCTCGTGCCTTTCCCGACTTCGGATCTCACTGTCAGCTCACCGTCGTGGTTTTCGATAATTCTGTGACTGAAGGCAAGGCCGACGCCTGTGCCTTCGCCAACATCCTTGGTGGTGAAGAAGGGTTCGAAAATCCGGCTTTGGATATCCTTTGGAATGCCGACGCCATTGTCGCGGACTTCAACCACTGTTTGATTGTTCGTCGCGTCATAGAAGGAGCGCACAATAAGCTCGCCCTTGTCGCGTTGCGGCTCAAGAGCATGGCCCGCATTGACGATGAGATTGCTGAAGACCTGGGCAAGCTGGTCGAAGTCGCCAGAGACAAGCGGTGCCTCTTCATCAAGTTCGATCAGGACTTTCGTGCCGTTTGCCTTCAAACCATAGCTTGAGACATCAAGCGCCGTTCTGACAGCATCATTGAGCGAGCAGAGTTCGATTTTCGTCGGCCTCTGGCGGGCCATTGCGAGGAAGGTCTTGACGATTTTGGCAGCGCGCTCCGCCGATTGACCGATGAGACCGATCCGCTCGGAAATGACGGGATCCTCCACCTTGCCCTGCAGCATCTGCGCATAGCCGAAGACAACCGAGAGCGGGTTATTGAGTTCATGGGCAACGCCTGCGAGAAGCTCGCCAAGGGCCGAGAGCTTCTCGTTCTGGTGCGAGGTTTCGCGCTGTTCCTGGAGTTCCTCTTCAGCCTTTTTGAGTTTCGTGATGTCGGTCATCACGACCACACGGCCACCGTCATAGGTGGGTGCGCGTTCAAGAAGATAATGCCGTCCTTCTTTAAAATTTGCTTCGATCGGCGCGAGGGAGTCGCGTTGTGTCTCCTGACTGTTGTGATGAAACTGCATTGGATCATCGCCAAGAGGTCGTCCGTTGACGGCAGCAACCTTCGGATAAATGACCGCCATCCGCTCTTCGAAGCTCATGGAGGTCAGGTCTTCGATCCGACTGTCATAGAAGGATGCAAAGGCTGCGTTGCAATGGGTGAGTTCTCCCGTTGGCGTCTCAACCGCAACCCCGACCGGAAGCCTGCCGATCGCGTCGGCGAAGAGCATTTCCGCTTTGACCTGATCAGTCATATCCTTGAATGAAAGGAGATAGCCGTCGAGCCCTGTCTGATGGGAGGAGGCAAGGACCCGCCGTCCGCTCGCAGTATCCATCGGCAATTCCTTGCCGTGGTTATAAAAGACATCGAGCCCGGCCTCATAGAACTGCTCTTTCGTCATTCCGTCCGGAATTGCGTAATAATCGTGGTCGATGACGCGCTGGAAAAGCGTTTCAACCGGTTCGCCAACATAGGGCGCCTCGATCTCCTTCCAGAACATGTCGTGATAGGCTTTGTTGCCGAGGACAAATTGCGCGTCCTTGTCGAAAAGGACGAGCGCTTCGCCCGACCCCTCAATTGCATCGTTGATGGAGGCAAGGCGGTGCTCTTCGGCGGCCTTCAATTGCGTGATTTCCGTAATCACAATGACGGTCTGATTATTCTGCGCAGGTGCGCGCTCAAAGAGGAAATGCCGTCCGTCTTTGAATTTCGCTTCCGTTGATACGTGGGTTGCGCGATGGGAGGCAAGCGGGTGCCCGATAATGGGCTTTCCGTCGAGCGCCTCAAGCTTGTCGTATATGATTGTCATGCGCTCTTCAAAAGTGAGCGTCTTGAGCGTCTCGAGCGGCACGTCGTAAAACGCCTGGTAGGTGGCGTTGCAATGGGTGATTTTGGTGTCTTCGCTTTCCACCGCGACGCAAATCGGAAGGTTCTCGATCGCGTCTGCAAAAAGCCGTTCCGCCTGCAATTGCTCTGTAATATCGAGTGCCGTTCCGACCGTTGCCCCGCTTTTGAGGCGCACCATACGCGCGGTCCACCTGGTGCCGTCCGCGGGGGTCATTTCGAAATTGACCGTCTGGTTGGGTTGAAGCGTCTTCAACGCCTGATCAAGCCCGCCGGGCGCATCGCATTTCACCTTGAGATAGCCGTCTTCAACGGCCTTGCGGCGGACATCGCCCATTTTCGTGCCGGTTTTGATGAGGTCGTCATAGGGCTCTAAGAGCTTCCGGTGCCTTGCATTGGCGGCGACCTGTTCGTTGTTTTCATCGAAAAGAACGAAGCTTTCATCAAGCGCTTCGACGGCCTCCCTCAATTGCGCATTGGCCCGGTCTCGCTCGTCTCTGAGCGCAAAGGCTTCGGTGAGATCCGTGGTCGAGGAGACGATGACCTTCTCGCCCCGATAGTCGACCATCCGGGCCGAGACCTGGGACGGGAAGGGAGTTCCGTCCGATTTGAGGCCCAGGACGAACATGTCATCGACGCGGCCGTCTTTTTCGAGTTTGGCCAGATAGCGTATGCGGTCGTCCGGATTGTACCAATGGCCGCGGGCGCTTTCCTTCTCGCCGAAGAGCTCTTGCGATGCATTGGAGCGGAAGAGGACTTCTCCGGTCTCGACACGGGACATCAGGAAGTTAGCCGGGCAGGCTTCGACGACTTTCTGGACAAGTTCCGAAGCTTCCGCTTCCGCCCGTTCGGCGGCTTCGGCGCGTTTTCGGTCGGTGATGTCCTTGAAGGTGAGGAGATAGCCGCCGAGCGTCGTTTTCTTGGACGATATCGAAATGAGCGTTCCGTCGGTGCGTTCAAGTTCAAGATCGACCACGAAAGACTTCATGGTCTTCACCATCTGCTCTGCCAGGAGGGCGGGGTCGGTTCCCTCCGGCAAAGCGTAGAAGTCCGTGCTGAACACTTTGGTGCCAAGCTCGATCGCGCAATCCCCGGGCTTCAATCTCGGAATACCGCGGGGCATGATCAATTCATAATAGCGCTCATTGCAGAGGACGAATTTCAGGTCCTCATCCCAGAGCGCGACGCCGTCTTCCATGGCGTCAAAGGCATTTTGAAAAACGGCAAGGGCCGCTTTGTTGTCCGATTGCGTGAGGAGGCCTTCAAACGCGCTCTCACTATTGGTGTTCTTTGTCGCCAAACCTTCGGCCATATGCCTCTCTCGCAACCCGCTAAACCCGGACCATTAGACTAGTCCAGTTTGTCTTGAGTGTATCCGGCTTTGTATCAATTGTATCAAAGGCTTTGGAGAGAGGCATGGGTGTCGTGTCGGCGGGCCATACCGGTAGCCACATCGGTGGGCTTTCGGGAGCTGGCCTTCCGTGGCTGGTCTTTTGGAGCCAGTCTTACGGGAATAGCCTAGCAAAGCCCAAGAGACACGAGCGTTGTGCTGAGAGCTGTTGCGCCGTAGATCGTGAGCGTGATGGTCATGCCGGCCCGGCGGAGTGTGTCTGGTTCGTGGTAGGTAAGCCGCATTGTCTTGATCCCTGAGGTTTGGTTCGAGGGGGACAAAACACTTTCTCTGTGTGCGCCAGATGTTGGGGATTGTATCAAGTGTACCCGGGGGGCGTGCGGACTGAAACATTCGGGGGTGGCGGGGTGAGGGAGTGTATGGCGGGTGAATTATCTGCGGTCGAAAGCGCTGTTTCTGATCGCGCGAGTGAATGTCCGCTAACAGCAAATCCAGACGGATGCTGCAAGAGCTACCAGAATTCTTAAGGAGGGTTCGCCGGTCCACACTTTGTTTCCATAAGCGCCCCAGTCAGGCACGTATTGGTCAACTGTCGCCAAAAATGAGGAACGTGGAGTGTCTCACATTCGCGAATGGCAAAGTTTTCC
>JBCDCU010000292.1:0-4763 GCA_039181265.1 Pseudomonadota bacterium | reverse complement strand
CGCATCAAAAAATTTACAGACGGCCCTTGTAAGGGGCAATTGAAGTGATTATACCAAGCTCCACCGCGCGCCCTTCGTCTATCGGTTAGGACGTCAGGTTTTCAACCTGAAAAGAGGGGTTCGATTCCCCTAGGGCGTGCCACTTCCCTTCAAAAGACCCTATGTGATTTGCTCCTATCCGGTCACGCGTGTACCGCATCGGGTTTCTAGCGCCGGTCAATCCTCACGTGATTTTCGACTTGTCCGCAAATCCAGGCTTGTTAGTCTGCTTCCATGACAATCAGCCGGGATTTGGAAACAATTTGGCCGGATCTCAACGCCTACGCCCGCTCGATCTGCGACCAGCCAACGGACGCGGAAGATCTGGTGCAGGACGCGGTTGAACGCGTCCTAAAGGCGCGCGATGTCCCGACGGCGAAAGAGCGTCTCAGACCCTTCATGTTTCGCGTCATCCGCAACCTTTTCTACGACGAATTGCGTAAACGTCGGATCAGGAAGGAATATTCCAACAGTCAGAAACGTCTGATATCCGAAAGCTCACCGGTCTTTCAGGCTGACGACGCGATTTTGATCCGTCGGGCCTATGAGAAACTGCCGCCGTCAGCGCGGGAAATACTGTTTCTCGTAGACATTATGGATTTTCGATATGCGGAGGCCGCGGAGATCCTGAATGTGCCGCCCGGCACGATCATGAGCCGTGTGAGCCGCGCTCGCAAACGCCTGATCGAATTGATCGATGGGGCACCGCAGAAAGATGAGAATGAACGAACGAATGCGCGCCGAGAACGATAATACCGAAGACTGGGATCGCCTGAACGCATTGGCGGATGGCGAACTCAGTGCTGATGAAGCCCGCGCGCTTCGCAAACGCCTTGATGAGGAGCCGGATCTCAAAGCCACCTATCTGCGCATTCGCGGCATTTCAGCCGGTTTGAAAGCCATGCGGCCTGAAGGGATGATTGAAACGGATCCATCTCCGGTAAAGAAGGGCCAGTCCGGCTGGATCTGGGCGGGTGCTTTTGCAGCTTCCCTCATCGGCGCAGTATTTTTTGGAGCGAACCTCTTGGATTTCGGGCAAGATCGCAAGAATCCGGCAGACGTCCACAAGGCACTGGTCGATCAAAGCTTCGATATCGCCGCGCTCGATGGGTCACAGGCTTTCTTGCCGAGAATCGGCAGCCTCCCCGATCTCAAAGCAGCGCGGCTGACACTTGTTCGCACTGAGTACCTGGAGCCGTCGGGTTTTGCAGCTCATTATGCGGGCGTGAACGGCTGCCGTCTGACATTCTTCATGCTTGATCAGCCACCGGCGCTTCCTGATGGCGACGGCATGATGAGCCATGCATGGTCTTATGGAGGTTATTCCTTTGCCGTCCTTGCGATCGGGATGGATATCGGCAAGTTCAATGCCGTTTCCGAACATTTGGTCGCCTTTACCGCGCAAACGCAAAAGACGACGACGGTCGCGGCTGTTCAGGACGCGACACGCAAAGCAACGCCCTGCGTTTGATCGCCTGCGTGCCGGTCCGATAATCGAATACTCGCCATCTCTGGAACTGGAATCCCGGTCCTAGTTCGGGAAGTTCGGGCGATCCTCATTGTAGTGCGCTTCCAGGTAATCAAGGATCGTCGTGCGATCCGGTTCCTCGATCTCTACCATGCCCTGCTCCTCAACCATCCAGTCCAAGAGTTCATCCCATCCTTCGCGTGTCAGTCCCTGTTGCGCGACGATGCGCTCGGAGTGGCAGGGTGTACAGGCATAGAAGGTTTCATCTACACCGTTTGCCACTTTAAGAAGCCCGTATTCGGAAGGCTCGTCAGTGCTTGCAAGCACCTTCAATCCACTTTCACTCGTTATGTGTGAAGGCACCAGGACAAAGGCGGAAGCAGCACTTACCGCGCAGACAAGCGGCAGCGCCGCCAAAAGACGCAAAATCGTTTTCATGATTTAAGTGAATCCCTTGTTGGAAAGGGCGGGCCGAAGCCCGCCCATGACATCAACTTGCGCGAATACCAACCCGGTGCATCGTATTGTTGAGATACCCCTTCGGATTCCAGTTAATGGCAAAAGGTTGCATCTCGCCTGCACTGTCGGTTGCCCGCGCCCAGACTTCGTAATATCCCGCCTGCGGGAAAGAGACGTTTGCGCGCCAGTTCTGCCACGCACCGTCATTGACAGGCGGGTCGAGCTCAGCCGCAACCCAGGTCTTTCCGAAATCGATAGAGATATCGAGTTTGTCGACGGTGCGATCAACCGACCAAGCGTGACCGCGGACCTCCGTCTGCATGCCGGTTTCAGCTTTGTTTGCCGGGAATGTCACGAGTGACTTGACCGGCATACGCTCGATAATGTCGAAGTCCTTTTTGTCGACCTTCTCGCCAGGCGCCACTGGATAGGAGGGAACCCGATAGGACGTGCCTGTCATTTTCGGACCGTCATGAACCTGATCGCGGATTTCGACCCGCGTCAGCCACTTTTGCGAGCAGGAGCCGGGCCATCCCGGAACGACCAGACGGAGCGGCGCGCCATTCAGAACATGAAGCGCTTCTCCATTCATCTCAAATGCGATCAGGATATTGTCGGTCATAGCCTTCGCGATCGGCACACCGCGCGAGATCGGCAGTTTCTCTGGATCGCCCGATAGATGAAGGTCGGCTCCGTAGTGGGCCGTGTAGACCGCGCCATCCTGAATGCCAGCCTTTTCGAGCACGTCCTTAAGGCGTACGCCCGTCCAGCGGGAACAGCCAATCGCACCATAGGTCCACTGGTTTCCGCGCGCAGGCGGATCGAAGAACGCGCGTCCGTTACCGCCGCATTCGAGCGCAAGCGCCATCGTCACAATTTCAAACTGGTCTTTAAGGTCGGCAATGGAAAGCGACATTGGATTGTTGACCAATCCATCGACCGTCAGGGTCCAGCTTGCCGCATCAGTATCGTCGGGCAGAAGACCGTTGTTGCGCACAAAATGCCGGCTTGTCGGTGTAATTGGGTCGTCCAGGAATTCCGGCGGTGTTTCCGCATTGACCGGGCGGTCGTTCAAGAGCGTCAGACCATCCTTACCCGCCAGAACATTGTCATCGGCCAGTGCGGCCGGAACCAGCCCTGCCGGCATATTGTTGTAGAACGGTATTGAAGCCCCAAGCAGGCCCATCATCGTCACAAGTCCGGTATCTTTCATGAACTTGCGGCGACCGCTGTTGGCTGTGTCAGCCGTTTCAGCGACCGACTTTTCGTCTGCACTTACATTCTCGGCATGACGCGCGACATCTCTCTCCTCATCCATCACGATCCACTCCTCCTCATCAATCTGGATAATGCGATATGGGATAGACGAGCGAGGTCGCCGGTTTATTCCAGCGGGACTTGAGAAAAATCTCTATCTATTAAGGGGTCGGCTATTTCAGGAATTTTGGCGGTACATGCTTCGTGAGCCAGACGACGTTCTCGGACAAGAAGAACTCATAACCGGCTTCACTCATAGCGCGCGCCTCAATCAGAAAGATATGCGGCTTGCCGTGTCTGGTTCCGACTGCCGTCGCCGTTTCTTCGTCCGAAGACAAGTGAACATATTGCCGGGACATTGGCTTCAAGCCTTCCTTTCGGATCTGCTCAACAAACCGGCTCGCCGTGCCATGGAAAAGAGCCTCTGGAGGCTCGGTTGCAACAAACTCAAGATCAACCGCGATCGAATGCCCTTGATTGGCTCTGACGAATTGACCGTCCGGGGAGATCGCAAACCGCTTCTTGTCGCTGGTCTCGACCACGCGGCGGACCAGATCGTCGGTGAGCGTACCATTTGACCGCTCAACCAGATCATCAATCCTGGCCCAGCCATTCTCATCGAGTTCAATCCCGATCTCCTCGGGTTTATGTCGAAGAACGAGACTCATGAACTTGCTGGAGCTTTTCAGATTCGCGGGCATCTTTACTCAATCACTCGAATTCCTGGGCAATCCATAGTGAGCAGGAATTACCTCGTTAAAAAATCATGTCCAATATAGGGGTGGATATCGCAAAACGCTGAAATCCGCAGCGATTTCAAGCCGCATTTCAACACAGCTATTCGAGACCGGCGTTCCTGAGAAAAAGCGGGCATGAGAACTCATACCCGCCTTTCGATCCTTTTTTAGGAGAACCAGCCGGAGATCCGTCCCCAAAGAGAATTAGATGGCGCTTCCTCGGCAGCAGACGATTTTACCGGTGCTCCCCCTTCGAGTTCGGGGAGCGGTTCGCTTTCGAAATGATCTTCGTCAGGTTTTACGGCCGCTTTCTCAATTGTGGCAGGCGTAAAGTCCGATTGGAACGATGCAAGTTTTGCGAGCGTGAGCGGCCCGGCCATGCCGTCTTCAGCGAGGCCATTTTCCTTTTGGAAGGCCATCACAGCGGCTTTGGTCCCTTTTCCGAAAATACCATCGGCACCAATACCGAGATCCTCCTGAAGGGCTTTGACGGCTTTGCCGCGCGATCCGACACGAAGAAGAACGAGCTCATGCAGGCCCATTGCGGTAAACGTATCGGGACCGGCGATACCATCGACGGCAAGACCGTTTTCTTTCTGGAAATCCTTGACCGCCTTTTCGGTTCCTCCGCCGAAGATGCCATCTGCATCGATCCCCAGTTTCTCCTGGAGGCGTTTGACGGGTGCCCCCCGCAATCCGCGTCGTAATAGCGACATGTCCTTCTCCCTGTTTGAGCCGCGAACAAGGAAACCGTTACCGCATCTGTCAGGAAATGAAAGACGGAAAAGGTATCTGAATGCCCT
>JBCDCU010000291.1:0-4769 GCA_039181265.1 Pseudomonadota bacterium | reverse complement strand
TGGGGCTGGCCCCCGCACTTCTCCTACTCCCGTGCACGATTTTGCTGGAGATCGTGGCGGGCAGCCTGCTCGCCGTCGGTCGCCGCTACGCTTGGATTTCGGCATTCATTCTCGCTGCCTTCACGCTCGCCACAAATTTTTATTTTCATCGCTTCTGGGAGCTATCCGGCTTGGTCGGAGACCTTGAACTATCGCTGTTTTTCAAAAACCTCTCGATTACCGGGGCGCTTTTGTTTGTTGGCGCTGGCCTTCTCCGGAAGTGACTTTCCCCAGAAATATGGCTCATTCGGAATTAATCATTCCCATTCGATTGTTCCGGGTGGTTTTGAGGTAATGTCGTATGTAACGCGATTAATCCCCCGCACCTCATTGATAATTCGCGTCGCAACATGTCCGAGGAATTCATGAGGGAAGGGATAATAATCAGCAGTCATACCGTCGGTTGAGGTGACCGCGCGCAACGCACATACATAATCATAGGTCCGCGCATCCCCCATGACGCCAACCGTACGGACGGGAAGTAAGACCGCGAATGCCTGCCAGATCGCGTCATAAAGCCCGGCGTTTCGGATTTCTTCAAGATAGATTGCGTCAGCCTTCCGCAGGATGTCGCATTTGTCTTTGGTCACCTCGCCGGGGATGCGAATGGCGAGCCCCGGACCGGGAAATGGATGACGGCCCACAAATATCTCAGGCAGCCCGAGTGTGCGCCCCAGATCTCGAACCTCATCCTTGAAAAGCTCGCGCAGGGGCTCAACCAGCGAAAGCCCCATTTTTTCAGGCAAACCCCCAACGTTGTGGTGCGATTTGATGGTCACCGAGGGACCGCCGGTCGCCGACACGCTCTCAATCACGTCCGGATAAAGCGTTCCTTGTGCAAGGAAATTTGCCCCACCAAGCTTTTCGGCCTCTTCTTCGAAGACATCGATAAAGAGCGCACCGATCGTCTTGCGCTTCTTTTCCGGATCGGATTCGCCTTCGAGCGCCCCGATGAACCGGTCTGCTGCTTCAACATGGACGAGCGGAATGTTGAAATGCCCCCGGAACAGCGAAACCACGTCTTCGCCTTCGTTCATACGCATCAGTCCATGATCGACGAAGATACAGGTCAATTGATCGCCGACGGCTTCGTGGATCAGGACGGCAGCAACGGCGCTATCAACACCGCCGGACAACCCGCAAATCACCTTCTGGTCGCCGACCTGCTCGCGAATGGCAGCAATCGCCTGCGCCCGGTATGCGCCCATGGTCCACTCACCGGAACAGCCGCAGATCGTTTTTACGAAGTTTGCGAGTAGCCTTGCACCATCGAGTGTGTGAACCACCTCAGGATGGAACATAACGCCGTAGTAATGACGCTCCTCGTCAGCAAAGATAGCGAAGGGCGCATTCGGCGATGTCCCGTAGACCTCGAAACCTTCGGGTAGTGCAATGACACGATCCCCATGGCTCATCCAGACCTGGTAATCGTTGCCATCTTCCCAGATCCCGTCGAACAGCGCGGACTTTTGTTTGACGGTGACGTGGGCGCGACCAAACTCGCGATGATCACCCGGTTCGGCCCGACCGCCGAGCTGAACGCACATAGTCATCTGTCCGTAGCAGATGCCAAGCACCGGCAGACCGGATTGAAAAACGATATCCGGCGCGCGTGGGCTTCCGATATCTTCCGTCGAAGCAGGACCGCCGGAAAGGATAATCCCTTTCGGTTGCATCCGATGAAATGCTTCTTCGGCCAATTGGAATGGTGCGATTTCGCAGTAGACGCCAGCTTCACGCACCCGCCTGGCGATTAGCTGGGTAACCTGACTGCCGAAATCGATAATGAGAATGCTTTCGGTGTGGGGATCGTCGCTCATTGTGAGGTCGTTAATGGAAGTTGGCGGGGCTTGCAAGAAGCCGCGCGCCTCATCAACGGGAAAGCCGACTGCAATCGCCTTAGTTGTAGAGAACAATCCATAAATTGAGCAGAATCGCGAAGGAAACCCAGACGAAATACGGCACGAACAAAACAGCGGCTGTTCGCTCGAAGCGCCATGTCACGCCGATGAAAGCGCCAATCGATACCAGGAAAAAGAAAGCCTCGATGAGCGAAAGCAGCGGTGCCTGAAGACCAAAGAAAAGAAACGACCAGAAGCCGTTTAGCCCAAGCTGAAAGATCCAGAATAGGACCGGCAGACCACGCAACTCAGCAATCCAGACGCGTGCTCCTGCAATACCAATCATGATGTAAAGCAGCGACCACGCAATCGGAAACGCGAAATTCGGTGGATTGAACGGCGCTTTGTTCAGCCCTTCATACCATTCGGACGGCGGAAAGAGTGCAGCAGATGTCCAACCAACCGCAAAGGTTGCCAGAATGAAGGTGGCATAGGTTCTGACTGAAGTCATGATCGGGATCGCGCATGCCGGGAGGAAAGAAGTGTGCGTTACCGATTCATAGGGGAGAGGGTCTGAACTTCAAGCGCGGTCGACTACTGGCCGAGATAAGTGAGAAGCGAAATCGCAATATACAGATGAAGAAGCAGAATCGTTGAACAGACCCAAAGGCTGATAGTGTTTTGCTTCTGTCTCTGCACGGCTGTCCCACTCCTGACATAGAGATTTTAAAGTCAGGCAAGACCTTGTCATGGCAGCGTTATCAGCCGGTTTAGAAGCGTGGTAAGGAAAGCCTTTAAGGGTATGCTCAACGAACCCTTAAGGCGCGCGCCACATAACACTAACGAAAAATCCATCAGTTCCAGTGGCAGCTGGTGTCAGCGTGATCGCATTGAGATCCGTCGACCAGGGTTGCGGTTTGTCAAAACCGAAAAGATCCTGCCAGACCTCACCCAGCGAAACGATTTCATAATCCGGATTGGTTTCAGCGAACGTGAAAAGCTGCGCTTCATTCTCAGCAGCGAGCACCGAACAGGTGATGTAGATCAGATAGCCACCGGGCTTGACGTAGAGGGCCGCTTCTTCCAGCACATCCGCCTGTTCAGACGTTCGTTTTTCGATCGCCTCCGCATTGAGCTTCCATTTCGCCTCAGGGTGCCTGCGCCAGGTCCCGGAGCCGGAACACGGCGCATCCACCACGACCCGGTCCATCCGTCCCTGGAGTGCGGACAAGCCTTCCGGCACACCATCGGGAACCGGCGCGTGAACCTGAACATTGCGCACACCGGCCCTTTTTAAACGCTCATAAATGGGCTGGAGGCGGTGCCGATCGATATCATAGGCGTGGATCTGCCCCTTGTTTTCCATGGCTGCAGCAAGAGCCAGGGTTTTGCCGCCAGCGCCCGCGCAAAAATCCATCACCTGTTCACCCGGCCGAGCGAAGACGAGATCGGCGGCAATCTGGCTGCCCTCATCCTGAACCTCGAAGAACCCCTTTCTGTATCCCTCCTCTGCCTGGACATTCGGCAAACGCCTGGCACCGGTTCCCGGTTGGATTCTGAGCCCCATTCTTGCAATTGGCGATTTCTTCGCTTTGAAGCGCGCAAGCTGCTTTTCGACTTTTTCAAGGCTCGCTTTCAGCGAATTCACCCGGATATCCAGTGGAGGACGACCGGCAAGAGCTTTCCCTTCCCGAACCCATTCCTCACCGAATTGGTCTTCAAAATCACCAGCCAAAAAATCCGGTAGATCAGCTTGGACCGCAAAAGGTGCATCATCGAGATTGCGTCCGGAGATCGTTTCAAGTTCGCTTTCTGCCGGCAAATCCGGCGCGAATTTGTCGTCCCGCAACGTGTCAATCAGCTTCGCCGGCGTCATGTTCCATTCGTGAATGAGCAGCCCCGACACGAGCGCTTCCGGCTTATCGCTACCGGCAAGAAATGCCAACGAACGGCGCTTACGAAAGAGATCATAGACCAGGTTGCCGATTGCAGCCCGGTCGCCCGATCCCGCGAAACGGTGGGTGTTGCCCCAGTCCTTAAGCGCCTCGGACACCGGTCGATGGCGTCCTTCGACTTCTTCGATCACCTCAATTGCTGCAGAAAGATGTCCACCAAGACGCATGTTAGCCAACAGCCACCGGACCGAATACCAGACGAAGAGCGAAGAGCAGATACGCGACTGCCAAAAGCCCAAATCCAGTCAGAAACAGAGCGCCGCGTACCGAAACATCATTGCTGGTCAAATGAGAATACGCGTGAAGATAGCGCGACACGACAAAACCCCATAGCAACAGGAGTTGGAAGAAACCAAGGGTGTCAGTCACTGCAATTGAGATGACCAGAACAAAGAAAAGCACAGGCAATTCGAACTGGTTGACGACATTCCGGGTTGCCTGCGCCAGATAGTCGATCTCGTCATTTGGCAGGATCTTGTAATCGTCGAACTTGATACGCCGGGCCTTGCCTTCTCGGAAACGCCGACGCCCCAATTCGAGATAAACGATCACAACAAGAAGCACCTGCGCCAGAAGCGGCCCAAAGGCATAAACGGATGACATGGGAGTTAGAGCCCGCGTTGATAATTTGGGCTTTCGCGCGTAATTTGAACGTCGTGCGGATGGCTTTCCCTGAGCCCCGCACTGGAAATGCGAATAAACCGCGCCTTTTCCTGAAGATCCGCAATTGATTCAGCACCGACATAACCCATGGCAGCCCGCAATCCGCCGGAAAGCTGGTGAAGCACGTTCGATACGGGGCCTTTATAGGGCACCTGCCCTTCGATCCCCTCCGGCACGAGCTTCACCAGCTTTCCGGCGGATTGCGGGCTGCCATGGGTTATGTCGGTGCTGAATCAATTGCGGATCTTCAGGAAAAGGCGCGGTTTATTCG
>JBCDCU010000290.1:0-4790 GCA_039181265.1 Pseudomonadota bacterium | reverse complement strand
GATGCTATCCTTTCGAAATGATCTATAGAAGTGGCGCCATGCTAAAGGCGCATTCACGCTTCTTTTTCAGGTCGGGGTGATCAATAGTCACGGACGCTCATCGAAGCAACCTCATGCCGCGCGTCGAACCAAAGGAATCTGAGAAAATCATGGTCACATTGTCTTGTCGAAGCCGCTCGATGTCAGTGCCGGTTTTTTTACGGAACGCGGCTGTGTTGTCGTTGATGGTGCCGCTGTTAGCCTTTGCACCTCTGCCAGGCTTCGCCCAGCAAGACGGAGGCAGCCCGGACAACGCGGCGCTCCCATCGGCACCTTACAGGCCCATTCCCTTTGCTTTTCCGGTTTCTTGTAAATTGAATGAAAGCTGTTACCTGCAAAATTTGATCGACCTCGACCCGAGCCAACAGGTGCTCGACACCTTTTGTGGTGGCGCAAGCTATGATGGACACAAAGGGATTGACATACGTGTCCCGAATCTCACCGATATGAACCGCGGTTTTGCGGTCCTCGCAATTGCCGAGGGAACCGTTGTTGCAACCCGCGATGGTGTTGCGGACCGGCTCGTGTTCGACGCCCAGTCTCTCGCCGCTGTCGCCGGTCGTGAATGCGGCAATGGAGTCGTGATTCGCCATGAAGGCGGGTATACCAGCCAATATTGCCACATGTTCCGCGGATCAGTCCGGGTTAAGGAAGGTGAGACAGTCCAGCGTGGCGAGCCGATCGGATTGATCGGCGCGTCAGGTCATACCCAGTTTCCGCACCTCCATTTGACCGTCCGCCGCAATGGCAATGTGATTGATCCGATGACTGGTCTTGAAGCGGCTCCAGAGCATTGCAATGCGCCGGTCGCTGTCGAGGACGGAGCCGTTCCCTTTGGATCATTTAGTTATGAGATGATCCGATCGCGTGAAGCCATAATCCAGGTTGGCCTTGCTGAAGACCGGTTTGAACTCGGTGATCTTGTCTATGACAGACTGCCGAATGCGCCGACGGGCCGGTCTTCGAGAATGATCGGCTATGGCTGGGCCATTAACATGAAGGCGGGGGATCGCATGCGCGTGCTTGTGACGGGCCCAGACGGGATCTTCGCTGAACATATGAGCGAACCGCGACCGCGCCACCAGGCAGCGTATTTTGCCTTTGCCGGAAAAGCGCGATCGCCAGAGCCGGGTGCTTACGAGGTTCTGATCGAAATCATTCGTGATGGCGAAGCGGTTGTGCGCCGCCGGGAGCGGGCATTCGTTGAACCGTAATGCCTCTGATCTAAAGCGATCAGTCGCTATACCCAGGGGCGTTCGGAAGATAATTTGGTTTCGAAACCCTCGATATGGGATGATTTTTCCATCGTAAGCCCGATGTCGTCGAGGCCGTTCAAAAGGCAATGTTTCTTGAAGGGATCGATTTCGAACGTAATCGTGCCACCATCCGGTCCCTTGATTGTCTGCGATTCAAGATCGACAGAAAGCGTAGCGTTCGCGCCGCGCTCGGCATCATCCATGAGCTTGGCGAGTTCTTCTTCCGAGACGACAATCGGCAAGATGCCGTTTTTGAAGCAATTGTTGTAAAAGATATCGGCGAAGCTCGTTGAAATGATGCAGCGAACGCCGAAATCGAGGAGCGCCCAGGGCGCGTGCTCGCGGGATGAACCGCAACCGAAATTGTCTCCGGCAACGATGATTGACGCGTCCTTATAGGCGTCCTTGTTCAGAACGAAATCCGGATTAAGATTGCCATCTTCCTGATAGCGCATCTCGGAAAAAAGGCCTTCGCCAAGTCCCGTGCGTTTGATCGTCTTCAGATATTGCTTTGGGATGATCATGTCAGTGTCGACATTGACGATTGGAAGGGGTGCTGCAACACCCGTCAGCTTATCGAATTTCTGCATAATCCTGTCCTCCAGAGCTATCTGGAGAGGGTTTAGCGCCAAAGCCCATGTGAATTCAACAAAAAGCCGACACGGATAAGGTTCGAGATTTTTCCGCTGAAGAGTTAGTTCAAAACGTAGGTAAAAATCAGATGGATCGCGAGGCCAATTGCAAAGAGTAGGCCAAGCCCGCGGCCGATCCGAGCGCCCCAAACCTCGATTTTATCGTCCTGGTTGACGTCTTTGGCGGAAAATCGGTCGCCGGTCGATTTCGCCATGCGGGCGAGCGCGGAACTTCCGATCGTGTCTGACTGTTCAGCAATCCGCTCCAGATCGCGGCGTGCCTTTTGCGCTTCGGCCTCATTACGATCGACCGGGTCGGACATTTTATCGCCTCCAAAAGCGTTAGGTAGCGCGAAGATCATACACAAGGCCATCTTCGTCAACCATCCTGTGAACAGTGCGTTGTCGTTTTCAGCTATTATTTTACCGAGTGGTCAAGATTATCTCTTCGTCAAGGCGGCAGGGTGTTTCCGTTGCCGTCAGTATTCGAAGAGAAAGGAATAAATCATGTATCAGGTCGCTCTCGCCCTTCTGGCGCTTGGCTTTGTTGGTACAGTGGCATTTGCAGAAAGCAATCTTGGTGTTGATGTCTCAACCTACGAGCCTATCGCCGTTAAGACTGAACGGGCAACGCCGGTGGCTTCGCCTCTTTCAGCAATCGTATCGACCTTCAACGGGTTCGATGCCCTTTCGTCTGTCACCCGGCAGAATGATGCACCAGTTGCAGAAACGGTGAAATCAGCTCCGCTTGGCCCACGCTAGAACGGCACACCATCAGACTTCGGAGCCTTCCGGAGCTTACAAAATGAGCGACCCTGCGGGGTCGCTTTTTTGTTTATACCCGGAAATGCTGGTAGTCTCGTATCGGACCCATGCTTCTCGCGAAAAACGGGAGATTTCCATTTTGAGCGCTTACAAGACTTTGATTATGGCCTGCTTGTTAATCGGTCTTGCGATGCAGCCGATGGATGTGCTCGCTGGCTCGAAACGAGAAGAGGCGACCAAAGCTGACAAGCGGGCACCCACACGCTTAACCGGCGGTGCCGTCTTCGTCAGTGAAGGTTCTTTGACCCTGTTCGGCGTTGAGGTTCCGGTTGTCGCGCCGACTGAGGAAGACCGCGAGGAGGAAGATAACAACGACGGCGAGTAGGAAACCCCCGTTGCGTTTCTCCTAATCACCCTTTTTCTGCTCAAGATAGCGTGCCCACAGATCGGGTCTGCGCTTCTCTGTCAGGTTTTCCGCCTGTTCAAGACGCCAATCGGAAATCCGCCCGTGGTGGCCTGACGTCAGGACGTCTGGAATGGTTCGATCCTCCCACTCAACCGGCCTTGTGTAGTGAGGATATTCGAGCAAACCGTTCTCAAAACTCTCATCATCACCGGATTCTTTCTTGCCCATGACGCCTGGAAGAAGCCGCACACAGGCATCGATCAGAGAAAATGCCGCGATTTCACCACCAGAAAGAATGTAATCACCGACTGAGATTTCCTCGAGATCGCGCGCTTCGATGACCCTTTGATCGACACCTTCAAAGCGCCCGCAAACAATGATGGCTCCCGGCCCATCTGCAAGACTGCGAACCCGATCCTGGGTGAGCGGCATCCCGCGCGGGCTCATGAGCAATCGCGGGCGGTCGTCATGAGGTAGTGAGTCAACTGCCTTAGCAAGGATGTCCGCGCGCAGGACCATCCCTGCACCGCCTCCAGCCGGCGTATCATCGACGGAGCGGTGACGGTCTTCCGCGAAGTCCCGTATGTTAACAGCGTCCAGAGACCATCGACCGTCCTCCAATGCCTTACCCGAGAGGGCATGGGCTAAGGGTCCTGGAAACATATCCGGGTAGAGCGTCAGAGCCGTGATCTGGAATGGCGCGCCGCTCATATGTCCTTGCCACTCCCTGGAGGACCGGAGTCTTGATCTCCAGTCTCCTCGACAAGGCCTGCCTCAATGCGGTCGACTTCAAGACGGTGGTCTTCAAAATTGACGGTTGGAACGGCTTTCTTTGTGAAAGGGACGAGAATGGACGGTCCGAATTCCGGTTTGATGTCCAGAATGTCTCCGGCGCCGAAATCGTGAACGGCTTGCACTGTCCCAAGCGGAATGCCGCTCAAGTCTATGGCTTCTAGGCCGAGGAGATCTTCAACATAGTAGTCGTCTTCGTCGTCGATGCCCGGCAAACGGGCGCGTTCGACAAAAAGCTTGGTGCCGTTCAATCCCTCAGCGGCGTCCCGGTCATTGACGCCCTTGAATTTGACAACAAGCATGCCGCCTTTGATAACCCTAAGGGTGCTGACCTTGAAGGCCGCTTCGCCATTTTCATCGCGAAGCGGGCCATAGTCCGCCAGTCCTTCGGGTGTCTCAGTAAAGGGTTTGACCCGCACATGGCCTTTGACACCATGGGCGGCGCCAATCTGACCAAGGCAGATCAGCCGATCGCCGCTCATTGGGTTTTCGCCCCTTCAAAAAGCCTATTCAGCGGCAGCGGCTTCAGCCTCGGCAGCTTCACCTGAGTCTTCAGCTGCGGCAGCTGCTGCTTCCTCTTCCTTGGCCCGCTGCTCTTCAATGCGCTCCTGCGCTTTCTTGCCGGGCAACGCTTTCTTCGGATTGTTGCGGGCTTCGCGGGTCATCAAACCGGCAGCGTCAAGAAAACGCAAAACGCGATCGGTCGGTTTCGCACCTTGAGAGATCCAGTGCTGCGCGCGTTCGGTGTCGAGTACGACGCGGTTTTCAGAATCCTTTGGAAGGAGTGGATTGTAAGTGCCGATCTTTTCGATGAAACGACCGTCACGCGGTGCGCGGACGTCTGCGACCACGATCCGGTAGAAGGGGCGTTTCTTCGAGCCGCCACGGGCGAGACGAATT
>JBCDCU010000289.1:0-4805 GCA_039181265.1 Pseudomonadota bacterium | reverse complement strand
GTAGAAAATCCGGGTGTCTTGGTCATGATGTCTGCCCTGTCGTTCAGGTCTTTGCGAGGCCGAACCGCTGATAGCCTTCTCTAAGCGTCGGTTTCTTGGCTGAAATAACTTTGGAATTAACACCGACCCAGCCGATTTCGTGGGAGAGTCTAGCATATTCAATCTTCGGGCAGCGGTTCATGACGACCTTGACGCCCGCTGCTTCGGCAAGAGCCTCCGCTTCATGATTGATGACCGTGAGCTGCATCCAGATCACTTTCGGCAGTGGTTTGAGTGACAGCGCTTCTTTCGTAATCCCCAGAGCGGCCTCGGATCCTCGAAAGATGTCGACCATGTCGATTGGAACCTCAATGTCCGCGAGGGAAGCGTAGACCTTGCGCCCGCAGATCTCCTTGCCAGCGTGTCCGGGATTGATCGGATAGACTTCATAGCCTTTGGAAACGAGGTACTTCACGACGAAATAGGATGGTCGGACGTTTTTCGGGCTTGCGCCGACAACGGCGACGGATGTGACGTCAGCCAGGATCGAGCGGATATACTTGTCGGTGTAAGAGGGTTCGGACATGCCTGCTTTCCTAAAGCGCCGCGTGCTCCCGTGTCATTCGAACCTTGTTTTAGGTTGCTGCACACCCGACATCAATCGATATTCAAAGACCGTGACGAAAGAACGATCAACGAAGGAACGGCGCAATGACAGATCGACACTTTGTCTCCGATATCGCTTTCACGAAAAGCGTGAAAGAGGAGCAGGAACGCCTTGGTTCCCGCGAAACCTATGAACGCATGATGGCCGCAAACGACTGGAACGATAAAGTCACGCCTGACCTTGCCGCCTTTCTCGCCCATCAGCAGAGCTTTTACATGGCGTCCGTAAATGCGGATGGGCAGCCCTATATTCAGCACCGCGGCGGTCCAAAGGGATTTATCAAAGTCATTGACGAAAAAACGCTCGGCATTGCCGACTTTCGAGGAAACCGCCAGTACATCAGCCTCGGCAACCTTGGCGAAAACAACAAGGTGCACCTCTTCATCATGGACTATCTCAATCGCTCGCGGATCAAAATCTGGGCTGAGGCGGAGGTGAGCGAGGATCCTGAACTTATCAAAACACTTCGGATTGACGGCTATCGCGCGCGGACCGAACGCGCCCTCATCTTTCGAATTGCCGCTTGGGATGCCAATTGTCCGCAACACATTCCGCAGAGGATCGATCTTGCCGATGCGCAGGATTTTATCGGAAAACTGCAGGCGCGGGTCGCGGAACTTGAAGAAGAAAATGCGGAACTCAGGTCTTTCGTCAAATCGTGACGACGACCTGAGTTACAATCCGTTGATCCGGTTCAGGAACACGTTCTAGCGAAGGCGCTCGAGAATGCTCACGTAATTCGCAACGGATGAACCACCCATATTGAAGATACCGGCGAGACGTGCGTCCTTGATCTGCATGTCGCCCGCTTCATCCATCAATTGCATGCAGGAAATCGCGTGCATTGAAACGCCCGTTGCGCCGACGGGATGGCCTTTTGCTTTGAGGCCACCAGACGGATTGACCGGGAGCTTACCCGTCTTTTCCGTAATGCCTTCTTCGATCACCCGGTGCCCCTGTCCTTGTTCGGCCAGGCCCATGGCTTCGTATTCCATGAGTTCTGCAATCGTGAAGCAATCATGCGTCTCGACAAAGCTCAGATCATCAAGCGTGAGCCTTGATTGGTCGAGGGCCTGCTTCCAGGCGTTTCCAGCACCGGCAAGTTCCGTTTTGTCACGGCGCGACAGCGGGAGAAAGTCGTTTACATGCGTTGCAGAGCGGAAGCCGATTGCGCGCGGTGCTGTCCACGCCCGATCCATGTCGCTGATTACCATGGCGGCGGCGCCGTCGGAGATCAAAGAGCAATCGGTACGGCGTAGCGGGCCCGCCACAAGCGGGTTCTTGTCAGACACCGTGTTGCAGAAGTCGAAGCCGAGATCCTTTCGCATCTGAGCGTAGGGATTGTGGACACCGTTGGCGTGGTTTTTGGCAGCAATTCTAGCAAGTGCCGCCGATTGATCGCCGTACTTCTGGAAATAAGCTTGAGCCAACTGGCCGAAGACGCCAGCGAAACCGCCCTCTATGTCGGCTTCCTCTTTGTGGTAGGACGCCCGCAGGAGGAGACGGCCTGCATCGCGGGTCGAGACTTCCGTCATTTTTTCAACCGCGACAACGAGCACTGTCTTTGCTCTTTTCGCGTCGATTGCGTTGATCGCCTGATGGATTGCCGCGGATCCCGTGGCGCAGGCGTTTTCAACGCGGGTTGAGGGAACATATCTTAGGGCATCGTCGGCGAGAGAGACGAGTGAAGCTGCAAAGCCCTGCTCGGTGAACCCACCATTGAAGTTTCCAAGATAGATCGCATCGATATCGCTTGGCTCGATCTCGGCATGCTTGATCGCGTCTGCCGCAACGCCGGTGATCAGGCTTTCGAGGGTTTCGTCTTCGAGTTTGCCGAATTTTGAATGGGCCCAGCCCGTAATGACTGCCATATCCTTGCCTCCGAACGCGGTGTCCTTTTCCTGCAATATCGTTGGAACGGCGTAAGAGTTCAACTTGTTCCCTTCGCCGTGCGGCGCAAAGCGGATTTGCGGAAACAAAAAACCCGGCGCCGAAGCACCGGGTTTGATCTCTCTTGGAGTGTCGGTTCAGCTAGTGAGCCAGAACCGCAAGCAGGAGCAGAGCCACGATGTTCGTGATCTTGATCATCGGGTTCACTGCCGGGCCGGCCGTATCCTTGTACGGGTCGCCGACTGTGTCACCGGTAACAGCTGCTTTGTGAGCTTCCGAGCCCTTGCCGCCGTGATTGCCGTCTTCGATGTATTTCTTGGCGTTATCCCATGCGCCGCCACCGACGGTCATGGAGATCGCTACGAAGAGACCGGTCACGATCACGCCGAGGAGCATTGCGCCAACGGCAGCGAAGGCAGCGTTCTTGCCAGCGATTGCAGCAATCACGAAGTAGAGGACCACCGGAGACAGGACAGGCAGCATACTCGGCACGATCATCTCGCGGATGGCCGCTTTGGTGAGCATATCAACCGCGCGTGCGTAATCCGGCTTGGAAGTGCCTTCCATAATGCCAGGATCTGCTTTGAACTGACGCCGGACCTCTTCAACGACAGAACCGGCAGCACGGCCAACAGCCGTCATACCCATACCCGCGAAGAGGTAAGGCAGAAGGCCACCGAACATCAGTCCGACCACAACGTAAGGATTAGCGAGCGAGAAATCGACGGCGCCAATGCCTTCGAAATAGCTGAACTGATCTGCCGATGCGTTTTGTGCAAAGAACTTCAGGTCTTCCGTATAGGCGGCGAAGAGGACCAGAGCGCCGAGACCGGCAGAACCGATCGCGTAACCCTTGGTGATCGCCTTCGTCGTGTTGCCAACCGCGTCAAGCGCATCCGTTGTGTCGCGGACTTCCGGCGGAAGGTCAGCCATTTCTGCAATACCGCCCGCATTGTCCGTTACCGGACCGAAAGCGTCGAGCGCGACGACCATCCCGGCAAGGGCCAGCATGGTGGTGACGGCAATTGCAATACCGAACAATCCTGCAAGATTGAACGTAATGACAATGCCGGCAATGATGACGATTGCAGGCAGCGCCGTTGCTTCCAGTGAGACCGCAAGGCCCTGGATGACGTTCGTGCCGTGGCCGGTTTCAGAGGCTGCGGCAACCGATTTGACCGGCCGGAAGTTCACGCCGGTATAATACTCGGTGATCCAGACGATGAGACCGGTCACAATAAGACCGACAGCTCCACAAAGGAAGAGGTCGAAGCCGGTAAATGAGATTTCTCCTGCCGAAATTTCTCCGTCGAAACCGAACAGGAAATAAGTGACGATGCCGACGCCAACCAGCGACAAGACAGCGGTCACGATGAAGCCGCGATAAAGCGCGCCCATGATCGAATTGTTCGAGCCAAGTTTCACGAAGAACGTACCAATGATTGACGTCACGACGCAGGCAGCGCCGATGGCCATCGGGTAGATCAGGATCTGTTCAACGAAGGCGGTTCCCGCAAAGAAGATTGAACCGAGCACCATGGTCGCAACAACCGTCACGGCGTAGGTCTCGAAAAGGTCAGCTGCCATACCCGCA
Source organism: Pseudomonadota bacterium (assembly GCA_039181265.1). GTDB lineage: Bacteria > Pseudomonadota > Alphaproteobacteria > Rhizobiales > JACESI01 > JBCDCU01. The sequence goes on along the minus strand of JBCDCU010000289.1, from coordinate 675 downwards.
CAGTCACCGACGTTGTCGCCAACGTTGTCAGCAATCGTTGCAGGATTGCGGGGATCGTCTTCAGGAATACCGGCTTCAACTTTACCGACGAGGTCGCCGCCAACGTCAGCGCCTTTGGTAAAGATGCCGCCGCCGAGACGGGCAAAGATGGAGATGAGCGATGCACCGAAGCCGAGGGCAACGAGCGCGTCGACGATGATGCGATCGCCAATCGCTATTCCAAGGCTTTCCGTCAGAATGAAGTAGTAAACGGCAACGCCAAGGAGCGCGAGGCCAGCAACCAGCATCCCGGTAATCGCGCCTGATTTGAAGGCGATCTCAAGGCCGGCGCTCAGGCTTTGGCTCGATGCCTGTGCAGTGCGGACATTCGCGCGTACTGAGATCAGCATGCCGATAAACCCGGCAACGCCCGATAGAACAGCGCCGAGGAGGAAGCCGATCGCGACGAGCCAGCCGAGAAGAAGGCCAACGACTACGAAAATAACGGCGCCAACCATGCCGATGGTTGTGTACTGGCGCGTCAGATACGCTTGAGCGCCTTCCTGGATAGCGGATGCAATTTCACGCATGCGCGGGTTTCCGGCATCGGCAGACATGACCGACTGAGTCGCCCATGCTCCGTACACGACAGACAGCAAACCGCCCGCAATGACGAGATAAAGAGCTAATTCCATG
>JBCDCU010000288.1:0-4826 GCA_039181265.1 Pseudomonadota bacterium | reverse complement strand
TTGATGAACATGAGCAGTTCGTGCTGTTTTCGCGTAAGCATTTGGCGCTGTGCTCCCGAATCTTGGGCGGACAAAACTAGAACATTTATACTTGTTCTAATTCTGTTCTGCAAGCGTTAAGAAACTGTGACCGTATGTCGCGAAGTTTGAAAGATTTGCTGACCATTTGTTCTCATCCCTCAATAAATCGATACACGGTTAATTTTGAGACTTGAAAGCTGGTCTTCTCAGAGCCAGACGAATTCACATTCTTCGCCCGCTGCCGCAGGTTCAGCGTTCGGTGGTCGGATAACGAGAGCGTTCGCTTGAGCGAGAACAGTCAGGATCGAACTGTCCTGCTGGTCAAATGGCGAAGCCCGATATTCATTCCCGGAAAATTCGACTGTCGCTCTAAGATAACCCTGACGATGGCTGTTTTTTGGCAATGGGCGTGTGAGTGTTGCTTTGAAGACTCTGAAAGTCGGGTCGTCGCCCTGCATTGCGAGGAGCAGGGGTTTTAAGAACAAGATGCTGCAAACAAGACTGGAAACCGGATTGCCGGGCATACCGAGAATAAGAACGCCGTCGAGCGAACCGAACATGAAAGGTTTGCCCGGCCGCATGGCGATCTTCCAGAAATCCAATTCCGCCCCCATATCGAGGAGGACTGGCCGGACAAGATCATGATCGCCGACGGATGCGCCGCCAAGGGTTACGATCACGTCTGAGCCATCGTTCCGCGCTGCTTCAAACGATGCGCGAATTGCCTCGGGCCTATCGGGCGCAATGCCATAGTCGATTGCAACCCCGCCGTTTTCGCGAACCAGGCTCGCGACGCCAAATGCGTTTGACGAAATAATCTGATCCGGACCGGGAGATCCTCCTGGAATCACCAGTTCGTCGCCATTCGACACGATGCCGACGCGCGGTTTTTCAAACACGGGAAGGTTCGGAAGGTTCATCGCTGCTGCAAGTGAAAGCGACTGGAAATTCAGTCGCGTTCCCTGTTTGAGCAGCGTTTCATTCTCGGCGAAGTCCATACCCGCCGGGCGGACATAGTCGCCCTGTTTTGGAAGCGACGTCGGTGTAATCTCATTTTGCCCAGACGTTTCAGCGTCTTCCTGGATAAGGATCGTGTCGGCTCCATCCGGAAGGGGCGCACCGGTGAAAATCCTGACTGCTTCTCGCGTACCTAATGACTGAGAGAAGCTATGACCAGCCGCCGCTTCGCCAATGACCTTTAAAACGGCGCCTTCGTCGAGATCGGCTCGACGAACAGCATAGCCGTCCATCGCAGACGCCGCGAAGGGAGGCTGGGTGCGTGTTGCAGCGACATTCTCTGCCAGCCTGTATCCATCCGCATCATGAAGGGGAAGTGAGATTGCCTTGCTTAATCGGGCTGCTTTCAGAACCCGTGAAACCGCCTCATCGACCGGAACGAGCATCGATTTCAGACCCCGGTCTTGGGCTCTAGGTCGTCTGCGACGAAGTCACCGGAGACGCCCCCCGATTTTTCCATAAGCCTGATACCTGTGATCGTCATGGAGCGATCGACGGCTTTCGCCATATCGTAGACGGTGAGACAGGCAACGGATGCAGCCGTCAAGGCTTCCATTTCGACGCCGGTTTTTCCTTCGCATTTCGCCATTGCTTCTATCCGCAGTCCGGGCAAATCCGGGTCCGGCGCGATATCGACACTCACTTTCGTAAGAGAAAGAGGATGGCAAAGCGGAATTAGATCCGATGTCTTTTTTGCAGCCATAATGCCTGCAAGGCGCGCAGTAGCGAGAACATCACCTTTCTTGGCATTGCCGCTCACAATCATCTCCAACGTCTCCGGCTTCATGATAACGGCGCCTTCGGTACGCGCGATCCGCATCGTCACCGACTTTTCGGCGACATCGACCATATTAGCGGAACCATCCTCGGCAATGTGCGTCAGCTTTGTGCTGCGTTCAGGCATCGTCAGGTCTTTCTCTTTAGAAGCTCGCGAGTTGCAGCCGTTATGTCGTCTGCCCGCATCAGGCTCTCGCCGACAAGGAATGCCGTTATGCCGGATTGTTCGAGTTCAGCCGTGTCGTCCGAGGTGAAGATCCCGCTCTCGCCAACCAGGAGCTTATCTTCGGGCACGAGCGCGGCAAGACGCTTTGAGGTTTCAAGGCTCACCTCAAATGTTTTCAGGTTCCGGTTGTTGATGCCGAGGAGTACAGATTTCAGCTTGAGGGCCCGTTCGAGTTCCGCTTCGTCATGGACTTCGACAAGCACATCCATTTGGAGGGCAAATGCGGTCTCTTCAAGCGCGGCTGCCTCCTCGTCAGTGACGCTTGCCATGATGATCAAAATGCAATCCGCGCCCCAGGCGCGTGCTTCGAAGACCTGGTAGGGTTCAAACAGGAAGTCTTTTCTGAGCGCTGGCAGACCCGTGGCGGCGCGCGCTTTAGTCAAGAAGTCTGGCTTTCCCTGAAACGAAGGGCCATCTGTCAGAACCGACAAGCAGGCCGCGCCGCCGGCTTCGTAGGCACGGGCATGAGCTGGAGGATCAAAATCAGCGCGGATCAAGCCTTTTGACGGGCTGGCCTTCTTGATTTCGGCGATCAGCGCATAGTCGCCCACTGCCTGTTTGGCTCTCAGTGCATCAACAAATCCCCGAGGCTCGTCGCTGGACGTGGCAATCCGGTCTTCTAGTTCTGAAAGCGGCACGGACGTTTTTGCAGCCGAAATTTCCTCGCGCTTATACGCTTCGATCTTTTTGAGGATATCGGTTCTTGCCAATGTGTCACTCAATTCAAAAATTCCCGTCAATCAAACCCGTTAAGGGGTATTCGAGACTTCGACAAGTTTCTCAAGCGAAGCCGATGCGTTACCGGAAGCAATGCTGTCACGCGCCAGTGCAACACCTTCTGCAAGGGTTTCGGCTTTCCGAGAAACGACGAAACCGGCGCCCGCGTTCAATAGAACCGTATCTGCATGGGCGCTTTTTTCGCCACCGAGGACCGCTCTCAGTGCCGCAGCATTATGGTCGGCATCGCCACCCCTGATTGCTGAGAGCGGAGCACGCTCCAATCCGGCATCTTCAGGTGTAACAGTGAAGGAGTCGATGGCTCCATCTTTGAGACTCACGACATTGGTCGGACCGCTGATTGAGATCTCGTCGAGGCCACCGTCTCCGTGCACAATCCAAAGATCTGTCGAGCCCAGAGCCTTCAAGGTTTCAGCCATCGCGGAAAGCCATTTCGGTGAAAAGACCCCAATCATCTGGCGGCCAACGCCCGCCGGGTTGGACATTGGGCCCAGCAGATTGAAAATCGTTCGCGTACCAAGCTCAACCCGTGACGGTCCGACAAACCGCATCGCGGCATGGTGAGCCGGAGCAAACATAAACCCGATACTGGCTTTTTCGATGCATTCAGCGATTTTTTCCGGTCCGATTTCCAGATTGATGCCAAGTGCGGCGAGGACATCGCCGGCACCGGATTTCGATGACATCGCGCGGTTTCCGTGTTTTGCGATCGGTACGCCACCGCCTGCAAGAACAAAGGCTGAGCAGGTTGAAATGTTATAGGTTCCAGAGCCGTCACCGCCCGTGCCGACAATGTCGAGTGCGTCTTCCGGTGCCGCGACTCGCAGCATCTTGGCGCGCATAGTGGTCACCGCACCGATCAGTTCGTCGACGGTTTCGCCGCGAACCCGAAGCGCCATTAAGAGACCTGCAATTTGAGAGGGGGTCGCCTCGCCAGACATCATAATGTCAAACGCTGCCCGGGCCTCCTCGCGCTCAAGGCTCTTGCCATCTCCGAGTTTCGCCAGGATAGGCTTTATGTCACCCGTCATGCTCTTCCATTTCTCTCTCGCGCGATCGGTTGCCGCTTTTTGCAAGATCGAGAAAATTTCGCAACAGTTTATGACCGTCTTCCGAGGCTATGCTTTCCGGGTGGAACTGGACGCCATGGACCGGATCGGTCTTGTGGGAGAGACCCATAATGGTTCCGTCAGACGCTGAAGCGGTGATGGTCAGGCAGTCGGGAACACTGTCAGGCTCGATTGTCAGAGAATGATAGCGCGTGACCCGCAACGGTTTGCGGACACCGTCAAAAAGACCCGACCCGGTATGGTCGATCGTGCTCACTTTGCCGTGCATCAGTTCGCTGGCTCTCAGAACGGTACCGCCATAGGCTTGTCCAATCGATTGATGACCGAGACAAACCCCAAGGATTGGGATCGTTCCGTTGGCTTTTTCTATCAGATCAAGGCAGATGCCGGCTTCGTTCGGCGTGCAGGGACCCGGTGAAAGCACGATGGCGTCAGATGCCATAGCAAGGGCCGCGTCGGCTGGAAGATCGTCATTGCGTTTCACTGTTATCGACGCGCCCAGTTCACCCAGATAATGAACGAGGTTGTAGGTGAAACTGTCGTAATTATCGATCACCAGAACGCGCACGATTACCCCCTAAACTGCCGTCTTCTCATCGCTTGCGAAACGAACAGCTTCCTCTGCCGCCCGAAACAGCGCCTTGGCTTTGTTGACGCATTCCTCATACTCGTTTTGCGGGACGGAATCGGCAACAATACCGGCGCCAGCCTGCACATACATTCGGCCATCTTTTACGATTGCTGTGCGAAGAACAATACACGTGTCCATATCCCCATCACCGGTGAAATAGCCAACGCAGCCAGCGTAAATGCCTCGCTTTTCGCGCTCAAGTTCATCAATGATCTCCATGGCGCGCACTTTCGGCGCCCCGGATACCGTCCCGGCGGGAAAACCGGCCGAGAGCGCATCGACCATGTCGTGGGCGGTGTCGAGCTTGCCCGTCACATTCGACACGATATGCATGACGTGGCTGTAG
>JBCDCU010000287.1:0-4844 GCA_039181265.1 Pseudomonadota bacterium | reverse complement strand
CGCCGAGATTGATGGCCGTCCGGTTTCGCTTCCCCTTTTGAAATCAAATTACAGCGTCACTGTCGAAGACAGCCTTGCAACGGTCACGCTTCAACAAACCTTTTTCAATCCGACCGGCGAGGCGATCAATGCCACGTATCTCTTTCCCCTCAATCAGAAAGCAGCCGTCTTTGCGATGGAAATGGAGGTCGGTGACGAGCTGATCAAGGCCGTCATCAAACGAAAAGAAGATGCCAGAAAAACGTTTGAAGCGGCAAAACGCGAAGGCAAGGCCGCATCGCTTCTTGTTCAGCATCGCTCAAACATGTTCACCCAAGAAGTTGCAAACCTCATGCCGGATCAGCCGATACGGGTGACGCTCAAATATGTTCAGATCGTCCCGAAAGTGGACGACGCCTATGAACTTGTCATTCCGATGGTTGTCGGTCCGCGTTATGAGGGCGTTCTGCCTCAAGAGGTCATAGCTGACCTCGGAGAGAACTACGGTACCGATACACCCGACACCTTGGTGGAGCCTGTTGCGGCGGATCAGGTACCTGGTGAAGGCGAAACCAACGTCTCGGGATGGACGATCGCTAAAGTCCCGGCCTATCCGCCTGTCATCGGCTATAACGCACCTAGCACAATCGACCCACGACGTGTGTCCTTCGATCTCAAACTGAAAGCCTCGACCCGGCTTTTCGGCGCTTACAGCGAAACCCACCAACTCGATATGACGGCCAACGACCAAGACCTGACCGCAACCTTTTCGGATGGGCTTGAGATCGATAATCGCGATTTGGTTCTCCGCTATGAGCTTGCAAAAGACACCGAGATTGCAGCCGGTGTCTTGTCTCACAAGGACGAGCGCGGCGGCTTTCTCTCGCTCTCGATAGAACCGCCAAAGGTGCCACTGGAAGAAACCGTCACCCCACGAGAGCTTGTCTTCGTCCTTGATACGTCAGGGTCAATGACCGGAGACCCGATGACGGCGAGCAAGGTCTTCATGCGGGCCGCGCTCGAAGGGATGCGGCCGACCGATTATTTCAGGATCCTTCGCTTTTCGAACAACACATCGGCCTTCGCCGCCCGATCCGTGCGCGCAACGCCTCAGAATGCGCGCGAAGGCATCCGCTTCGTGAACGGCCTGTCGGCAGGCGGCGGCACGGAAATGAACAAGGCGATCAACGCTGCTTTCGATACGCCGCAACCGTCCGGCACGCTTCGCATTGTTGTCTTCCTGACCGATGGTTACATCGGCGCGGACCGGCAGGTGATCAGGACCGTCTCAAATCGCATCGGTGACGCCAGGATTTACGCCTTTGGCGTCGGGCGGAGTGTCAATCGGTTCTTGTTGGAAGGCATGGCGAAAGAAGGACGGGGCAGGGCTCGCTATGTCGATCCCGGTGAAACCGGCACGGAAGCTGCGCGAGCGCTTGCCGCCAACCTCGATTCACCGCTCCTGACTGATCTTACGATCGATTGGAATGGCCTTGATGTGAAGGAGCAAAGCCCTGCGAAGATCCCGGATTTGTTTGCAGGTGGCGCCGTCCATGTCCTCGCTCGTTACGAGAAATCCGGACCGCACGAAATCATTTTGAACGGTCTCGTGAACGGCAAAAAAGCATCGATGCCGATTACCATCAATCTTGCAGAAGAAAGCACGATCACTGACGGGAACTCAGCATCAGCCATTCCGATTGTCTGGGCGCGGGAGCGGATCTTTGACAAAAACCGGGACTACACGATTGGTGGCGGTGTCGATGGGCGGTTGAAGGAAGAGATCACAACGCTCGGCCTCCGCTACTCCCTGCAGACCGCCTTTACATCCTTCGTTGCCGTTTCGGAGAAGATCTACAATCAGGATCCCGCGAGTGCGAACAACGCGCAGGTGCCCGTATCGAAGGTCTCGAGAGTCTCCACTAAAGCCTATCCGACCCTGAACCTTTCCGGCAGTTCGACACCGGAACCGGAAACGCTTCTGGGCATTGTGATGGTGGCTCTGATGATGATGCTGCGCTTCTGGAGACGGCTCAAAGCACAAGTTGCAAGCTGGCTGCCACGCCGGTCACAGAGGTTGAGAGCGAACGATAACTTCGATCCGAGGCTTCCAAAACGCCTGCGTCGTGATGCATGGTGGCTTGAATAAAATGGCGTCTTTGGTGCAGAAAATCATACCCTTGCGGTTCAATGATTCACCGGTAGACGGGTTAGGATCAGGACTGAACGTCAATGAACCGGCTCCATCGAAGGGAGCCGGGTGCGAAGCGGGCGGATCGATGAACAGGATTCTCGTAGTCGACGATGATGCGCATATTCTGGATGTAATCTGCTTCGCGCTCAAAAAGGCAGGCTATTCTTATGAATGCGCGCATGACGGAAAGGTAGCGATCGAAAAGGCCGAGACCTTCGTTCCCGATCTTGTCATCCTCGATATCGGCCTTCCGGAAATGGATGGGCTGGAGGTCTGCCGCCAGATCCGCCGCTCGTCCGAAGTCCCGATCCTGTTTTTGTCGGCACGCAGCGACGAGATCGACCGGGTGCTCGGCCTTGAAATCGGCGGAGACGATTATGTCACAAAGCCCTTCAGCCCAAGGGAACTCGTGGCCCGCGTGTCGGTCATCCTGAAACGGATGCAGGGCATGTCGGAAGCCGCACCGGACGATACAGGCGTCCTCACCAAGGGGACGGTCCGGCTTGACACGCAACACAGATCCGCGGCGGTTGGTGAGACTGCCGTTGATCTGACAGCACTTGAATTCAATATCCTGCAGACGCTACTTGCGCGGCCACGCATGGCGTTTACCCGAGATCAGATCATGACGCTCGCTTATGATGCTAACATCCACGTATCGGACCGCACCATTGACAGCCATATCCGCAACATTCGGGGAAAGTTCAAACGCGTCGGCTGTGACAATGCGATTGAAACCGTACACGGTATAGGCTTCCGGATCGGTGCTTGTGGAATGTCCGATTGATCGACACATACCCCCAAAAATGGCGACCGACGCTCGCGACGATTATCGCGGGCATCGTTGTGTTTGTCCTCAGCCTTCCGCTCGCCGGCTTGATGATATTCCGCTTTTACGACGGCCAGTTGGTGCGCGAAACGGAAACGGAACTGATCGCCCAGGGCGCTGTTCTGAGCGCTTTGATTGCCAATGAAATTGCTGAAGAAGGCTTCCCTGCCGATACACTGGGCGCGCCTTTACCGGAAGACCTGCGGCCCGGACCGGAGGAGGTTTTCCAACCGATTGAGACCAGGATCGATCTGTTCACTGCGGAAGTGTTTCCACTCCGTCCTGAAGCGGAAGAGACTGAACGGCTTGTTTCGGAGAATTTTAGAAAGCTCGGTGAGAAGCTCCAGACAATTGTTGTTGATACCCAAAGAAGAACGCTTGCCGGCTTTCGCATTCTCGATCCGACCGGTCTCGTGATCACTGGGCGCAACGAAGTCGGGCAATCGCTCGCTCACATCTATGAGGTGAGGGGCGCTCTACAGGGGCGCTATCGAAGCGTTGTGAGAAGGCGGTTCACCGAAAATCCCGCTCCCGCACTGAGTTCGATCAGTCGGAGCGCGCGCATCCGTGTTTACGTTGCAATGCCGGTCATCGTCGGAAACCACGTGGCCGGTGTCGTCTACCTTTCGAGGACGCCGAACAATGTGGCGCGGGTGCTTTATCAAAGACGGGGCATCGTTGCGCTAACCGGGCTCTTCATCCTGAGCGTCAGTCTGGCGATTGCGATCGTCTTCTTAAGAACGGTGAAACGCCCGATTGATGAACTCAACCGCAGAACCAATGCGATCAGCGCCGGTGATCGTTCGGCGATCAAGCCCTTATCCCGCCATGGCAGCAAGGAATTCGCGAACCTTGCGAAGAATGTCTTCAACATGTCGTCGAAGCTGTTTGAGCGCGCCGATTACATCAAGACCTTCGCCGCCCATGTCACGCATGAGCTGAAATCGCCTCTGACCTCGATCCATGGCGCGGCGGAACTGATGCGTGATGGCCATGCGGATATGAGCGAGGAAGAGCGTCGGAAATTTCTGGACAATATCCTTGCGGATACGACCCGTCTTTCCGTCCTTCTCGAACGCTTGCGCGATTACGCGGTGGCGGAAAACCCGCAACTCGGCGGAACCTGTGATCTTGCAGAAATTGCGGCTCAATTGCGCGGAAAATTCCCGGACCTCGCTATCGAAACAAGAGCACCGAACGATCTGGTCCTGCCGATGCTGGATGAAAACGCGCTGATCGTATTCTCCAATCTTGCCGAAAACGCTGCGCATCATGGAGCGAAAAAGATCGCGTTTGAGACGAAGGTGCAGGGTAAGGATCTGATCATCTCTGTGACCGACGACGGAACCGGCATCTCCGAACACAATCGCGAAAAGATCTTCGAACTCTTCTTCACCACCAGACGGGGTGAGGGCGGGACCGGAATGGGGCTTCAGATCGTCCGCGCCATCCTTCAGGCGCACCGCGGTGATATCGCCTTCCATCCGACGGAGGTCGGGACCCGTTTCGACGTGACCTTGCCGAAGGCGTGAAGGAATTCTGAGCGAAGAAGGGCTTGACGGATGATTAGGTTCTCTTGTAAGAGAATATATATTCTCTAATGGAACGTACGAAATGCCTAGGCCCCGCGAATTTAACCCGGATGATGCACTCGATGCCGCAATGCGGGTTTTTTGGGCGAAGGGTTTTGCTGAAACCAGCTACGACGATCTTGTATTGGGGACCGGTGTCAGTCGGAAGAGTCTCTACTCCGTCTTCGGTGACAAACATATGCTTTTTATCGCGGCGCTCCAAAGATACAGAGCCAAGATTGTTCCCGATCTATTCCGAGCCCTTGATGCG
>JBCDCU010000286.1:0-4863 GCA_039181265.1 Pseudomonadota bacterium | reverse complement strand
TGCGGATGTTTTTGAGCCTTTGACTACAATCCCTCGTTTGACAGAAATAATAGCCATAGGGGCGGCTTCTACCCTTTGACCAGCAAGCGGTCATAGGACGATGGCACTCATCACAACAAACAAAGCCCCGGAGCGGAAAGTCTGGTCTGGTATCTTTGCGGATTGGGGCAACCTTTTTGGTTTTGAGACGGTCTTGGTTTTTTTGCCATGTGGCGAGATCAATGAGCGGCTGATGCTTTCCCTCCTGCATGGAAATTTTCCATGTTCTGGAATTCATATATCCGGCATAGATTGGGTTTTTCAGGAGGTCTTCCACACGACGGAACGGCACTTCACCGTGCTTGTTCTTTTTCCAGTCGGGCTGTTTTTCAAGAAACCGCTTCACTTCGGTTTGCGTTTCGAAACGACGCGACGCAAATCCTTCGAGCACTTCTTTCACGATTGAAGCGGCGGGTTCTAGCGGCACGATCATCTTGCCGTGGCCCTCGATCTTCTCGTAGCGGTAGCCGGCGGGTGGATTGGCGAGATAGTAGCCGTTCTTGAACCGCGCCTGCATTCGGTTGACGACCTGTTCCGCGTTTTTCTGGCGCTGGTGCTGCGAAACCGAGGCGAGAAGGTTTTCCACAAGAATGGAGTCCGGATCGCTTCCAAACTCAATAGAGGGGCTTTCGAGTTTCGCACCAACACTGTCCAAGGCTGTACGCAATTGCCAATGGGCCTCGATCCCACGGGCAAAACGGCTGATGTCGTCAATAATGACGATACAATCGCCGTCATTCCGATTGGCTTTCAGAAACGACAGCATGGCTTGCATGCCGGGGCGGTTGATCAGGCTTCCTGAAACACCTTCCTCGTGAAAAACTTCCAGCACCTCGTAGTTCCGCATTCGCGCAAAGTCTCGACAGCGGGTTTCCTGGCTATCCAGCCCATTGCCTTCCTCGACCTGTTTCTTGCTCGAAACCCGACAATAGATGACAGCGAATTTAGGAGCTTCAGTCAGCATGTTCTTGCTCCTCCCGCTCTCCCTCTTCGAGCGCTTCTTCATGTTCAGCGACTGCGGCCAAAACAGTTTCAATAAACGAGGTATCCGCTTGTGAGGCCCCTTGAAGTCCAGCAATCTGCACATCGCCACCGAGATTGGCGATCACTTCTTTGAGTTCAAGATATTTTACGGTGTTGCGTGCAAGTCGGGCGGCATCGGCAACGATGACAGCATGTCGTTCCGTTTTCGCATGATCGGAGAGATATCGAAGGAGCTTATTGAATGCGGGTCGATCCGTTGCATTTCCGCTGATCGCCTTATCGTGAAAGATCGCAACGATATCGAGCTTGTTGTCTCTCGCATGAAGACGGCAGTAACCTTCCTGCTGCTTCATTTGATGTTCCTGTACATTGGTTGCTGTTCGGCAATAAATGAGGGTTTTTATGGGTTTTTTAGTATTCATAAGTCAGTCTTTCTCTTAGTTGGTTTTCTCCTCAATTTCCGTTGCCCCTGCGGAGTTTTGGACGCAGGTTCTTCGTCGGTATCGGTTTTCAAAGTATGTGTTGATTCTACCAAATCGCTCGTTTCGACGCCAACTTTATTGATAACTTGATGCGAGATTTGCTGGGATGGATGCTCATCAAATTCTCGATCAACGATGGCTTCCATGGCAGCCCAAAGGGCCAACAAAACATCATCCTGCTCTGCCGTCGAACAATCGTTTTTTGGCATCATAGCGCGGTATTTCTCGAGGTCTGGCTTCATCTGCATCCAACGGTCAAAGACGGGATGCCGGAAGGTTCGATAATTATTCGCTTTGCTCTGAGGCAAAGGGAAACGCAACACGGACGCAAGGGACACGTCTGTCGGGTTCGATACCAAATGAAGAACGAAGGTTGTCATTCCGATTATAGAGAGGCCGATACGATGGTATGTGCCATCGTATCGGCTTTTTTCTTTAAGCGGCTTGGTAGAAGCCTTTGACGGCGTTCCACTCTGTAATGGCCGATATGGTTTCTTGCCTCTTGGTGTAGCCTCGCATCGGGAAAGCCATGTAATGCGGTTGCCAGTCTTTGACCTTGGCTTCGCGCTCCCCAGATAGGCAGTTCTTGATGATCTGCTTCTGGGTCTTGGCGGTCTCGGTGATGTTTCCGTCAGCCACCCACTTACCCGCGATTTCCTTCACCATCGCATTGATGGCCTCCTTATCTTTCAGAAGATCGAAGAAGACCTCATCGGGTCGCCATTCCTTTGCCATATCGACGTTGAGATAATCGCCGAGTGCTTCCACCATTGCCGTTTCTGCCGGAAGGGTTTCAGCGGTAACGAATGTCAAAATGCGAGAAACCGTCTCGTCATCCAGTTCTAGAAGTTTGGCGAAGATTGCGTGGAGATCGCGCGTGATGCCCCAATCCTGCTTTTGCGGGACGATGGTTTCACCCTTCGCGTCTGCAAGATCAAGAAGGGATCGAACGGCAGACCGTTCCTGTTCGAAAAGGGTTTTCGCCTTGTTGGCAGTCAGGCTTTCCTTGATCTTCTCGGTGTTTGCCTTCTGCGGCTCGGCAAAAGCTTGAACAAGGCTTGACCCTGCAATCAGTTGCGCTGCAACCAGTCTTAGCGCCACGCCTTGATGATTGAGAAGCTCTGTTCTTACTGCCGCGTGACGATGAAGACCCAGATAGTTCTGCATGGATTGCATAAGTTCTGGCTTGTCTGATTGGGTTTCGGTTTCACCTGTTTTTTGCTTTTCGAGTCGCTTGGCTTCTTTTTGGTGGATCAGTCCCGCATGGACTTTGACCTCACCATCGCGTTTGACCTCAATGAAGACCTTACCGCCTTTGTCTTTCGAGCAATCGACATGATCCCAACGATGCCAGCTTTCACCGACATCAAGCAGAATGACCTCTTGCCAGCCATCGTCTTCCAGCTCGGCCTTGATCTCTGCAATGGCCTTGCTCTGGTGCTCCCAGAACAGTTTGCTGTCCGCGAAATAACAGTCTTCTCCGAAGAGGTCGGACGTAATGACGCCTTTGTAGGTTTCAAGATCAAACAGGGCGTTCTCGGTTGAGATTTCCTCACCACCAAAGAGCCAGCTTTTCAATTGCCAATGGGGCGGTTCATCATCCTGCTTGAACAGTTTGAACCAAGCCTTTTGCTGTTTAGCCGATGCCATCGTCAAAAGACGAATGGTGGAAGGCCGGATTTCCTCACGGCGATAGGCGTTGAGGATCGGACCATAGAGATTTGCGATTGCAAGGCGCTGTTGAACCAAGCGAGCCGTTACCCCGAAGTGATCCGCAATGTCCTCAATGCTCTGACCCGTGTTATTGAGGCTTAGGAAAGCCTCATACTGGTCAAGTTCATCCATGGGCAGACGGGCAATGTTTTCGGCTAACGATGCTTCTATTGCTTTTGCATCGTCTCCGTATTCCATGATGGCACAGGGGATCGCCGGGACTTCCTGTTCTTTGGCAATCGTCTGACAGGAATGGAAACGCCGCTGTCCTGCAATCACCTCATACCCCTCGCAGTTTGGTCGTACTAACAGGGGTTGGAGAACACCGTTTGCTCTGATGCTTGGTATCAGATCATCGCCATTCACATCGCCGTGCTTACGGACATTGAGGGGTGAGGTTTTCAAGTCTTTAAGATCAATAAAATCGAGTTTCATTATGAGTGTCCTTTCTCGTTTGAACAATGATGCGTGATTGCATCCGCGAGATCAGGCAACGAAGGACCTCGCGCTGATCTCTGGGGTGAAATCAGCGCCACGTCAGCGGTTCCAGAAGATATGGACTTCCTGAAAACCCGTCTCGATGGTCAAAACGTCATTGATTTCGAGGTCACGGCCCATCTTTTCAAAGTCGATGTAATGGCGCAGGTTTTCGGGGATGTCAGTTGTGTCGTTCGTGAGTTGCTCGGCAAATTCAGCAACGCTGTCGAAAACACCGTGGTAATTTTCCTCTATCATCTTTTTGGCTTCTTCGAGATCGCCGCCAAAATGATTGATGAGTTCCGCGCCTAGCGAGTCATGCTCTGCGATAAAAGCTGCGAACGTTACAACATGATCGATGCTTGTGTATTCGCCGATCTCCGCCCCTTCAAAACCCTCATAATCATGGATTGCGAATTCTTCGGCACCCTCAATCGGCGAAGCTTTGAGCATATCCCGAACGTCTTTGCAGATGTCTGGAACCGGCTGATTGGCATCAATCCATTTACCGTGAAGGATGCCGTTATTATAGGCGGCGAGACACGCCACATAAATTGCAATGTTTGGTACAGTCTCCTTTGTCTCTGGTGTCATTTTCGATGCTCCATCTGTTTTTAGGTTTCGACAGCGGAGAAACCCTTTCTCCCCCGCGCATGAACCCTTGCCCAGCGGCGAGCGTCCGAACCCCAAACATGAAAAAGCCAGGCGCAAACTCAGTTTGCGCTCGACCACAATCGGACGAGAGTTTTCGAAACTGGGGATGGGTCAATGGTCTTCTCGGGAGACCGCCCTGAAATCAAAATGGGCGGCGGAAGATCATTGACGCACAGCAGAGCGTCGCCGGTTTTGAATTAAGCTGGTTTCCGGGTTCCATTCGCGAGAAGAATAGATTTTCCAGCTCTCGCTTATGCGAATGACCAGAATGGGGGGAAAGCGGTCATTTATTGCGATGCGGAATTGGGGATAGGAAAAACAAAAAAGCGAACCTTAGAAAAATCAGATCTGCGACGAATACGAATTGCCGAGATGCGGCCTTTGCTGCCCTTGGTATCTAGATTTCAACAGCAGCTTTTTGCGCTTTAGATTATTGCTAAACGCAGGAATACGGCATCTATTCGCCGACGCTCTCATCTGGTTGGGTCAAGATATAAGTATCCATGATCCAACC
>JBCDCU010000285.1:0-4869 GCA_039181265.1 Pseudomonadota bacterium | reverse complement strand
GGTCAGTGCGAGTTCACGTTCGCGCGGGGTAATGAAGCCTTCCCGCTCCATGGCGGCGAGTACGAGTTTGGCGCGCGCTTGGGCGCCCTCGGGATTTTTGTTCGGCGCAAGCCGTGAAGGCGCTTTCACAAGACCGGCAAGGATCGCGGCTTCGCCAAGGTTCACATGGCGGGCGGATTTCTTGAAATAGGTGCGGGCCGCAGCATCGACCCCATAGGCACCGGCACCGAAATAGACGCGATTGAGGTAGAGCTGCAGGATTTCGTCTTTCGTTAGCTCTGCTTCCAGCCAAAGTGCGAGGATGAGTTCCTGAATCTTGCGCTCGATTGTCCGCTCAGGCTTCAGGAAGAGGTTCTTCGCGAGCTGTTGGGTGATCGATGAACCACCTTGGATGAGCCGTCCTGCCTCGAGATTGGCGAGCATGGCCCGTGAAAACCCGACGATATCGAAGCCGAAATGGCTGTAAAAGCGCCGGTCTTCAATCGCGATGATGGCTTCCGACAGATAAACCGGCATCTCAGACAAGGGCACAGCTTCGCCGCCGGTTGCGCCGCGGTTGGCGATGAGCGAACCGTCAACAGCAACGATCCGAACATTCGGTGGGCGATCGGGGATCTGCCAGGTGGTGCTGCTTGGCAGCGTCAGTGTGTAGTAGGTGAGGATTCCGACAACACCGATCACGGCCCAAAGGCCAAGAACAGTGCCCCAATAGACACTCCGGCGGATAAAGCGGACCAGACCTGATGATGACCTCGGTTTTTTGCGTTTCCCGCCACCCGAGCGTCGGCGAGCCTTGGGTGCTGACGCCTTCTTGCGACCTGACGCTTTGGTTTTGCGTGCACCGGGCGTCGTGGCAGCGGTGCGATCATCATCGCTCAATCCAAGATCGAGAAAGCTTCCTGACGGCTTTTCTTCCGTATCGAACACTGGCTCGATCCGTTCTGCCTTGCCTTTGCCAGGTTTTTTTCGTGCCATACTGAAGGAACCTCTAACCCCAGGGTTAACGCGCATTCCGATTTTATTGCGGCGCCTTTAAGGGGCCGTTAAGGAGCGCATTTCCCATCCCGCTCCTTCTGTTCATAGCGCCTGGACCTGAAGCCAGGCTGAACGCGTTAGGCTTGCGTGTTAAGCTTGTCGACACGATAGACGCGCATTGTCTGCCATTTTATGGCACTAAGGTCAGGAATGCGGCGGAAAAAGGGCATGTAACGTGACCGACGAGAAGACATTGCGAATGGTGCTTGCCAAGAATGGGCAAGGCGGAGCGGACCGTATCGAATGGGTCGACTACGCGAAAGGCTTCTGCATCGTCTTTGTGGTCATGATGCACGCGACACTTGGTGTTGGTGAAGCAGCCGGGCGCGAGGGCTTCATGCACCATGTGGTTGAGTTCGCGCGCCCCTTCCGCATGCCGGATTTCTTTATGATCGCCGGGCTTTTCCTAGCCCTTGTGATTGATCGCCCCTGGAAGAGCTATCTCGATAAGAAAGTCCTGCACTTTGCCTATTTCTACCTGATTTGGACCTTCATCCAGTTTGGCGTGAAGATCCCCGTCTATGGCGCGGAATACGGCTATGACGCGCTTCCTTTCCTCTATTTGTCGACGCTTTGGGAACCGTTCTCGACGCTGTGGTTCATCTACATGCTGCCGGTGATGTTTGTCGTAACGAAGCTTTTGCGCTCGATCCCCTGGCCGATCGTGCTCGCAGGTGCGGCCATACTTCAGATCGCGCCGATCCACACGGGCAACTTGATCGTAGATGAGTTTGCCTCGCGCTACGTCTATTTCCTTGCAGGCTATCTCTTCGCGGCCCACATCTTCCAACTTGCCGAGGCCGCGCGCCAGCGCTGGGGTCTTGCCGTCATCGGGCTTCTTGTCTGGTGCGTTGTAAACGGGGTGCTCGTCTTCACACCGACCACCTTCCTCGGTGAAACGATCAAGCTTGCTGATCTGCCGGTTGTATCTCTGGCGCTTGGCGTTGCAGGAGCTGCTGGCGTTATCCTCGCCTCTGCGCTCCTTGCCAAGGTCCGCTTCATGGAGTTCCTGCGGGTCTGTGGGCAACATTCGATCGTCGTTTATCTCGCCTTCTTCTTCCCGATGGCGGTAAGCCGGATCATTCTTTTGAAGCTCGGCATTATTGACGATATCGGCGTCATCTCTCTGATCGTGACCGCGACCGCTGTGATAGCACCGCTCATTCTTTACTTCGTCATCAAGAAGATCGGCTTCGGGCTCTTCCTCTTCGAGCGGCCAGCCTTTGCCCGCCTGGACACAGGAACGCGTCCTGATAAAGCCCGTTTGCAGGCTGCGGAGTAGCTGAACCTAGGCGCTTGTGCTTGCCATCTGATCCTGTAGAGCGCGTGCAATAACGCGCTCTTCGTCAGTTGGGATCACCATGACCCTGGTGCGGCCGGTGCCGATATCCGTCGCATTCGCCTGATTGCGATCGTCATCGAGTTCAATTCCGAGCCAACCCATATCTTCGGTGATCATTGAACGCATGAGTGCCGAATTCTCGCCAATGCCGCCTGTGAAAACCAGCGCATCGAGCCCGCCGAGGCTCGCAGCAAGCGCGCCGACTTCGCGCCGCGCACGAAACGCGTAATAAGAGAGCGCTTCCTTGGCTTCAGGTGCCGATGATGCCGAGAGCTCCCGCATATCATAGGACAGGCCGGAGAGGCCTTTCAGACCGCTATCCTTATAAAGAAGCGTCGTGAGGTCGGCTGCATTCATGCCGTCATGGTCCATCAGGTAGAGTAGGACGCCTGGATCGAGTTGCCCACACCGGGTTCCCATAGGAAGACCGTCGAGTGCTGAAAACCCCATTGTTGAAGCAATACTGCGGCCATTCTTGACAGCGCACATCGAAGCGCCGTTTCCAAGATGCGCAATCACGACACACCCCTCGAAAAGCCTCTGTTCGCGCCGTTTCAATTCACCTGTAATGAAGTCATAGGAAAGGCCGTGAAACCCGTATCGCCGCACGCCGCGCTCATAATAGTGCCGTGGGAGCGCAAATGTATCATTCACCCAAGGGTGGCTGCGGTGAAAAGCGGTGTCGAAACAGCCAATCTGGAGCGCATCGGGAAACGCTGCCCGCGCGGCATCAACAGTCTTCAAATTGTGGGGCTGGTGAAGGGGGGCCAGGGGTTCGAGAAGGCGCAGTTTTGCAATCGCCGCATCATCCAGCACGGCGGGCTTTGTGAAATCAACACCGCCATGGGCAATGCGGTGGCCGACCCCGGTAACCCTCTCGTCGCCGATCATATCGCCACTTCGTTCAAGGATGGTGGTGAGCGCACTTTCGTGATCGGCGGCGCCGAGTTCGCTGATATCTTTCGCTATGTCGCCGCCAGTGCTTTTCCGTTTGAGCACAAGACGGGCTGTGGGACCCAGATTTTCAACCTGGCCGCGGACCTGTTCGCTCAGGTTATCGTCGGTACGATAGATCGAGAATTTTATCGAAGACGACCCCGCATTGAGGGTTAAAAAAGCGCCGGACATTGTGTTCACCTCGCCCGTTGATGCCTGGCAGTTTAGCGCAGAACGCGTTTCTTGAGCCAAGTGTAATACAAGGCCGCGAGTGCTGCGGAAGCGAGACGGGATTTGTCGTCGTCCGCCCGGCTCGTCAGGAGGATCGGACACTGCGCCCCGAGAACCAGACCACCGGCCTCAGCATGGGCGACAAATGTCAGTTCTTTCGCCAGCATGTTTCCTGCTTCGAGATTGGGCGTAATCAGAATGTCCGCATGCCCCGCAACAAGAGATTGAATGCCCTTCGTCTTTGCCGCCGCAACATCGACAGCATTGTCCATGGCAAGGGGACCGTCGACCAAGCCGCCATGGATTTGACCGCGTTCTGCCATTTTGGAAATGACCGCTGCGTCGATTGTTGAAGGTATTGCCGGATTGACGGTTTCAATAGCTGAGAGGATCCCGACCTTGGGTTTTTCGATACCGATGGCGAGCGCGAGATTGATGGCGTTTTGCGTGATATCGACTTTCGCCTTGAGGTCGGGCGTGATGTTGATCGCGGCATCGCTCACAATCAGAAAATGATCAAGGCCGGGCACATCCAGCACAAAGGCGTGGCTGAGGCGGCGTTTGGTGCGAAGGCCACCATCGCGCTTGAGGATAGGCGCAAGAAGTTCATCGGTATGAAGATGTCCCTTCATAATGGCCTGAGCCTTGCCTTCGTGGACAAGTTTCACTGCTGTGGCTGCCGCTTCATGATGGGTTGCAGCCTCGATCAATGTATAGGAACTGATATCGCGGTCGATCGCGCGCGCGGCAGCCTCTATGCGTTCGCGGCGCCCGATCAGGATCGGGGTAATCAAAGTATGATCGGCTGAGAGCAACGCGCCTGACAGTGCCTGCTCTTCTTCCGGTGCGACGACGGCCGTCAATATCGGATCGAGGGGTTCGGCATCTGCCAGAAGCCGGTCGAAATGAACATGGCGCTGGACGGTGAGGCCTGGAATATCGTCGGCGTGGAAGGATTGATTTTTGTCGGGCGCTATGACTTCGGCAAAGCCCTCGGCGATTAAGCTTCCGTCTTCCATTTCGACACTGACCGCGAAGCGGGCAAGCCGGTCTTCTCCTTTTTCGACAAGCCGGACCTTGGCGGTCAATTGGTCGCCCGCATGGGCACGGCCTGAAAACGTTAGCGATTGCCTGTTATGGAGCGTGCCAGGGCCGGGAAGGACGTTGCCCGAAACACTGGAGTTCAACGCGGAACGCCACATCGACGGAGCGACGGCTTCCGGTCGACCATCAAGGTCGCCATCTTCTTTGGGAAGATGCATCGGATTGTGGTTTCCCGAAGCATTCGCGAAAATATAGAGGTCTTCCGCTCGGCAAAGGCGTTT
>JBCDCU010000284.1:0-4879 GCA_039181265.1 Pseudomonadota bacterium | reverse complement strand
TGGCGGAAATCACGAAACAAGCAACGCAGAGCTCACAGGTTTCCGCGACTGCGTTGCTTGTTTCGTGATTTCCGAGATCGAGTCTCTGAGTTGCTCGGCAGCCGCGGATACGGTTTGCACCCGGGCTGAGGCATCTTCCGCCCCGCTACTAACGCTCGCGGATAAGCTCTGGGATGTTTCAGCGGTATCGAGGACGACCCGTGCATTCTCGCGCATTTCGCCTGCAGCCTGGAAAACGTCTTCAACGACCGACTTCACAGTTTGCTCAAATCGATCCGTCATTGCCGCAAGTGCGGCTTCGCGCTCAAGGCTGGCCTTTTCAGCCGCCATCGCCTGGTCTTCTTCAAGACGTTTGACCTCACGCGCGTTCTCCCGGAAAACATCAATTGCATTGGCGACGACGCCGATTTCATCGCGGCGGGCTGCATCGATTATTTCAATGTCTAAATTTCCGTTAGCCACTTCGCGTGTCGCTTGGCCGACCCTTGATAGCGCCTTCAATGCGGGCCGGCTGAAAAGATACCCTGCAACGCCGCAAACCAGGAGAATGATGACGCCCACAATCGCGGTCGCCGCGACCTTGTCCCTGTTGGCAGAAACAATGGTGGACCGGTCAATCGCAATGGCCAGCACGGCCACTCTACGGTTATTGATGTCGGTCAGCGCCCGCATCATCACAAAGACCGGCCGATCACCAAGTTCGGTGCGCACGGTCAAGGGATTGCCTGCCAGAACGTCTTTGTACTGATCTGTGGTCGCAAACACCTGATCAGACGTTGCTGCAGCGATTGTCAGTTCCCCTTCTCTTCCCGTGGTAAAAAGCGCAAGTTCAACGTCCAGGCTTTCTTTGACTTTTTGAAAGAGCGCGCGTCCAAACTCCGCTGAGAATGTGAGCCCGACATCCACCGATCCCAAATGTTGACCGTCATAATAGGCTGGCGCTATTCCCCGCACGCCGAGGCCGGAAAGTTTACCGCTTGAAAGTCCCCGCAACGCAACGCGTTCGTTGTTCGCGCGGACCACCTCTGGCCGGGCACCAGCGATATCATCGCCAAAACGTTCTGGTTTTTGTACACGCAAGAACGGAACGGCTGGCGCAGATTGAAACACAATCGGCCCAACATTAAGGGCCTCAATTAACCCTGTGCGCATCGGTGCTGAAAGTTCCAGGAGTTTATCCCGGTTACCATTGGCCCACGCGCGCATCAGATTTTCTTTTGAAGCGATGGTACTTGCTATGGCATAAGCCATATCTGCTTGAGATTTGATAACAGATTCTGCCGTATCAAATACGGCGTCGGCTCTTTCCTGGCCTAATACTTCAGTAGTATTGGAAGAAAGATATGAAAGAACTGTCGATTGAACTGATACAGCCAAGACGCTAACAAATACAAGCGACAATATTATTGTATTACGAATTGATAAATTCATGGGAATATCTCGTTTCAATATAACTCTGATTTGGAGCTTTGGAGGAAAACGTTAAATGTTTTGTAAAAATTTTATACGTCGTTCATTTTTTTATTTTTAACATGCGAAATAGGGAAGATAATTTATTTCAATTATTTATAGTAGTCGGAAAGTTATTGATAGACGCTATAGTTGATCTAAGGTCCATATGGAAAATCAGGCTAAAGACATATTGTAACAACCTTCTAGAAGGATTCCGCAGTGGCTTTCAATCGGCGAGGCCATTGCTTGCAAAAGTAGCCTTTCGAAGGTGACGCAGAAGCGCTAAATCCGGTCCATGAGAGCAGAAGACCTTCTCCATCCGACACCTTCGGGGCTTTATTGTCCGCCCGGAGATTTTTTCATCGACCCGGTGCGCTCTGTCGAACGGGCGCTTGTTACCCATGGGCACGCAGATCACGCGCGAGCTGGCAACAAAGCCGTCCTCGCGACAAAGGCAACGCTGGATATTATGGCTGTTCGTTATGGTGACGACTTTGCCGAAGAAACCCAGGAAGCGGTCTTCGGCGAAACCATCACCATCAACGGCGTTTCCGTAACCTTCTACCCGGCAGGTCATGTTCTCGGCTCCGCCCAGATCGCTGTAGAGCACCAAGGTCTCCGGATAGTCGCCTCAGGCGATTACAAACGCCGGGCCGACCCGACATGCGAAGCCTTCACGCCGGTTTCCTGCGATGTGTTCATTACCGAGGCAACTTTCGGATTGCCGGTTTTCCGCCATCCGGATGACCGCGACGAAATCCGCAAGCTATTGTCCTCCGTGCGCCAGTTTCCGGAATGCGCCCATCTTGTGGGAGCCTATGCGCTCGGGAAAGCGCAACGTGTCATACGGTTGATCCGGGACGAGGGCTATAACGCTCCGATCTACATTCATGGATCGCTGACGAAACTTTGCGCCCTCTATGAACGCCACGGCGTCGATCTTGGTGTTCTCGAACCGGCAACTGTAGAGGGCGGCAAGAAGGGCGATTTTCAAGGTGCGATCATTGTCGGCCCGCCATCGGCCTTCGTCGATAAATGGGCACGCCGGTTTCCGGACCCGATTGCAGCCTTTGCGTCCGGCTGGATGCGCGTGCGCCAGCGTGCCAAGCAGCGCGGTGTCGAACTACCGCTGATCATATCGGATCACGCCGATTGGGATGAGCTGACCGAAACCATCGACGAGATCGCTCCATCTGAGGTTTGGGTCACTCACGGGCGTGAGGAAGCCCTCGTAAGGTGGTGTGAAATCAGGGGAATTCGCGCCCGCCCGTTGAATATGGTTGGCTATGAGGACGAGGCGGAGTAGGATTTTTGTCGAGACTTCGACGGGGAAGACCATGGCAGACGATTCAAACAACATTGCCGACCTTTTTCAGGATTACGCAGACGCCATGAACGACCTCGACGCTGAAGCTGTCGCGGATCTCTTCGTCTTTCCCGTTACCATATGGCAGCTCGGCAAAGGCTATGTCTTCGATGATGCCGATGAGCTGATTGAGAACATCGAGACCCTGCTCGACGTTTTCGAGGAGGCGGGCGTGATTTACTCAGAACCGCAGATCGGTCCGGTCCATGTCACAAAAACAGCTGCTTTTGCCTCGGTTTCCTGGCGGCAGCAGGATGATATCGGCGAAGTCATTCACTCTTTCCACTGCGACTATACGCTCGTGAAAGCAGACAATCGTTGGCTGATTACCCATATCGTCAACGAACAGGCTCTGGACGATTTCTAATGTCACTTCCCGGTTTCGAAACCCGGATGATCGATGTCGGAAACGGTATCGAACTCTTCGTAGCAACCGGCGGAGAGGGCGCACCTCTCCTTCTCCTTCACGGCTACCCCCAAACCCATATGTGCTGGGCGAAGGTCGCGCCGATGATGGTGGACGCAGGTTACTCCGTCGTAATCCCCGATCTCACCGGCTATGGTCAGTCGTCAAAACCGGAAACAGACGCGCACCATTCGCCTTATTCGAAACGTGAAATTGCGCGCAACATGGCGGATCTGATGACCGCACTCGGTCATGAGCGCTTCTTGCTTGCAGGCCATGATCGCGGCGGCCGAGTGGCCCATGCGCTTTCCGTCAATGAACCGGATCGTGTCAGGAAGCTTGCTGTCCTCGATATCGCACCGACGCTTGCAATGTATGAGGGCACAGATCAGGCTTTTGCCACGGCTTATTATCACTGGTTCTTTCTGATCCAGCCCGCACCGCTGCCGGAGACGATGATCGGGGCGGATCCGGACTTTTTTCTGAAAACGAAGATCGGGTCCTGGGCGAAGACGGACAATCCCTTCACCGAAGAGGCGCTCACTTCCTATCTGACCGCCTTCCGAAATCCCGCAACGATCCACGCCTCCTGCGAGGATTACCGGGCCGCGGCCACCATCGACCTGGATCATTCACGCGAGGATCTTGCCAATGGTCGCCGGATCAAATGCCCGGTTCATTCTTTATGGGGCGCTCGGGCTTTCGCGGCAAAATCCTATGATCTCATTACAACGTGGCAGGACGTCGCCGATGCATCCGTCACCGGAAAAGGGCTCGATTGCGGGCATTTCGTTCCCGAGGAATGCCCAGAGGAAACAGCCGCGGAACTCGTCACCTTTTTTGCGGAATGATCATTCGCCGAAAGATTGACGGCATTTGAGATCGCCAAAGGCTCCAAACACATCATCCAGGGTGCGTGTACTTCCCTCGTGCAACTTGGCGACAACGCAAGCTGTTGTTCCATCCACGCGAAAAACCAACGTAAAGGGCAAGCTTTCCTCATAGGGGCGCGGTTCGACAAGAAAAGACAGTATGAGGGCTTCGGGGTTCTTTGCCTTAGATGTCCACCAGAATGACTCTTCGCGATTAAGATCTCGCCGTCCGGGGCCAAGATGACCGGAGAGCCTCAACACATCCGTTCCACGCGTCTGACCGTCTTCCAGGATCTCAACATCGACCCGATCGCGCCGGTCGTGGATGACAAGCGCCCGCCCTGCAGGCCCAGGGCACTGCTCGCTGTGGCCCGTTTCGCCGACTGTGTAGGTCTCACAGCCAATGTGTTCGATGGCGACCCGCTCCGCAGCGAAGGCATGCGTCGGAAGGAGTAATAAAATTCCCGCAATCAGTCGTTTCACGAAGCTCATCAGCGCCTATCTAGCTTGCTAACGGCAGGACCGCCGAAATCCTTGACGGCAGGAACGAAGGAAAGGAAATAACATGAACACACGTGTCAAACCCTTTGAAGGCAAGGTCGTTGCGATGGTTCATCAGTTTCTCACCTCGAAGAAATTCGAGTTCTTCATTACCGGTCTCATCATATTTAACGCAATTACGCTCGGAATCGAGACGAGCAAGACGGCGGTCGAAAACTTCGGCGATATCCTCTTTGCGATCGACCGGTTTGTTCTCTTCATCTTCGTTGTTGAAATCATTGC
>JBCDCU010000283.1:0-4891 GCA_039181265.1 Pseudomonadota bacterium | reverse complement strand
TGCAAGCAAGGGCTGCATGAGCATCAGGGCCAGGCCGATGACGCCTGCAAAGCCCGCGACGATATAAATCGGTTCGCGCCAGGCAAGAAGCGGGCTCATGGCAGCCGCCACAACCGGAACGGCGATGACGCCCGCAAGAAGGCCCCAGATCAGGATTGTCCGGGCCGTCATGAGCACCCCTTAGTCACAGAACGTCTCAGATGATCAGGCGGCTTCCAGAACGAAATGTGCCGCAAGCGTCTTATCACGGGCGCTTGGCATAATCGGTCGCAGAAAGACCGTTTTGAACTCACCGCTATCATAGGCAAGGTGGGCGTGCGGCTGGCCGAAGGCTGGAACGATCTGTGGCATTTCCAGACGGAACTCACCGTTCTCATCGGTCAATGTCGCGCCATGGCTTTCCGGATCGCGCTCGTGGCCCTCCGTCGTGTGCGCCCAGATCTGGATGCGCTGGCCTGGAAGCGGAGCACCGTCGCCGGCACGACGCACGGTTCCCGTCATCCAGAACCCTCCGCCGCCAATCCGCTTTACGATCGGTGCGCCAGGGCGATAATTGTTCGATCCGCCGCGCATGGACCGGGTCGGCTTGACGCCTGCCGCTTCTGCTGGAACGACAAGACCGGTCGCACCAGTGACAAGGGCGGCGCTGCCTGTGGCAAGAACGGTGCGGCGGGTGATGAGATTGCGGGTCATGCGGAGTCTCTCCTTTAAAGCGTGTCTTGAAAGCTATGTTTTCAAGCGTCGCGCCATTAGCGCAAATGCGGCCAATCGGGCGCCAGAAACAAGACGAAAATTCCGAACAGACTGAAACGTTTGGTGTCGCGGCACGTCACTCAAAGCGCCGTGAGATCCGCGTTACCCCTCATATAGTAAGGCAATGTGAATTTACGAGGAAGGATCGGCGCCAAAACGAAAAACCCCGTCCCTTTCGGGACGGAGCCTCATATCTTTAAAGTCGCGGACAATCAGGATTCGTTGTAGACTCTCAGATCGTAGCGTCTGCTTGTGAGAAGAACGGTCCGGTCGGGCCAGCGCTCGTTCTCCTCGCCCTGCGGGGTGAACATCTTCACCACATAGCCGTGGCCGTCGCGGAAATAGGCTTCGCAGACGACGTTCGATATGGTCAGGATCTCTTCAAAGGCACCGCGCCGATCGGCGAGCCGGTTCCTGATCCGTTCCGCTTCGGGATGATTATCCGGCAGGTCTACGAAGGCATCGAGATCGACCACCGATTTCGTATAGCAGTTAAAGCCGTCGGGGCTTTCCACATCGTGGCGCAGGTAGACCGCCGTCACGTGAAGGTTTGGATCGCGCTTTCCAAGAATGGCGATCTTTTCAGCATTCTGGCCATCCCAGGCGGTGAATTCGGTAATCATGGCGCAGGTCTCAGACCGGCTGTCGAAACCCTGGCATTTGAAGTTTGCGCGGGCTTCCTGCTTTACAACCCGCTCATAGGACGTGAAATTCGGTTGTTTTCTGATTTCGTCGAAACGCTCTTCTGCCGATGAACAGGCAGCGAGGAAAAGGGCCATGATGCAAAATAGCAGGGACTTCTTCATACGGGTCGCTCTCCATTTATGCTCCGGGATTGACCTTATGAAAGCACAAGGAATTGCACGTAAGATGTGCGCGCTTTCACCCCCTGTCCCGCTCGTTTTGACGCGCACGCAACCGGATCGGGCCGTATTGACCCCGGTTTACGCCCTACGTCTTTAGTCTGATCTAGGCGCGGTCAGGGGTGCGACAATACGTACACAAGCAAAAAGTCAGATTTTTTGCACTGCGGGAGGATGGGCGGTTTCTATGGGCGAAATCGCCAGCCAGCCTCATTGCGTAAGGTGCCGTCGAGTGCGAGCTTTATCCAAGGATCTTCACACCATTCACTGCGCGGTATGAAGTCTTCGCGCACATCCATAAGCTCGTTGATGTCTGGCAGTGCGCAAATTAAGAGCGCGACGATGGCGAGATCATAATAGTGCGGATGGTCAGAGAGTGCGGACACGACGCGAAGCTCGTCATCCGTGAGCGGAGAACCTTTCGCAATTCGGTCCTCGACCCACGCAGCGATCAGCTCAAGCGTCGCTTCCGAAAACTCGCCCTCGCCCTGCTTTTCAATCAGGGACAACAGCTCCTCTGTCCCGGGCACGACGACACCGTCATCCCGGTCCCAGAGATACCTGTCGATGTTGTCTCGCCTAAAGTCGCTGACGGATCGGCCCGGAATGATATCAACGCCAAGATCATTGACGATGTAATCTATGAGAACGTGTTCGTTCACATGATGTGTGCGGGTCAACAGCCCGATTTGCCCATAACGATGAGGTGGCAACTCTGCCTCAGGATCCAGAAGTCCGAAACGGCGCAGAAAATTATCGACCCGTACTTTGATGTCGACGCCGAAGATTGCGGGAGCCGTTGCTACGTCTATCGTGTGCCATTCGCGCAATAGGATCTGTTCAATCGTATCGCTGTCTTTTCGAAATGCGGAAATGGTCTCAATGCCTTCCGAGTGGATAAAGAAGCCATTCGTCGTTCCGTTTGGGTGAGTGCGCGAGCGAACGACGATACCGTCCGGGCTTTGTTCGATCAGTTTGCCGACAATGCAGGTTCCTTCCAGAACCGCGCGTTTCGTCATCTCGAGCACGACCAAACCGCCATCCGGCTCGCCGTCAAACCTTGGGCAGCCACCGGCGCGATCTTCAAGTGCGTAACGGAAGACGAACGACGGATCAGGCACTTCACCATCAGGTGGCTTTTTCTCGCTGAAGTATCCGCTGATGGATACGCGCTTGACGTGTCCCAGCATCAAAAGCCTTTGGCAAAGGGGATCGCAGGCCACACGCCTTTCCATATACTCGATATTGCGGCGGTCGCGATCATTGAACCTCCGCAAGAAACTGATGTTTTTTATCGCGCCCTCCACCGGCTTCACAAAATCCTCTGACCGCAGCTTCGCTTCAAGTTTAGATGCTGCGTGTTCTGCATAAACCGACGGGAGCTCAACCATCCCGGCAATTCCGGCAAGGGCGACCGGTCCATAGATTACAAGCGTCACACCTCTCAGTTTCAGGAAATAGGCCGGAAGAATGATCGTGAGATATGGCCAAAGCGCAATGACAATCCAAAAATGGGCAAATGTCACAAGCTCCAGGACCACGGAAGCAAACGGTAAAAACAGATAGGCGCCCACCAGCGCCGTCAGGCCTAGATAGACCTTCAGGAAGAGCGGGATGGCTTTTATCGGGCCTGCCAGTCTACCACCCATCTCACAGCCCAAGGTTATCGAGATGCTGCTGCACTCGGGGTTTCGAGCAATTGTTGCGTGTAGGCAGTAGATCGGGGCGAACATCGATCCTGTCGAGGAGATCGGGACGGCGGCAGATCATGCGTCCATATGTTAATCTGTCCCCGTAGTGAAGATTTCTTGAAAGTACCTCCAGAAAACGGATCTCAGCATCCGTCAATATTCCGAATATGCGTGACCCGCCATTGATCCAGCGTCTAACAATTTCATCCGTGACTTCCGATAGGCGACCAGTCGCCCGCTTTGACAAAAACTGTAGAAGGCTCTCACGATCCGGTTTGAAGAATCCATCTTCGTGATCACTTAGATCAGACGGTGAATAGGGATCATTGTGGGCGCCAAGAATTCTTCCCGGCAGAAAATCAAGTTTAAGGTCGTCTTTTAAGGCGGTTTCAAAAGGGAGTGGGTTAATCTGAATCCTGCGAGAATGAAGCCCGGCTCCACCAAATACCGGGGAAGACAGGCTTAGGCCTCCCAAAAAAAGCAACGTTGGTTTGGTGGGAACGTCGATCCGGTACCATGACTTGGATAGTAGCGGTTCGATCAAGTTCCCTTTCTTGAGGGATGCCGAGACAGTTTCGACTTGGTTCCAGCGCACAAAAAGGTCACCCCCTCTTTTCGAAGTGATACGCGCCGTCTCAATGATTATGCCGTCTGGGACGTCTTTGATCTGATTGGCGATGATGCACTTTCCCTGAAATTCAGCACGTTTCGTCATCTCAAGAAAAGTGGGCGTTCTGTAGCGTCTGATGCCTTGTCTCGGACAGGCCGTTTTTCGCGCCTCCAAGTGGAAAGAGACGAGTGAGGATCCGACCGGGGCGTTGCCGCCGGAATACCTTCTTAGCTCAACATAAATATTCACCCGGTCGACCAAGCCAAGAATGAGGAGCCGTTGGCAAAGTGGATCGCAGGCAACGTATTCGATTGGATTCCAGTACCGTTTTCCCCAATCCGTTTCGGTGCGCTTAAAGGTGATTTCCTTTAATCCTCCTTCGACAGGCCAGGTTCCGTCTAAGGGTTTGAGGAATTCATCACTTCTAAGATTGTCTGCATAGCGTGGTGCCGCCCATTCGCCGTAGAGCGATGGCAATACGGCCCACCCGGTGACTCCGAAAAGCCCCATCGCCGCGCATACTATTCGGCTGTAACCCTGATCCTGAAGCCTGTACGCAGGTAGGATCAACGTCCAGTAGGGCCATACCGCTACGACGAGCCACATGATGCCGACGGTGAGAAAAATGAGCAGGTAGTACAGCAGCGGGAGTAGAAAGCACAGAACCACCAGAAATGTGACGGCAAGATATATGATAAAGTAAGTCGGCATGAAATCGTGCTCTGTCAAAATGGACTTGAGAATACGCCTTCCCCAGATTCTCACATATTCCTTAACGTTTGAGTTGGTGCGCCCACGCTGGTGGCTCTGGTGCGCCATCGTACGAGAGTCTAGGCCCCCAACAATTCGTTCGTCTTTTGCAGAGACCTTTAACCCCCCGTCCCCCCCGACAAATACGGAAAAATGCAAAACCACGTTGAAAAAAGGGTAAAAACGGTTGGGCGCGGATACACCGCATTGTGTTTTTTAGCTAC
>JBCDCU010000282.1:0-4952 GCA_039181265.1 Pseudomonadota bacterium | reverse complement strand
TGAATCACCTATATTGAGTATCAAGCGAGACACAAGCTCGCAAGTAAATGTGGTCTATATGACCCGCAAGGTACACATCACCCTCCTCCTCCCAGGTTGGTGTGTAACACGAGATAGGCACTCCTCCTCCCAAGCCTATCTCAGAGTAAAACGCTCGCCGGATCCTCCTCCCCCGGCGAGCGGTTTCTTTTTAGGGACCCATTTCTCGTCAGAAACCTCCGATTGGTCCAATTGCCTTGCATGGCATTCGTCCGGACGGTAGTTTCCCGCGCATGCTGAAATCATCATCTTCCGACCAGGCTGTTCACATAATCGGCGCCGGTCTTGCAGGCAGCGAAGCAGCGTGGCAACTGGCTGAACGCGGTCTTCGTGTGCTCCTCCACGAAATGCGTCCCGACGTTATGACGGATGCGCACAAGACCGGACATTGCGCCGAGTTGGTGTGTTCGAATTCCTTTCGCTCCGATGACCACACATCGAATGCCGTCGGGGTCTTGCACGCCGAAATGCGGCTTGCCGGATCTCTCATCATGAAAGCTGCAGACGAGAACCAGGTTCCAGCTGGCGGAGCTTTGGCCGTCGATCGGGTGGCCTTTGCAGAAATGGTAACAGAGCGGCTTCAAGCTCATCACAATGTTGAAATCCGGCACGGTGAGATTACCGCATTGCCGTTGGATGAGTGGGGCGACGTGTTGATTGCCACGGGCCCCCTCACCTCGGGACCGCTCGCACAGATTATCCGCGATCTGACCGGTCAGGACCAGCTCGCGTTTTTTGATGCGATTGCTCCGATTGTTCATAAGGACACAATCGATATGGATGCGGCCTGGTTTCAGTCGCGATATGACAAGCCGGGACCGGGAGGAACCGGGGCCGATTACATCAATTGCCCGCTCGATCAGGCGCAATATGAGGCTTTTGTCGATGCCTTGCTCGACGGTGAGACGACCGATTTCAAGGAATGGGAAGAAAACACGCCTTATTTCAATGGCTGCTTGCCGATTGAGATCATGGCCAAACGCGGGCGGGAAACCCTGCGCCACGGGCCGATGAAACCAGTTGGCCTGACGAACCGCCATGCGCCCGACGTGAAGCCCTATGCGGTCGTGCAACTGCGCCAGGATAATAAGCTCGGCACGCTTTACAATATGGTCGGCTTCCAAACGAAGCTCCGCTATGGGCAGCAGGCTGACATCTTCCGGATGATACCCGGTCTTCAGGAGGCGGAATTTGCGCGGCTTGGCGGCCTTCACCGCAATACATTCATCAATTCCCCGCACCTCCTCGATCCGGTCTTGCGGATGAAAAAAGAGCCGCGCGTACGGTTTGCGGGGCAGATTACAGGGTGCGAAGGTTATCTTGAATCCGCCGCCGTCGGTCTCCTCGCGGGGCGCTTTATCGCTGCGGAAAGACTGGGCGAAGCGTATGACCGGCCCCCGGAGACAACAGCATTCGGCTCTCTCCTCAATCACATCACTGGCGGATATCTATCCGACCCCGAAAGCACAGCGCCGAGTTATCAGCCGATGAACATCAATTTTGGGCTGTTTCCCGAAATCGAGGTTCCGAAGCAGGAAAATGGGCGAAGACTTCGCGGCAAGGAAAAGGGTTTTGCCAAAAAACGCGCGCTCGCGGCTCGGGCGTTACGCGATGCGGAAGTCTGGCTCAGTGAAGATACGCCCCCAAGCCTGAAGCATGCCTCATAGGCCGCGCCAAAGCACCCATTGAGCTTTGAGTTGCGAAATCCGTGGGGCTTCACGGTATGGATCGTATTGGGCTCCCGACATGATCCGGCAATAAGGCGCGACCAGCGCAAGCGGCCTAAAGGCGGCTTTCACGTTCCCTTCGAGAGATTGGATTGCGGTTAGCGCTTTCTTGAGATGAGCATCGGCCTGATCAAGGAATGTTGACCAGGCGGCCCGGAAGGCCGGACTTACTTCGCCATCTTCCAGTGCAGAGGCGTCGAGCCCTGCGGCCCCCACAATATCGAGGGGGAGATTGATTTTGCCCTGCGCTATATCCCTATGGAACCGGCGGGACTTTTCCATAATGGCCGTTGCGACGCCAGCGTGGCCCGCAGCATCGGCGAGTGCGCTATTCTGGTCCGCCCCGAGAATGCGGGCGGAGTTGAGATAGAGCTGAGACAGCGTTTCTCCGGCATAGGTTTCAAAGGTATGCATATCCTGGAACGGATCATGATAAAGATCGTGGATCCGTCCGGCAGCCATCATATCAAGCGATGATTCCGCCAGGTCATGGTGGTTCATCACAGTGCCAAGAGCTGCCGCAATCGGGTGCCCTGCCCCGGTTTCCGGATTGTCGGAGTTTATGACATCCCGCCACCACTGGAGCCGGATTTCTCCGGCCATCGGTTCCTTTGTAAGATCCGGTATGCGTGCAAGTTCAGCGTGATAAGCATAAAGTACGGTTATCGACGGTGCAGCGCCTTCGTTCAGCAGCAAAGATGCGAAATATCGGTCCCGGTCTTCTGTTTTGAGGAACGATCTCAGGTTTTCCAATGCGCTGGCTTCTAAACCCACGCTCATGCGACGGCAATCAACGCGGCGGCGACGGCCCGGTTTTCCGATAAGAGAACGTTATAGGTCCTGACAGCGGCACCCGTACTCATCGCGTCAATCGGCAGCCCGGCCTCAGAGAGTTCCTGGCGCAAGGGTTTCTGGAAAGGCCGAATATCTTTGCCAAGACCAATCAACAGGATTTCGATATCTCCGGCGTCTTCAACAGCCTTTCCAAGGCTCGCAAACGTGATCGCGTCTGGCTCAGCAATGCTCCAATCGTAAATGCCGCTTGGAAGACAGAGGATAGAGCCGCGATGAGACATGTCGGCGAAACGAAAGCCACCGTTCCCATAGGCATCTATCGGGGCACGACCGGGAAAATGGGCGGCGTGGATTTCAATTCCCCGCGCCGCCTTTGCCGGATCAAAGGTCATGCTTCGGCGGGGCTTTCTTTGCTGCCATCCTCTCGGGTCTGATCGATTTCTCCCGGACGCAGGTTCAGGAAAATCAGGAACGGCGCTGCGATGAAGATCGAAGAATAGGTGCCGATAATCACACCCCAGATCATCGCGAAAGTGAAAGAGCGGATGACTTCGCCGCCAAAGATATAAAGCGAAAGAAGGGCTAAGAGCGTAGTCACTGACGTTAGCGTCGTCCGCGAAAGTGTTTCGTTTACGGCCAAGTCTAAAACGCTGCCGATTTCGCGCTTCTTATATTTTCGCAGATTCTCCCGTATTCGATCGTAGACAACCACGGTGTCGTTCAGCGAGTAACCGACAATCGTTAGGACTGCCGCGATTGTCGAGAGGTTGAAGTCGAGTTGTAAGAGTGCGAATAGCCCGACGGTTATCAGGACGTCGTGGAGGGTTGCGATCACAGCTCCGATGGCGAAGTGCCATTCGAAGCGGAACCAGATATAGACAAGAACCGCCAGAAGCGCTGCGCCGACTGCGATGAGGCCCGCCTGGGTCAGTTCGCCGGAAACCCTCGGCCCTACGACCTCCACCCTTCGGTATTCGATATTGTCTTCGCCGAGGGTCGCCCTCACCTCTGCAACGGCTTCCTGTTGGGCCGCGTCTCCGCCATCTTGTTGTTGGATGCGGATCAGAATGTCATCCGGCGCGCCAAAGGTCGTTACCTCTACGTCGCCCAAATCAAGTGCCGCAAGGTCTGACCTGATCTTTCCAATGTCTGCCGGGCCATCGGTTGTCTTGATTTCAACAAGCGTACCGCCACGGAAGTCGATCCCTAGATTGAGCCCGTTCACAGTGAAAAGGCCGATCGATGCGAGGATCAGGACGATTGAAACCGGAAAGCTCCATCGGCGATGCTTCATGAAGTGGAAGTTCGTGACCGCAGGAACCAAATCAATCAGCCAGCGCATGGAGATCGTCTTCGGCCGGCGGTCTACAATCCCCTTTACAGCTATGAAGCGGGAGAATGTGAAGGCAGAGAAAACCGTTGTCAGAATACCGATTGCGAGCGTCACAGCGAATCCGCGCACCGGGCCGGACCCCAGATAGAACAGAATAATCGCGGCGATAAAGGTGGTGATGTTGGCGTCGAGGATCGTTCCGAGAGCCCGCTGATATCCAGCTTCCACCGCTCGCAAAGGCGTTCGTCCGGCTCGTAACTCTTCTCTGATCCGTTCGAAAATCAGGACGTTCGCATCAACCGCCATACCAACGGTCAAAACGATACCGGCGATACCCGGAAGCGTGAGCGTTGCTCCAAGTTTCGATAGGACAGCGATAATCAGGGCAATGTTGCAGGCAAGCGCGATGTTCGCAACGATTCCGAATTTGCCGTAAACCAGAATCATGAAAACAACGACCAAAACAGCCCCGATGACGGCTGCCCAAAATCCAGCAGTAATCGAGTCCGATCCAAGACCCGGGCCGACCGTGCGTTCTTCGACGATCGTAAGGTCCGCCGGCAATGCACCAGCGCGAAGTAGGATGGCGAGATCATTCGCAGTTTCCGCGGTAAAGTTCCCCGATATTTGACCGGATCCACCCAGGATTTCGTCCTGGATCGTCGGTGCGGAAATCACTTTGTCGTCGAGCACAATCGCGAACGGACGACCAAGGTTTTCAACCGTTGCACGTCCAAATTTTCGGGCGCCTGAATTGTTGAAGCGGAAGGTAACGACGGATTCGTTAGTCTGAGGATCAAAACCGGGCTGGGAATCGACCAGCTCATCGCCCGATACAATCACATCCTCAAAGATCAAGTATTTCGGGCCGTCTACTTCAAGGCTTTCAAGGATGACGCTTCCCGGGGGTACGCGAGTCGCCTCGGCTTCTTCCGCGCTCATACTGACATTGACGAGTTGAAAGGTCAGCTTAGCCGTTTGTTCCAAGAGCGCTTTTAGGCGTTCCGGTTCGTCGAAACCGGGGACCTGAACAAGGATCCGATCCGTGCCCTGTCTTT
>JBCDCU010000281.1:0-4955 GCA_039181265.1 Pseudomonadota bacterium | reverse complement strand
CTGGGATTGGCGCTTTTGCGGGCTGCTGGCCCTCAGTTCAGTCGTGAACTACACCGCAGGCCGTCTGATCGCAGGCGAGACAACGGAAAACCGGAAAAAGCTCTGGCTGGTTCTGGCCGTCGCAATCAATCTCTCAATTCTCGCTTTATTCAAGTATCTCGGCTGGTTCTTGCAATCGCTGTCGGATTTTCTTTTCGCCGTCGGACTCGAGCGCGATATTCCGCTCTTCGAACTGATCCTGCCTGTCGGCATATCGTTCTTCACATTCCAGGGTATCTCGTATGTCGCGGACATTTATCGTGGGCGCATTAAGGCCGAACGGTCACCTTTCGAAGTTGCGCTTTACCTGTCTTTCTTCCCGCAACTCGTCGCTGGCCCGATCGTCAGAGCGCACGATTTTCTTCCGCAACTCAAACGACCACCGCGACTGACGCGATTGCTGGCGGCCACTGGTCTCTTTCTGATCGTGCTTGGGCTATTCAAGAAAATGGTGATCGCGAATTACCTCGCGGCCGAAATCGCAGACCCCGTTTTCTTCGACCCTGCTGCCTACGGAAGTGCTGATCTTCTGCTTGCGGCTTACGCCTATTCCATCCAGATCTATTGCGATTTTTCCGGTTACAGCGACATTGCAATCGGGGTTGCCGCTCTTCTTGGCTACCGCTTCCGTGGTAACTTTAACCAGCCATACCGCGCGAACGGATTGCGGGATTTCTGGCGCCGTTGGCACATGTCGCTCTCAACATGGCTTCGGGACTATCTCTACATCCCGCTTGGCGGAAACCGTGGGAGCGCGCTTGCGACATCGCGCAACCTGATCCTGACGATGCTTCTTGGCGGCATCTGGCACGGAGCGAATTGGACGTTTGTTTTGTGGGGGCTTTTGCATGGCTTGGGCCTTGTCGCCGAGCGCGCCATGTCCGGCAGATTGTCGCTCGCTCCCTGGATCGGAATTATCCTGACATTTCATTTCGTCACGTTTTTATGGATCCTGTTTCGCAGCGAAACGATTTTTGCCGCCAGTGATTTTATAGCTGGCTTGGTTGCGTTCCGGCCATCGGAAGGACTGGCGACGACGGGCACGCTGTTTCTTCTCTTGCTCGGGCTTATCGGTCAGTTCCTGCCGCAAACCGCAGGCCGGCGGTGCGCCCTGTTCCTCGCAAACAGTTCGCTGGCGTTTCGTGTCGTAACCTTTTCGCTTGCGCTCCTCATTATTCAATGGATCGCGCCTGAGGAGGTTGCGCCGTTCATTTATTTCCAGTTCTGAGGCATCTGACATGAAGGTATTTCTTGAAAATCTGATCATCTTCTCAGTTGCCACGCTGTGTCTTGCCGCTTTCAACGCCGATTATTTCGTGACCTGGTCTTATGACCTTCCGCCCGGAGATCTGAGTGATGCAATCGTCGCCGGAGCCGAAGCCTGGGCGAGCGCAATGGAAGACCTTGGCTTGAGCGCAATAACCGAGGAAATCCGGTATCACGTAAGTGTCATGGTCCGCGATTGATTCCTGAAGATCGCGGATTGCCTTAAAGATGCCGTCATGCTTTTTAGCGGTCCGAAGAGCGCGGCTTTCCTGAAATGGGAGAGTCGCCGCTTAACGGGCGGAAGGCCCGGCGGGAGAGGTCGGGGAGGCGAGGCAAAGACATGGCAAGTATTTCAGGGGTTAAGGCAGTCGTTTTCGACGCATATGGCACGATGTTCGACGTCCATTCGCCGGTCAATCGACTGGCGGAGGCATTCGGTGACAACGCCGCGTCTGTTTCGGCAATGTGGCGCGACAAGCAATTGCAATATACGTGGCTCAGAAGCCTGATGGGCGCGTTTGCGCCGTTCAGTCAGGTGACGGCGGATGCTCTCGATTATGCCCTCAAAGCACATGGCATTGAGAACCCTGGCCTGCGGGCAAACCTGCTCGAAGCCTACTACACACTCGATGCATATGACGACGTGGCGCCATGCCTCGACGCGCTGAAAGCAAAAGGGTTTGCGACGGCGATCCTGTCGAACGGTTCACCTGATATGCTCGAGGCCGCAACAAAGTCAGCCGGTCTCATTGATAAGCTCGATGCTGTGCTCTCGGTCAACGATGTGGGTATCAACAAGCCGGACCCCAAAGTCTATCAACTGGCGCTCAATCACTTCTCGATTGCTGCACAGGAAGTCTGTTTTGTATCCAACAATGCGTGGGATTCCCATGCGGGCGCCAATTTCGGCTATCAGGTTGCCCGCCTTGTGCGCTATGGAGCGCCGGCGGAAATGCTGCCCGGTGAACCCAAGATGCTCATGACTGATCTAACGGGTCTTGCCGACGCATTGGAAAAGTAAATGCGAGATGAGCCCGACGCTTGACTGCCGCATTTTGTTGGACATGTAAAAAATGGATGCAGCAAGGCTCGACAAGCTGGGTTGACATCGATAGTTTAATGAACAAACGTTCATTTCTGGCTCTGGGAGGGCGCCAGATGGCGATCGTGGCGCACGTCACGATGTGCAGCTTTCCGGGGATAGCTAAAATACGCGTCCAAGCGACGTGACGGGCGATTGATAAAATCGTTGTGGGAGGAAAATTATGGCAATGACAGCGGCTGCCTCTGCGCAGTCTGAAAACACGTTCCCGAAGCTACTGCTTCGAAATGCGAAGATCTGGTCGGATCGGCCCGCTGTCCGTGAGAAACATCTCGGAATTTGGCAAACCTGGACGTGGTCCCAGGTTCTCGACGAAGTGAAACCCTATTCGATGGGTCTTAAAGCGCTTGGCATCGAGCGTGGCGACCGGATTGCCATTATCGGTGATAACCGGCCCCGACTTTACTGGACGTTCGTTGCAGCGCAGGCAATCGGCGCGGTTCCCGTTCCAGTCTATCAGGACGCCGTCGCTGATGAGATGGTCTACGTTCTCGACCACGCAGAGGTGAAGGTCGCCGTCGTCGAAAACCAGGAACAGGTCGACAAGATCCAGTCTATCCAGGGTCAACTCCCAAATCTCACTTCGATCGTTTATGACGAACCGCGCGGTCTTCGCGATTACGACCACAGCGCGCTTTTCAGTTTCGAAATGCTTCAGGAAAAGGGCCGTTCGGGGAGCTATTCTGAGACCGACTGGCTTGCGGATGTCGAAAAAGGCTCCGGCGAAGAACCTTGCGTCATGCTCTACACTTCGGGCACGACCGGGAAGCCGAAAGGCGTCGTTCTGACAAACGACAATGTTCGGGTAAGCGCGATCAATGCCTGTGCCTTTGACAATCTTACGCACAGCGACACGATCCTGTCCTACTTGCCCATGGCTTGGGTCGGAGACCACGTTTTCTCGTACGCTGAGAGCTACGTCGCCGGACTGTGCATTGCGTGCCCGGAGAATCCGGAGACCATGCACCAGGACATGATCGAGATCGGGCCGACCTTTTTCTTCGCGCCACCACGCGTCTTCGAAATCATGCGCACTAATGTGCAGATCCGCATGGATGATGCCGGTCGCCTGAAACAGAATATGGTCGATTACTTCCTCGATGTGGCACAGCGGGTCGGCGAAGACATTCTTGATGGGAAATCAGTGTCGTTTGGCGATAAGTTGATGTACGGGATGGGGCGTTTCCTCGTCTACGAACCGCTGAAGAACTCACTCGGTCTTACCAATGTGCGTGTCGGATATACGGCCGGCGAGGCGATCGGGCCGGAAATGTTCTCGTTCTACCGCTCGCTCGGCATCAACCTGAAGCAGCTCTACGGCCAGACCGAAGCAACGGTTTTCATCACCGTTCAGCCTGATGGTCAGGTGCGCCCCGATACGGTTGGTGTTCCGGCGCCTGACGTCGAAATCAAAATCGACGACAATGGAGAAGTTCTCTTCACCGGACCGGGTGTCTTCAAGGAGTACTACAAAAACGAAGAGGCGACGAAATCGACGAAAACCCAGGATGGTTGGGTCCATACCGGTGATGCCGGGTTCTTTGAACCGGATGGCCAGTTGAAGATCATCGACCGGGCAAAGGATGTCGGCAAATTGACAGACGGCAGCATGTTCGCGCCGAAATATATTGAGAACAAGCTGAAGTTCTTCTCCTTCATCAAAGAAGCTGTCGCAATCGGCCATGACCGGGATTATTCGACAGCGATGATCAACATCGATCTTCAGGCGGTCGGCAACTGGGCGGAGCGCCAAAACATCTCATATGCGAGCTATCAGGAATTGGCGGGCCACCCGACTGTCTACGAGATGATCGGCAAAAATGTTTCCGAAGTGAATCGCCAGCTTTCGGAAGAACCAAATGTGGCGGGATCGCAAATCAAACGGTTCCTCATCCTTCATAAAGAACTTGACGCGGATGATGGCGAGCTCACACGGACGCAAAAAGTGAGGCGCAGCTTCATATTCGAACGCTATGCACCGCTTATTGAAGCGCTTTATGACGGCTCCAAAGAAAAGTTTGTAGAGACTGAAGTGACGTTCGAAGACGGCCGCAGCGGCACAATCTCCGCAACAGTCCGCATTGAAGATGTTGAGACCTTTGCGCTCAAAGCGCCGATGAAGGAGGCCGCGGAATGAACGTCCAGCAGCAACCCGCAGATCTGGGGTCCGAAGGCCGGATCAAGAACCGTGTCCTCCTCGATATTGAGGACATCTCACTGTCCTTTGGCGGCGTGAAAGCGATCCAGAATGTGAGCTTTAACGTCATGCAGGGTGAGATTCGCGCAATCATCGGCCCGAATGGTGCCGGTAAGACGTCGATGCTCAACGTGATCAACGGGTTTTACCACCCGCAGGAAGGCTCGATTACCTTCAACGGCAACAAGCGAAATGAAATGCGGCCTTATGTTGCCGCAACCCAGGGTATTGCGCGCACATTCCAGAACGTTGCGCTCTTCCGTGGCATGTCGACCCTCGACAACATTATGGCTGGCCGGATGCTGAAGATGAAGAAGTCCTTCGTCCATCACCTCTGGTACTACGGCTCCG
>JBCDCU010000280.1:0-4973 GCA_039181265.1 Pseudomonadota bacterium | reverse complement strand
GCCGAAAGATCCCGTATCATGTGGGTTTTCAGTGCGTCCGCATCATGCGCCGGATCGGCGCATACATCCACCATATAGGCCCAAGCGAAGGTTTCTCCAAGAATCCGCGCAAAAGCCACGGTCTTTCCCAGATAATCGATCTTTATCGTCATCAGGCTTTTTGAAAGGCTTGTTCTTGCGGCGTCTTCCCCTGTTGCGGCCAAACCGGAAAGCGCGCGTAGCCTCTGGAAGCTCTCGAGATCGGGGCTGTCATAGGATACTTGGTATCCCTCACCTTTTAGAAGCGGGGACACGCTGATCGGATTCACAAAGCGTCCCGTCTTTTTCAGGTCCGGCGGTATCCATGCAAAGCCGCCTGTCACACCGGAAGGAAACCGGTTGAAGCCGCTTTTTACACCAAAGTCCGGGGCATGGGTAATCGCGAGCAAACGCCCGCCCGGCGCGGCATTCTCATAGAAATTGTAAATCAGTGAACTGACGAGAAATTTGCCAATGCCGCCTGCCTGATGTTCAGGAAGGATCACCCCGTCGGCCATCATATACCAAAGGGCGCCATCACTGAGTGTTCGGCAAAAGCCGATGCAGCGCCCTTCGTGGAAAACCTGGATCGCAAAAGCGCTGCGTGCGAGGCTTTCGCGCATCGCTACGGGATCTTTCTCGCCGAGATTGCCAAGTTTTCGCAAAGCGAGAAAGTCCTCCACTGATGGCGGAGCGTAGACGATCTCAAAATCACCCGGCCGCTTTATAACCGGCTTTTACAAGATTTTTACAGGCCGGTTCATGTCGCGTCACCAAGCGGTTTTCTAAAGGCTGCAACCTGGATTGATCGCCATCCGATCGTGTCAGGTGGGCAGATGAAGGTTTCGTCCGAAGCAGTCTCGAAACCGAGACTAGTGATCTCCCGAACAAGTTCCTCGCCAGCAGGTTCTACCTCATTATCATAGCGGTACTTTATCTTGGCTGCGGTCTCGGCCTGAGTGCGTATTGAGCCGTGCCATGTCATTTTCAAAAGCGTGCCGCCGGGCACAAGGGCCCTTCTGCATCCGGAAATCAGCCGTTTGAACGTTTCACCACTGAATGTGGCAAAAAAACCGATCCCTAATATCGTATCGAATGCTGCCTCTTGGGTTTCAAGATAGGCAATCGCATCGCCTTGTACAAAGGACATCTCGATGCCGGCCGCCTCCGCCATTTTGCGGTGCTTGATAAGTTCGGGATGATCGCCATTTTTCAAAAAAGCGAATGTCTGCTCGTTAAGATCGACCCCCACATAGGTCTTGGGGACGTCTCCAAAACGCGCGAGATTGTCATAGAACATGGGGCCGCAACCGAGATTGAGAACGCGTGCGCCGGTAACGAGGCGAAAGCCCGATAACCAGAAGTCCGCGATTTCCGGAAAGGCCGCGTTCTTCTCGTGAACTCTGGCGTAATAATCAGCGATGTAATCGTACGGTGCTTGCTCACTCACTGATCGGCTCCCTTTTTGACGATCAGGAACGCCGACCGGTAAGGAAGGCCGAGCCCAGTTTCCGGATCGTATCGTGTGGCGAGAATTCCGGGACCGTTTAACGGTCCTGCCTTTGGATAGAACAAAGCGCCGAGGCGATAGGGATCCCGGGCGATCAACCGTCCGCCAGGCTTCAATCCGCTGAGAAATCCCTCAAAAAGCGCGGTTTTGTCTGCATGGTTCTCCGAACCAATGCTGACGCCGAGAAGGACGGCGCAAAACGCAACGTCGAATGCTTCAAGATCGCGCTCGCCTCTCGCTTCAACGTTCCGGCACTCGATCCGGGCCCCATAAGAGGATCTGGCAATGATTTCATTTCCCAAATCGAAAGCGACAGGATCACGTTCAAAACAGGTGACTTGTATGCCTGTTTGCGCTGCTACGGCGAGAGCGGTCAACGGCAAAGGTCCGGACCCGATTACGGCAACTGCGCGGCTCCCGGAGAGAGCTTCGAGAACCTCATCGGTGAAAATCCAATAGGATTGATGGCGAATGATCGCAGCGATCTCACTGGCGGGATCGTCAGAGTTCAAAAGGGCGCGCGCTTCATCGATTTCTTTGTCGAACTCGTAGGCGGCGCGGATGCGATGCAGAGACGGTAGCAGCGCCTGTACTTCTTGATCTTCAAGAATACGCTCTGCATCTCCTTGGCTAAGCCCTTGCATCCTGTGCTCAACCTCCGCGTAAAGAGGTTCAACAAGACGGTACCATGGTCTGATCGCCCTGTAGGCGTCCTGTGTGCTTCCTCCTGAAAGATAAGCACGGGGGCCCGTCTCCGGGGTTTCGTTTGCCTCTGCCCGCAGGATACCAATGCGCTCGGCGTAAAACGAGTTAACCCGGCACAAATCCCGGACGGATGACAGGGTGGTGGTCACGGAATGGCTTTCTCGCCGATACGCAGCCTAGCGCTTGACGATGACTAGGGTAAAACTCTTGTGAGGGGGGCTTTCGAGCACATCAATGTCGTAGCCGTCAAGCGCCTGTAGATTAACGCTTGGGTAGATAACGCGCCCTGAACCGGTTGCCGAACGGAAACACAGCAGCGATGACGTCGGTACATAATGGAGGAAGTGGTTGACGATCTCGGCTTTATCGCGCTCCGTTGCGCCAACAACCAAACCTACGATGACGCAATCATAGGTGGAAAAGTCTGTCTTCGCAGCGCCATCGGCATGGACGATATCCAGATCCGGCATTCCGAAAATCGCAGAAACCTCACGCGCCAACGCGCAAGCTTCGCCGGATCTGTCCATGCAGGTCACTTTGGCGGCCGGATCATTGCGCTGGAACGCCATGGGGGATGTCGGAAACGGGCCCGAGCCCACGAAAAGAAGCCGTTTGGGCGCGTATTCACTGAGGGCTTTTGTCTCAAAATCAAGCGCTTTGTCGTACCAGTCATGGCTCCGGAAAGCATTCGCAACTGCGGCGTTTTCACGGGCAATGATTTCGCGGCTTAACTCGAGCTCACGTTGATATTCATAAGCGGCCCTGATTTCGTGGACCCTGTTGCGGATCGAACCGAACGACGAGGACCGAAGCAACGCATCGATGTCCTTTGCCGGAAGCCTTTCCAGAATTTCATCGATTTCAGCAAAAAGGTGCTCCTGTTTCGCGCCATCCGCCAGGTCATGGGTGACAATGTCAAAACATAGCGTGAGAAGTGTCGCTGCGTCTTTCGTCAGCGCCTCGCCTTCTTTGATTGCCGGTACTGTCTTGGCCATGAGAGACCCTCCGTGGGACGATGCGGTGCGCCTCGTATATAGGCGCGTCCGTATCACATTACGACCCGAATAACCTGTTGGTGAACGCGCTCCACAGGGCTTTGTCCGCTGATGCGATACCGTTGCAGGCGAACATTAGCATTTTGTTCACCAGAATCAGTCTCGATGAACCGTGAACCGGTCCAGAACCATAAAAAGAAAAGAGACGAGACAGGGGACCAGTATGAACACCTGGGCACTTGCGTTTGCAGTCGCAACCGCGCTCTCATGTCTGCATTTCGGAGCAAATCAGATTGGAATTGGATATGGGCCGGTCCTGCTTCTGCCGGCATATCTCCTCGTTCCATTTCTGGTTGTGACCTTCGCCCGAAAGTCGGCGGTTCACGCCGAAGATCAACGCTCCGCAATACCCTCCGATTCATCTCGTCCCGAACCGGTCGAATCCGGTCAACCTGCAGACGATAAACAAGCAAGAAGTGAGACAAACAAGCACGCTTCTTTGCTGACCGAGGCGTTGAAGACTGTAGAGACCATCAAAGGCAACGCCAAACGCGTCAACGCTGCGA
Source organism: Pseudomonadota bacterium (assembly GCA_039181265.1). Classification (GTDB taxonomy): domain Bacteria; phylum Pseudomonadota; class Alphaproteobacteria; order Rhizobiales; family JACESI01; genus JBCDCU01. Next base: position 1,179 of record JBCDCU010000280.1, on the reverse strand, counting down.
GCCGTGAACGTCAGGATTTTATGGAGGACTTCGTTACCAAAGCCCAGGGGCTCAAACATGCTCTTGCGGACATGAACAGCAACGCGTCAGAACAAATCGGAGAGCTTGGTCGGACGGACGAAGCCTTAGGTCATGTTTTTGAAAACGCAGAACGCATGGTTGAGCGGTCTGAAAATGCAACATCTGCCTCACAGGTTCTTTCAGGCTCGGTTGGCGCGTTTTCCGAAAAACTCGACGCGATCAATGATTTGGCGGTTACAATTTCCAAGATTTCCGCTCAGACCAACCTTCTGGCGTTGAATGCAACAATCGAAGCGGCGCGCGCCGGCGAAGCTGGCCGCGGTTTCAGTGTCGTCGCCGCCGAGGTCAAAGAGCTTGCATCCTCAACCGACGAGGCGGCGAAGTCGATTGCAGAAATGCTCAGCCAACTCACGAGTTCCATTACGGAAATCAAGGGTCAGGTCGATCGTTTCGACCAACTGATGAGCGGAAATGTTTCCGACAGTCAGGAAAGCGTGGAACGGATCAAGCAGGTCAAGGCGATCATCGGCATGGCGGTAGAAAATGTCAGGCTCGTGACCGATGAGATGTCGACCCATAGTCACTCATTTGATGATATCGAGCGCTGTTTGAAGCAGATCCACGAAGATGTCGCTGCAGCGGTCGAAGGGTCGTCCAAAAACATCAATCTTTCCAAGGATGCCACCGGTATGATCGGTGAAGTTCTCGGACACGCGCGAACGGCCTGACAAAGATGGTCGCCATCAATACAATCTTTACCATCGCGACCCATAGTGAAGCCGAACATTGATAACGGGATAGGCTATCATGACAAATTTGAGCGAGAAAAACGCCGCTTCCTGGTTCTTCGCCCTCGTCGCCTTCGCGATGGTGATTGCAACGGCCGGACTGGTTTCGACACTGACGGTTAAGCCAGCGTCTGCGAGTGAAATGATTGAAGTTACGGTCGATCATGCCAAGGTCATGCGCATATCGCGTCCGGCGGCCACAATTGTGATCGGAAATCCCGGTATCGCCGATGCGGCTGTCCAGGATGAAACGACCCTGATTATCACTGGCAAGAGCTTCGGTGTGACAAACATGATCGTCCTCGACCATGACGGTGAAGCGATTGCAGAATCGCTTTTGACTGTGCGCGGCGAGCGGGTAAATGCAGTG
>JBCDCU010000279.1:0-5032 GCA_039181265.1 Pseudomonadota bacterium | reverse complement strand
GGATATCGGTTCATCGGCGATTTTCTGGGCGAATCCGGATGCGAATACCAGTGTGGGTGACACGCGGGACGTTCGTTTCGTCAATGCGATCTGGCCGAACGGCAAACCACGGGTTTATCGCAATGAGGATACGCATTGGGGTTGGCCACCTTATTTCAAATTTGATTCAGGCAATATCAACGCTGAGGCGCAAAATCTCGCCAAACGAGATGACCAATGGGTTGCGGTCACCCATTATGGATGGCGGATCGAGTGGTTCACCATCTTTCCCAATATCATCCATATCAGGACAGTGGAGGGGCCTGACGTCACCCTCATTCCATGGTTCAACATTGTCTTTTTTGTTATTTTGGCGATCATCCTGTTCATGATCTGGCGGGCGGTCAGAGCGTTTAAGCGGAAACGGATCGACCCGGTGATCGAAGACATCGATGAAATGATGGATGACGTCAGCGAAAGTGCGACGCAGGCGCGCGATCGGGCGGTCGAGGCCAAACGCGGTTTCCTGGCGTGGGTTAAGGACCTGTTTCGGAAAAAGGCGTGAGGGCCTAGCGGTTTTTCCGTGCTTTGAAACGCAAACGAACGTAATCAGCCGACCAGTTTCCGTTTTCATCCATTAATGAGGGCTCCAGAAGCGCTTCTGCGCGGGCAAGGACGGCTTTTCGCGCACCGCTATCAAGATCGGCAACGAATGGATTGGCGAAGGTTTCAAGCCAACCGGATATTCCGGTCGGAAGCGGTGTCGGACGTGGGATCAACTCGATCATCTCGACTTTAAAGCCATGTGCCTCAAGAAGGGCAGCGTATCCGTCGGGTGATGGGAAGTACCACGGGTGAAGGGGCCTGCCATCGAGGCCTGCTTCCATTTCGAGGCTTGCGAGGAGGGCTGTCACAATGGCCGCAACGTTGTTGTGGCCGCCCATTTCGCCAACAAACACACCGTTTGCCACAAGAGACCGTGACACGCCTTCGATCACACGGTTCGGTTCCAGCATCCAATGGAGCGCGGCGTTGGAAAATACGCAGTCGAACGGCTGATCGAAAGCGAGCGCATGGCCATCCATCTGAAAGGCGTTAAGGCCTCGTGCTTTCGCGGCTTGCACAAAGTCGGCAGACTGATCGACCGCAGTCACATTGTGTCCGATAGCTACAAGTTTTTCAGCTAGGGCACCGTCGCCGCAGCCAAGATCGAGAATTCTCTGGTTGGGCTTGTCGTCGAGGAGCGAAAACAGGACTTCACCATAGTCCGATACGAACCTGGCGTTTTCTCCGTAACCGGCCGCAGACCAAGTTTGTCGGGTTTTGCTCTCGTCAGTCATCTCGAGCGGTGCGATGGCGATCTGCTCTATTTAAAAAGTGAACTGATCGATTGTTCTTTATAGGTACGGTGGATCGCTTCGCCAAGGAGCGGCGCCAAAGACAGAACGCGAATGTTCGGTGCTGTCTTGACCGGTTCCGTCGGTTCGATCGAATTTGTGATCGAAAGGGACTTGAGCTGTGAGTTCGCGATCCTGTCAGCTGCTCCACCTGAAAGGACGCCGTGGGTGATGTAGGCCGTTACCGATTTTGCTCCCTGGGCGAGAAGCGCGTCTGCCGCGTTGCAGAGTGTGCCCCCTGAATCGACAATATCGTCGACGAGGATGCAATCGTAACCGTCAACATGACCGATGATGTTCATAACTTCAGATTCGCCCGCCCGTTCACGCCGCTTATCAACGATTGCGAGCGGTACGTCGATCCGTTTGGCAAGGGCTCGTGCGCGCACAACGCCGCCGACGTCAGGCGAGACCACCATGGCATGATCGGTATCGAAACGTTCCTGAATATCGCGCTCAAATACTGGCGCGGCGAAAAGGTTGTCCGTCGGGATGTCAAAAAAGCCCTGGATCTGTCCGGCATGAAGATCAAGTGTCAGGACACGGTCTGCGCCAGCTTCGACGATCAGGTTGGCGACCAGTTTCGCTGAAATCGGTGTCCGCCCAGAGGTGCGTCTGTCCTGCCGTGCATAGCCGAAGTAGGGCAGGACCGCTGTAATCCGTTTCGCCGAGGAACGCCTCAGCGCATCACAGATGATGAGGAGCTCCATAAGATTGTCATTCGCCGGAAAGCTTGTTGACTGCACGATGAAGACATCCTGGCCGCGCACATTATCCTGAATTTCGACGAAGATTTCCTGATCGGCAAAGCGTTTCACATCGCAGCCGATAAGGTCCGTCTCAAGATACGTGCAAATGTCAGTGGCGAGCGATCTGTTGGCGTTGCCGCAAACAATTTTCATTTAGCCCCAGCCCTTGTTCAGTCGAAACGCGCTTTAACCGCCCTTGAGATAGTCTTTGCAACCACCTGAAAAATCGTTGCGCGAGTCCTTATTTCGCTGCCGGTTAAAACACGCGATCTAAACCCTGTAAACATCGCGCGACGACGATTGCAACAAAATCATGACACCAAAACGGAGAAAGGCGGGCCGAAGCCCGCCTTGTCTCTTAAATGTTCTGAATATCTCACAGTGCTTGCGTTTATTTCGCCCCGGTATCGAGCCAATAGACAAGGCGGTCGGCGGCAATCTGGCTGATGTTCTTGATCTCGATTTCACTGATCCCGTTCCAGCGAAGCCCGGGGGGAACGCGTGATCCTCTCTCAAGATCGACGAATTTCTGAACGCGTTTTCCGCTCTTAGCATCGATAACGGCCCAATTATATTGCAGGATTGGAGCTTCTCCAGTTTCAAATGCTGACAGGCGCGCGCGGATGATGTGGGTCGGGTTCTGGTCGACGCCGACAACTTTTACGCGGTTTCCTGCGACGAAAGCCGGTGCGAATTTATTGATCGCGTGGTTGTGGAAATCGAGGCCTCCACGAATCGGTTGGAATGCTATGCGGGCTTTCTTGGCACTCACCCCCGACTTGCTCACACGGGTCGCACCACGCAGTCCAAGGAGTTCAGGCTTCTTGAAGGCATTAGCGGTTCCACCGGGGAAAACGCCAGACTGACCGTACCGTTTGGGCTGTTGGGCATCACTGTCACCGACTGCAGCGAAAACAAGCGCAACCGTCATGACCGCGAGGCCCGCAATCTTTCCAAAATGTCTCAATGTGGTCATGGTCATTTCCTCTTTCCACGACGTCCGGCTTGATTATTCTCGGGTCAGACACCCTGGACCAATATTTCGTATGGCCATGATGTCGTGCCGGATCGCTTGTTATTGAAATCAATACCGGTTCACGGCTGGTTTACAGGATGCGTTATCTTACCACGAGTTCGAGCGGCAGTTTAGAAAGATCCTGGGGGCCTTCATCACTTGTGAGGTAGGTACGCCCGAGCGTCATTGCGGTTTCGGTGTCGGAATCCATGATGATCATGTGAGCGAAGAGGACCATATCGGGTTCGATAATTGCCGGATTGTCGCGATAGAACATAGGAGCGTCCATCCAACTTGGTGAAAAGCGGGCACCAAGTGAATATCCGCAAGCATTCAAGCGGTGATTGGCAAGTCCGGCATCTTCCATGACCCGAGCATGGGCCTGAAAAACATCGCCAAAAGTTGCCCCGACCGTCATCGCTTCCCGGCAAGCGAGAAGGGCCTTGTGAGCTGCTTCATAGAGTTCTTCATGGCGCGGTGTTGCACGTCCAACCGGGATCGTTTGCATATAGGCGCAATGGTAGTGGCGGAAGACACCGGCCCATTCGAGCGTCAGTTGGTCTTGCCCCTCAAGGATCCGGCGTCCCGATTGATATCGGCACAAAAGGGCTTCCGGCCCGGAACCGATAATGAATTCGTTGCCTGGATAGTCACCGCCACCTTCGAAGATGGCATTGTGCATGGCGGCAAGGATTTTGGCTTCGTCCGCCCCCGGTCTGGTCTCCGAGAGCGCCGCCTCAAATGCCAAATCGCCCAGTTCGGCTGCCTTTTTGACGAAAGCGATTTCGGCAGGGCTTTTTACCGTCCTGAGATCCGACACAATATCCGATGCATCTTCAATGGTGCCGAATGTGCGCAATGCATCGTCGAGCCTGCGACCATTAAGGGCGGTCAGTCCATGGGTATCATATTCGACGCCGAACCGGCTTCCCAAGAGCCCCAAGTCGTCAAGGAGGCTGTGAAGATCGAGCGCCGGATTGGCACCGGCGCGGTCCGCCCAAACCCGAATGTCACTGACGATCGACGTCAGCTCCGCTTGCCTTAGATCAGCTGAGCGGGTCAGGAGTGTTATGGCGCGGTCTTCGCGAACGACCATACACTGAAAGAAACAGTAGCCGAACGTGTCGTAGCCTGTCAGCCAATACATGCTTTCCTGTGCGAAAAGCAGCATACAGTCGATTTTGCGTTCACGCATTTTTTCGCAGAGGCGATCAAGCCTGCGGTCAAATTCGACCTGATCGAAGTGAACTGCCATGGGACCTCCTGTTTATGGCGTCAGGACGATGGCGCTTAACAACCGGCCATAATCCTCTTCCGAGCGATGAGTTGTTCGGCGATATGAGAAGAAGCGCTTTTCGTCCTCGTAAGTATCGAGACCAAGCTCGGCGACGGTCCCGATGTTCAAGGCTTTGAGGCGATCAACGATGAAGCGCGGCAGGTCGAACATGGCATGTCCATCCCTTTTGGAGGGAATGAGATAGGTCGTGTTTGCCGGTGACAAAGCGGTCAGGTTGTCCACGAATTCAGGCCCAACTTCATAGGATTTTTGTCGAATTGTCGGGCCCAGCACGGCCGTAATCTTTGACGGCACTGCTCCAAGCGAAACCATCGCGTTGATCGTATTTGAAAGAATGCCGCTGGTCGCGCCACGCCAACCGGCATGAGCTGCGCCAATGACGCCAGCATCTTCATCGGCAAAGAGGACAGGGCCGCAATCCGCGGTCGCGATACCGAGGGCGAGACCGGTCTGCTTTGTGACGAACGCATCCGCCTTTGGACGTTCGCTATCCGCAAATGGCGTATCAATGATGAGCGCATCCGGAGAGTGGATTTGATAAGGCGTCGCAAGCTGATTTTCGGTTACGCCGAGGTGCCGGGCGCAGCGCGCGCGG
>JBCDCU010000278.1:0-5048 GCA_039181265.1 Pseudomonadota bacterium | reverse complement strand
GGGTTATGGATTCATCCAGCCCGACGAAGGCGGAGCGGACGTTTTCGTCCATATTTCCGCGGTTGAACGCGCTGGAATGACCACGCTGAATGAAGGTCAGAAGATCCAGTATGACCTTGAAGAGCGGCGCGGGAAAACGAATGCGGGCAATCTCAAGCTCGCCGAGTAGTTCCAATTAGAAAAACGAACACACAAGACCAAACTGGGAAGGGCGCGTAAACCGCGCCCTTTTCTTTTTGGCGCCTTTCGAGGGCGGGCATAACTCGGACTATCTGTAAAACTCCTGATAGGCACGAAAAAGTGTCAAACAAAAGCAACATTGTGATGGTCAATGCGCCCTCACACCGATTGACACCGATACCCCCCGCCATACTGTTTCCCACAGGTTCGGGACAATGACTCCAACATGTGTTTTTTCACTGTTTGTCGGACGAGGGGAGATCTACCATGTCCATAAAATACCTAGTCGGAGCTGCAATTGCAGCAGCCGTATCCATATCTGTTTCTGCGCCATCATTCGCTGACCCGATTGACGATACAATCAAGGCAAGGCGCGCTTACTACCAGGTGGTTGGCTTTAATTTCGGTCAGGTCGTCGCCATGGCGAAGGGCGAGGCTGACTATGATGCCGAGGCTGCAAAGAACGCTGCAACCAATTTACAGGCTCTTTCCAAGCTTCATCTCCTCCCGCTTTTTCCTCCAGGATCGGACAATGAAGCGAAAAAGGGCGCAACCCGGTCATTGCCGAAAATCTGGAGCGATTTTCCAGGCGTCGTTGAGAAGGTTCAGGCCTGGCAAGGTGCCGTCGACGGTCTTGTAGCAGTTTCGGCAAACGGCAAAGACGCTCTTGGGCCAGCAGTCGGCGAAGTCGGCAAGACCTGCGGTGCGTGCCACGACGCATATCGCGCGAAAAACTTCTAGGTTAGCCGGGGCAAACGGTCGATGGCACTAAAAGAAGACCTGGGATCATCTGCAGGATCAACCGATCCTGCAGATGAACTTGTCTACAGCAAGGTCTGGGATCTGCCCACGCGTCTCTTCCATTGGGCGCTTGCCGCCACAGTGATTGCTGGTTGGTATCTCGGTTACTACCGGGAATTCAGCACCATCGATTATCACTTCTACCTCGGATACGCGACCGGCGGGCTTTTGATCTTTCGCCTGATCTGGGGCGTCGTCGGCCCGCCATCGGCACGGTTTATAAATATTGTGCCCGGGCCGCGGCGTCTCATCACCTATATCGCTTCAGTTGCCAAAAGGCGCCCGAGTGGCGTTGCAGGACACAATCCTTTAGGCGGTCTTTCTGTCGTCGCGCTCTTGGCAGTTCTCACAGTCCAAGTTGTTGCCGGTCTCTTCGCAGAAGACGACAGCCTTTTCGCGTCCGGCCCACTCGAATCCTATGTCAGCCTTCGTTGGACCGCTTTTGCCAACGAAGTCCATTACATTTCATCGCGCGTACTGCTCGTGCTGGTGGGGCTGCATTTGACAGCAATCCTTTTTTATCAAGTCTGGAAACGCGAGAACCTTATCACGCCTATGCTGACGGGTTGGAAACGCGTCTACGGGAAAAATCAATAAGAGACAGGCAAGCGACACGTGGCGGGCCCCTACCTGACACCGGAGGAAATATGCGATTGGCCGGTCAGCCGACCGCCACCGCAAGGTGCCTGCTTGAAATCCTCCCTGAAAGACGCGATCGAGCGCGTTGGCCTTGATGGTCCAACCCAAATTGCCTGGCATCATTTCGCTATGGGATGCGTGGCGCTGGAAATTACACAACGATGTAACCTCGACTGCAGCGCCTGCTATCTATCAGATCATTCCGAAGCCGTCCGAGATCTTCCCCTGGAAGAAGTTTTCAGGCGCATCGACCGGATCGCGGCGCAGTACGGCCCAAACACCAACGTGCAGGTAACAGGCGGTGATCCCACTTTGCGGAAACGCGATGAACTGATCGCTATCGTCAAACACCTTGCAAAGCGAGACCTTCGCCCCGCCCTCTTCACAAACGGCATTAAGGCCAGCCGGTCGCTTCTTTCAGATCTCAAGAATGCAGGGCTCAAAGACGTAGCGTTCCATGTTGACCTGACCCAGGAACGTAAGGGCTATGACACGGAAATCTCGCTCAACGCGGTCCGCGAGGACTATCTCAATCGAGCGCGTGGCCTTGGGCTGCAGATCCTTTTCAATACAACAATCTTTCCCGGCAATGTCGACGAAGTACCGGGGCTCGTTGAATTCTTCTCCAAGCACGCACGCGACATTCACCTTGCTTCATTTCAATTGATCGCAGATACCGGTCGTGGAACCGAACGCGCGCGCACCGACGCGATTACCGTAGACCGCGTCCGCGGTTTGATCGAAGACGGCGTCGGGACGCCCCTGCAATTCGATGTCCCCAGGATCGGCCATCCAGATTGCAACTCTTACGCAAAGGTCGCCTTTTCGGGAAACCGCCGGGTCGCAGCTTTTGAAACCCGTGATCTTGAGTTTCTGGAAAATCTGCTTGTCGAAACACGGTCGGTTTTCCTGAGCCGTCACCAACCTTTGAAATCGGTACTGCGTCTCGCCGCCCATTGCCTTTTTCGACGTCCTGCACTTTTTGGCAATTTGCTCGCCTATGTGGGACGCAAAGTGCGCGCACTCTTGCCGGGTCTTCTATCGTCTGGCGGCCGGGTTCACCTGACAACCTTCTACATTCATAATTTCATGCCTGCGGAAGGCCTGGAAAAAGACCGCTGCGAAGCTTGCGCCTTTTTTACAATGACCCGCGATGGCCCGATTTCGATGTGCGTGCACAACGCTAAACGTGATTCCTTCATTTTACAGGATGTGTTGCTCGAAGATGGCTCAACCTTCATTCCGTTAGGAGGCGCAGGCACAAACGATCCATCGAGCCATCCTCTTAAACGTTTGAAAGGTCGAATCCGCGCTGAGAAGGAAGCTTCCAGGAAAAGCCGGTTTCCCGCGGTCAACGGGCGAATAGGTCAAATGGAAACCGCACGCAGGAAAAAGCGCCTGGACGCGTTTGAAGCGGAAGAGGTTTAGAAAATCCGTCTGCAGGCGCCCCCATCAGCGGAGTTATTCCGCGGCGGCTTTGCGTTCCCGAAACTGCATTTCGTGAAGGTGCCGGTAGACCGTTCCCGTTTCCAAGAGCGCCTCATGCGTGCCGCTTTCGACAATGCGCCCGTTCTCAATCACATGAATGCACTCAGCATTTTTAATGGTGGTCAGCCGATGGGCGATGACGATGTTGGTGCGACCGGTCGCAAGCTTTTCGAGAGCGTCCTGGATAAGACGCTCGGATTCGTTATCAAGCGCTGAGGTTGCTTCATCCAAAAGTACGATCGGCGCATCCTTCAAGACCGCGCGGGCTATCGCAATGCGCTGGCGCTGCCCACCCGACAAGGTCTCACCGTTTTCACCGATGATCGTGTCATATCCTTCGTCAAGCGCCTCGATGAAGGCATGCGCATTGGCAATTTTTGCTGCTTCGATCACGTCGGTATCGCTCACATCGTCCCGGCCCGCCGTAATGTTTTGCCGGATCGATCCATCGATCAGGAATGTATCCTGACTGACGAAAGCGATTTTATCGCGAAGGCTTTCCATACTGACGTCACGAACATCAACACCATCGATCAGGATCTGCCCTTCATCGACATCGTAGAGCCGTGGGATCAGATTGACGATTGTTGATTTACCCGCGCCTGAAGGGCCGACCAGTGCGGTTGTCTCACCGCCGCGCGCCTTGAAAGAGAGTGCGTTCAAAACGATGTTGCTCTCCTTCATTGCGGGCTCGTAGCGAAACTGCACATCACGGAATTCAACTTCCCCGCTTTTGACTTCGAGCTTTGCGGCATCAGGCCGGTCTTCAACGACCACGGACTGGTCGAGGATCTCATACATGAGGCGTGCGCCGACAAGGCCGGTTTCAAGATAAATGTGGAGCCTTGCGATACGCTTTGCCGGTTCATAGGCGAGGAGGAACGCTGTCAGAAACGCCATGAATTCTGCCGGTGTGCGGTCCGAAACACTTGTCATCCATCCGGCATAGATGATCACGATTCCCATACAGAGACCACCAAGCGTATCCATCAGCGGGCTTGCGCGGGCCGTAAGGCTCGCAATCCGGTTGTTGCGGCTTTCGACGGAACGCACTGCATCTCCCATGCGCGCCCGCATCACCTCTTCCATTCGGAATGACTTAACGATGGCGCTACCGCGAACGCTGTCCTGCATCACACGGATGATCTGGGTGTTGGAGTCAAATTGCTGTTTTGCGGCCTTGCGCACCCGCCTGACAAGCTGAGAAACCGCGAATATGACCGGAGGAGCCGTGATGAATGCAATCAGCGACAAGAGCGGATCTTGCAGGACCATCACGATGATCAGACCGATCAACGTCAATGCATCCCTGCAGATGCTGGTAACAACAAGATCGATCACCTGACGCGCGCCTTGGGCATTTTGACCGATCCGGGTGATTAGATCATTTGAGGGATAGCGGGCATAAAAGCTGCCGCTTTGCGCAAGAATCTGATCAAACATGCGCATTTGCAGGCGCGCGACAATCGCATTTCCGACCCGCGCGAGATAGGCAAGTTGCCCATAGGTTGCCGCGCCCTTGATCGCAAAGAGCAAAATTACGAACAGACCCACCATCAGCGTACGGTCAAAATCGCCTTCCATGAAAAGACTTTCGACAATGTCTTTCATGATCCAGGCTGTAAGCGCAGTCGCTGCAGCTGAAATCACCATAAAGACAATTGCAATCACATAACGCGGTGCGAAGTCGGCGAAGTTTTCCCGGAACAATCGCTTGACCAGGGGAAGATTACCCACCTCTTGGCTGGGTTTATGGTCCACTGAAGTCGTGTCCATGGAAGTCCTGATTTGAAAGGGTTTCGAACCCTGCTACCCCGAATTCTCGTGAACGGCACGCCGAACACTGTTCATTTCATGACGCGGCAGATAGCATATCGTAGCCTGTGACAATAGCAAAACGCCAACCTTTCCCGGAAGATGGCAAAAATGCAAAGGGAAAG
>JBCDCU010000277.1:0-5085 GCA_039181265.1 Pseudomonadota bacterium | reverse complement strand
CCCAATCGCCGGTTGCGCCTTTGATGAACTTCTGCGGGTCAGGTGTGCGGGTATCGACAAGGCCCATTGGATTTCTCTTTTCTTCTCAATCCGTGGTGAAACCGAAAGAAGTGTCCGGATAAAGGTTTTAGCTGCCTTCGCCTTCACGTGCGCGCAATTTTTCTTCTTCGTACTGGATTGCCCATCCGATAATCTGACGCCAGAGCGCTTCGGCAAGTTCGGCGGGCATGTCTTTCTCTTCTGCCCGTGCGCGGACCCGGTCAATCACGACCTGAATACGCCACGGCACAACAGCCTCGGCTGCATTATTCTTGATTTGCCACATGCGGTCGACATATTGCCACCGCTCGGCAAGAAGATCGACGACGGCGTCATCGATACGGTCGATTTCGTGCCGCACATCCTCGCGCGTGACGCACTCCTCAGCTGTTTTCAGCCGTTCGGTCATTCTCTCAGCCTTTGCCTATCTCAGAGAATGTTCAATTTCATAAAGTGTAGAATGAAGCAACTGCTTGAGCGCACCGAAACGGACAACAATCATGTTTTCAGCTTCGAAGAGATAAGTAATCTGTCCTCTTTGTCCGAGCATGTAAGCAAAGGGCCCCTGAAACACTTCCCCCTGCCGGTCAAGAACATCGTAGCGCCATTGGCTCCGATAAACGCCTGATCTTCGTGATTTTGTGTCGACATCAACACCCATCAGGTAATCATGCATCGGTTTTGAAAGAAACGGACGGTCGCCGCCATTGGCCATCAGAAAGGCGCCAACTGTCGCCCAGCTCAGTGGAGTTGCGTAAAGGCAGCAATAGGCGGTGAGGTCCGCTTGCCCAGGATAGAGCCGCCAGTGAAAGGTACCTGCACCAGCGGGTCGCCAAATCTTCTCATTCAGAAGATCACTGAGCGGCCTTTCGTATACCTCCTCCAGGACAAGGCCAAGCAGCGCCGTATTGGCATTCTGGTAGGAAAACGCGCCCGAATCCGATGCAACAACTCTCATCTCAGGTAAAATCGACCTGATGCCTTGAATATGGAGTTTCGAAAGCGCACTCCATGGATTGAAGGTGAGCGCCTCTGCCTTCTGGTCGCGGGTCAGATCGCCAGCAACACCAGCCGGCTTTTCGAACTGAATGCCACTCGTCATATCGAGAACAGAACGAAGGGTCACCGATCCGACAGGAAGTGATGCTACGTTCGGCAATATTGTGGCGAGCGTCGCGTCAAGAGAAGCGATTTTGCCATCATCAACCGCTTTGAGAACAAGCGCACCAACGAGACTCTTCACCATCGAATAGGAATTGAGGAGGCTTTCTGCGGAGTAACCCTCTGCATAATGCTCAAGCACAACCTTGTCGTGTTTCAGCGCGAGAAGGATACTTGTTCCGGACGAGTTAAGAAGATCCGATAGTCCGGAAGCGGGCTTACGCACATTTTGAGCGCGATTCAAAACCGGTTCGGGCGCAGCGTGCGTTGCAAATTCACCGCCCGACGGCCATTGGGGCGCAGGATATCCCTCTAGGACTGATGACAGGGCGTAGGGCCTAAGGGTCATCGTGAGCACTAGGACGATGAGTAGCAGGCCGATGCCCAAAAGCAGCACAAACAGACTGCTTCGTTTCAGTATTCTTTTCAACATGGTGGTGTTGGTAGCTCAATTCGATACGAAAACGAAACGCCTACCACCACCTATCCGGCTTAAAACGACCCGCTGAGTCTTCGATCACCTGTCCAAGCCGGAACAATGTTTCCTCCTCGAACGGGCGGCCGATCAGTTGAAGACCAAGCGGCAGGCCCTTTTCAGAAAGCCCGGCGGGGATCGCAATGCCCGGCAGGCCCGCCATATTCACGGTCACTGTGAATATATCGTTGAGGTACATTTTCACCGGATCTGCCGCCATCTCTTCGTCACCAATCGGGAAGGCAGGTGTCGGTGTGGCCGGGGTCAGGATTGCATCGACACCATCGCTGTAAACGGTCTCAAAGTCACGTTTGATCAATGTGCGCACCTTCTGCGCGCGAAGATAGTAGGCATCATAATAGCCTGCGGAGAGCACATATGTTCCGATCATCACGCGACGCTGGACTTCATGGCCGAAGCCAGCGGCACGGCTCTTCTCATACATGTCGGTAATGTCATCGCCTTCAACACGAAGACCGTATTTTACGCCGTCGTACCGCGCGAGATTTGAGGACGCTTCTGCAGGTGCCACAATATAATAAGCGGGAAGCGCGTACTTCGTATGCGGCAGGGAAATGTCAACGACTTCGGCACCAGCCGCTTTCAGCCATTCAATACCGGTCTGCCAGAGCGTTTCGATTTCCGCGTCCATTCCGTCCATGCGGTACTCCTTGGGAATACCGATTTTGAGACCTTTGACCGACTGGCCAATCGCAGCCTCGTAATCCGGTACCGGGATATCGACCGAAGTTGTGTCCTTATGGTCGATACTCGCCATGGATTTCAGAAGAATAGCGGCATCACGATTGGTCCGCGCGATGGGACCGGCCTGATCGAGGGAAGACGCGAAGGCAACGATCCCCCACCGCGAACACCGTCCATAGGTCGGTTTGATCCCGACCGTCCCGGTAAATGCCGCCGGTTGCCGGATGGAACCGCCCGTATCTGTCGCAGTAGCACCCGCACACAGAAAGGCGGAAACTGCTGCGGCGGAGCCACCGGACGATCCGCCAGGTACGAGATTGCGATTGTCGCCTGCCATCCGCCAGGGATTAGTAACCGGGCCATAGTAAGAGGTCTCATTCGACGACCCCATGGCAAACTCATCCATATTGAGTTTACCGAGCATAACCGCTCCGTCGTTCCAGAGATTTTGCGTTACCGTGGATTCATACGCCGGACGAAACCCGTCGAGCACATGACTTGCAGCCTGGCTATGGTGGCCGATGGTGCAGAAAAGGTCCTTGATACCGAGCGGGATGCCTTCCAGAGGACCCGCCTCCCCGTTGGCAATTTTCTCGTCAGACCGCTTCGCGTCAGCAAGTGCCCGGTCAGGCGTCACTTCCACATACGCATTAAAAAGGCTGTTCGACGCTTCGATCGCGGAGAGGTAGGCTTCGGTCAGTTCGACAGACGAAAACGCTTTTTGTGACAAGCGTTCGCGCGCTTCGGAAATGGAAAAGTGGGTCAGGTCGCTCACGGTTCGTATCGCTTCCGCTTGGTTTCAGTCTGGTGGGCCGGGAGGAAAGTGGTTCGGACTTCGCCTATTCCACAACTTTCGGGACAGCGAAGAAATCATCGTCGCTGGCAGGCGCATTGAGCGTGATCTTATCGGCATAACCGCCATCCGTAACGCCGTCGCTGCGCATTCTCATCGTCTGGGCAACCACGGATGTCATGGGTTCAACACCTTCGACATCGACTTCATTGAGCTGTTCTACCCAATCGAGGATCTGATTAAGCTCCCCTTTCATGGTTTCAGCCTGGGTATCGTCGATCGCAATCCGCGCAAGTTTTGCAACGCGTTTGACGGTTTCAGTATCTACGGACATTGAGTTTCTCGGGTGTTTCAGGCCCGTCTGGCGTCGGGTCTAGGTGTTCGGAACGTGCGGTGCGCTATAGCAGAGCGCAAGCCGGGCACGCAACGCCTAACGCGTGTTCAACGCTCCGTTGTTTCACCGTTCTCTATCATACCCGCGCGTTTCAGCTCTCGGTAAGCGAGACGCCCGATGTAACCAAGCATGGTGAGTGTGATGATGAGGGCCGCAACAAGACTGGCGACCTCAATGTAATTGGACGGGCGGTCATCCGAAAGAACATCAACACCGGACTTACCGATCCACGCCTTCACTAAAGTTCCAGGAATAAGACCAATCAGTGTTGCTGTAACATAGGGCCGGACCTTAAGCCCCGTCAGACCGAACGAATAGTTTTGGACCGCGAATGGCAAAATACCTGAAAGCCTGATCAGAAGAACGAGCCGCCATCCTCCACGCAAAACACATCGATCGATAACCGCAGCCATCGGTCGGCGCCTGATAAGCCGCTCGATATAGTTGCGCCCTGCCCCCCGGGCGATCAGGAAAGACAGCAAGGCGCCGAGATTAGCGCTCGCAAACGCTATCGGGATACCCCACCAGCCGTAAATGGCTCCTGCTGCCATGGAGAAGGGTGTGATCGGCAAAAAAGAGAGGACAATCCCCACATAGAGCAGCATGAAAACAATAACACCGAAGGGGCCAAAGCCCTTGGTCAGGGCAGCGATCTGATCGGCATAAGACCCGATCGTTGAAAAGAAATCGCCCAGATAAGCCATGAAATATGCCTTGATACCCGGTCAGAGTAGCCGAATGAGCGAGCGCCACCCCATTGCGCACCAGGATTGCGAAACCAAGCCCCTTTGGGCAGTTTGTAGCACAGGGCCGTTCTTTTGATACGCGGCGAAACCCTGAGAAAACCCACCTATGCCCCTTCTTGACGATCAGACTTTCGTGAACACGGTCCTCGGTGAGCGCCTGCTGGGCCTGGACCTCGGCACCAAAACAATCGGGCTTGCGGTGTCAGACAGCCATTGGACAGTGGCGTCGCCACTTTCAACGATCAAGAGACGGAAATTCACTTTGGATGCCGAGACGCTGCTCGCCACCGCTCGCGACCAAAGCGCCGGCGGCCTAGTACTCGGCCTGCCCCTCAATATGGATGGAAGCGAAGGTCCCCGCGCCCAGGCGACCCGCGCCTTTCAACGCAACCTGGAGAAACTGCAGGATCTACCGGTTGTCTTGTGGGATGAGCGGCTTTCAACCGTTGCGGCTGAGCGCGCTTTGCTGGAAGCCGATTTAAGTCGCGCGAAACGCGCCGAACGCATCGATTCCATCGCCGCAAGCCTGATCCTTCAATCTGCGCTCGACCGCTTTCGCGTACTTGGATCAAAAAGCTGAGGATCACATTATGTTGCGGCTGTTACATTCTTGAAACCCGATTAGTTCCGTTATACGTTAATTAATCTGGGGGAAAATTACGATGCAATATTTAAATCAAGCCTTTGCGGCCCTCGGTGATAGAACGCGTCTGGCGATTGTGGAGAAACTGCTTCGTGAAGGAGAGATGGCTGTCGGTGATTTGAAAGAGGT
>JBCDCU010000276.1:0-5088 GCA_039181265.1 Pseudomonadota bacterium | reverse complement strand
TGCGACCGACAGAGAAATCTCCACTCAGATGGGATTTGGGAAAATCCTCGACGAGATTGCGCGCGGCTCGACACCGTTGAGCGAACGGATTGTCACGATGTCACCCGATGTGACGGTGTCAACCAATCTCGGCCCATGGGTCAATCGGCGTGGATTGTTTGCCCGCGAGAAAAAGGAAGACACCTTCCAGCTTGAACGAATCCCTTCGACCCAGAAATGGGCATTTAGCCCCGGTGGACAGCACATCGAGCTTGGTATCGCGGAAATGAACCTCTTCCTGCTCCTTGGTGCCGCAGGGCTTTCCCATTCGCTCTTCGGCAAACGTCTGATCCCGGTAGGCACGGTCTATGACCCGTTCGTTTCGAGGGGCCTCGATGCCCTGAATTACGCGTGCTACCAGGATGCCCGCTTCCTGATTGCGGGTACCCCGTCCGGCGTGACCCTCGCACCGGAAGGGGGCGCACACCAATCGATCGGAACACCGCTAATCGGTATGAGCCAGGATGGCCTCGCAGCGTTTGAACCCGCCTATGTCGACGAACTCGCGGTTATCATGGAATGGGCGTTTGACTATTTGCAGCGCGATGGAGAGGGCGATCCCGATGAACGGACGTGGCTGCGCGATGAAACCGGCGGTTCTGTCTATCTGAGACTATCCACCCGTCCTCTTGAGCAGCCGCCGAAGCGTCGAGACGATGCTTTCCGCAAAGGATCAGTCGATGGCGCCTATTGGTGGCGTCCGCCGGGTCCGAATACGGAACTCGTTATCGCTTATCAGGGCGCTGTTGCGAGCGAAGCCATCGCGGCTGCCGGCGATCTTGGTGGCCGTTATCGTGATATCGCGGTTCTCGCTGTCACCTCAGCCGACCGGCTCAATGCGGGCTGGACTGCTGCCCAGCGCGACCGCGGGCGCGGGAACCGAGAGGCGACGAGCCATGTCGAACGCTTACTGGCACCGCTTCCCGGCCATTGTGCCATTGTGACCGTGATTGACGGTCATCCGGCGACACTTGGATGGCTCGGCGCAGTTGCGGGTCACCGGACAATCCCGCTTGGTGTTGAGCACTTCGGCCAGACCGGCACAGTTCAAGACCTCTACAGGCATTTTCGAATTGACCGTCATTCGATCACGCAATTGGCCGAGGGTGCACTCCTGACCGCAAAGGAAATCCGGGATCGCGCAGCGGTTTGATCGTCGGTCGTATTATGCCGCTCTGAGATCCGGAAAAAGCCCTGCAAGTCCAGCTGCAGACGCTTCGCAAATGCCACGCTCGGTAATGAGACCGGTCACATACTTTGCCGGCGTCACGTCGAAGGCATAGTTTCCGGCAGGAGTTTCCTGCGGCGAGATGCGAACCGATTTGATGGTGCCATCATGCAGGCCCTGCACGTAACTCACCTCATCGGGGGAGCGCTCCTCGATTGGAATCTCCTTCAACCCGTCCGACACCGTCCAGTCGATGGTCGGCGATGGCAGTGCGACATAGAATGGGACGTTATTGTCGCGCGCTGCAAGCGCCTTAAGATAAGTCCCGATTTTATTGCAGACATCGCCGGAGGCTGTAACGCGGTCCGTCCCCGTGATGACGATATCGACCATGCCATGCTGCATAAGATGGCCGCCCGCATTGTCGACGATCAGCGTATGGGGGACGCCGTGACTGGCAAGCTCCCACGACGTTAAATGCGCTCCCTGATTGCGCGGCCGCGTTTCGTCGACCCAGACATGGACATCAATGCCCAGATCATGGGCCTGGTAAATCGGGGATGTTGCCGTCCCCCAGTCCACGGTTGCGATCCAGCCCGCATTGCAATGGGTTAAGATGTTCACCGGCCCATCTTTGCGCCCGGCAATATCCTTCAGGAGGTCCAGACCGTTTGCGCCGATCTGCCGGTTGATTTCAACGTCCTCGTCACAGATTGCAGCGGCGAGCTGAAAGGCCGCGTCGCGTCTGTTGCCAAGCGGCAGCGGCGTCAAATGCGCCATCAC
This sequence comes from Pseudomonadota bacterium, assembly GCA_039181265.1. Taxonomy (GTDB): domain Bacteria; phylum Pseudomonadota; class Alphaproteobacteria; order Rhizobiales; family JACESI01; genus JBCDCU01. The sequence goes on along the minus strand of JBCDCU010000276.1, from coordinate 3,098 downwards.
ACGATCAAGCGCCCATTTCAGGTTGATCGCAGTCGGCCGTGTCGCCGCAAGACGATCATAGGCTGCGAGCAGATGCGCGTTACCTGGATTATCGGCAGCGGCGATCGCCATACCGTAAGCAGCCGTCGCACCGATCAGGGGCGCGCCGCGTACCAGCATATCGGTAATGGCCCGGGCCGCGTCTTCAAGTGTCTGCAATTCGACGATCGGCATTTCGTGGGGTAGTCGCGTCTGGTCGATAATCATGACCCGACCATCTTCAACCCAGATCGAACGATAGGCCTTGCCGTTGATTTTCATTGTGAGCCCTCCTCAATGGCACGTGCCATGCGGGCAATTTCACCGAAGCCGGCGATCTGTGCGCGGTCGGCAATCAGCATCCGGGCAAGTGCGAGCGCTTTCTTCTCGCATTTTGCCCGAAGATCAGCGCCCTCGATAGCCTCCATGTCTTCGACATGGGCAATCCCGAGGATACGCCGGAGCATTTTCGCACCGGAAAACCCTATGGAGTCGCAGAGGACACCATCGAGATAGCGGGTCAGTGCCCGTTCGGACGAAGCGGTGTCATCTTCTGCAAAAAGAGTTTTAGGATAAAGCGACCCTGCCCTCTGGGTGCGCCAAAGCTTAGTGAATTCACGCTCAAAGACGGACCAGACATCAAGCATGACAGAGAGGATCCATTCCCGATAAGCATCTCTCTCGCCGGGTGTCGTTTCGTGTCCTTCCTGCGAGAAATAGGCAAGAAGCAGGTTCGCCTGCAGCGCGCCGATGTCGAAGCCCATCGGTCCGTAGAAGGCGAATTCTGGATCGATGACGCGGGTATCATCCTCGGTCACCATAATTGATCCGGAATGAAGGTCACCATGGATCAACGTCTCGGTCTTGGCCATGAACAGTGTCTTCAGTTCTTGAATGCCGATCTTCAATGCACTGTCTGCTCGAATATCAGCGGCGACAGCGTCAAGCTGCGGATTGGTGTGCCGGTTGAGTTCGGCCTCGAAATAGGGATCGTCGAAGATGACCTGCTCGGTCAGAGCGCACATGACGTGGTTTTCTGAAAAGAGCGCGACATTGAGTTTCTTCGTCTCACCGTCAAGCGCGAGGTCGGAATAGGAGAAGAGCGTGTGCGCCATGAAATGTCCTGCATGCTCGGCAAGCTTCGGATAGATCTGACCCGCAATCAGGCCTTTGCGCAAAATGATATGCGGTGTGAGATGCTCCATAACGATGAGCGCCATTTCATGATCGTAATGAATGACGGACGGCGTCAGGCCCGGCGCGGCGCTTTCCTCCCGCACGAGCGCTTCATGTTCGAAATAGGCACGTGAAAGCGGCAAGGGCCAACTTTCCCCGACAAGCCGAACATAAGGAAGCGCCTGCTTTGCAACGACAGACTGCGCGCCCGAGCGCACGATGAAGACGAGATTGAGGTTGCCATCGCCCACTTCTTCCGCTGTCCATTGCGCCGGGTCGCCGCCGAGCAGATCCGCCACAGCGGAAAGGGTCGCAAGGTGTCCTGTCACGGTTTCGGGTGTCAGGGCTGAATAGGTGGTCGGAGCGCTATATGCCATGGAATGTCTCTTGCTTGGGTCTCGTCTTTTTGCGGCGTGGATTAAGTAGATCGCAATTGGCCAAGCGCATGTAAGGACTTTGTGGCCCCGCTGACAATCGGAAAAGACCTTCAGGTTGCGTTCAGTGAAAGCGCCATATCACAATCAAGCTATGCGGCATTATTCAGATGGAAATTCCGATTCAATGCGTTAAGTAAGGATCGAGTTGCTTATGTTAGAGGAGACGAGACGTATCATGAGCCCAAAGCTTAAGAGCCTCACCGCCGGCCTTTTTGTTGCATCAGTCATGAGCTTTCCGGTCGCAACGCCTGCGTTCGCCGAGGGAGATGTTGCTGCCGGTGAAAAGGTGTTCCGCAAATGTAAAGCCTGCCATCGCATTGGCGACAATGCGAGGAACGGTGTCGGACCTGCACTGAATAACATTGTTGGCCAACCTGTGGCGTCGGTAGAAGGATACAAGTACGGCAAGGGTATTCTCGCTGCCAAAGAAGGCGGACTCGTCTGGACCGCAGAGACTTTGGACGGATATCTGACAGATCCGAAGGCCTATCTCGCCGAAGTGACCGGCGATCCAAAAGCACAAGCAAAAATGGTGTTTAAGCTGCGCAAGGAAGAAGAGCGCGTGAACGTCATCGCGTATCTGAAGTCATTCAGCACAGCGGAAGCAGCACCGGAAACCAACTAGGTTTTTTCGGGCTAACTCCGAATACGAGGAAATTGAGGGTCGCTTTTGGAGCGGCCCTTTTTCTTTCAGATCTTAACTGAACCCCTAGATGCCGCTGCTCTGTGCGAGCCCCGGTTTTTGCGACCCGGATAGCATTTTGTGAACATGCACCATAAAGGCGGTCGCGAAAAGCGGTGTCAGAAGGTTCAAAATCGGGACTGCAAGGAAGGCAGCGATCACAAGTCCAGACAGGAAAACCATAAAAGCGTGCTCTTCCCGGAAGGCCTTTGCCTCGTCCGGCGCGCGGAAGCGAAATGCAGCCATCTCGAAATATTCCCGTCCGAGCAAATAGCCGTTCGCGATAAAGAAGATCGGCACGCCAAGCCCGAAAAAGAGCACAAGGATCAGGGCAAAGAGGTTGACCCCGAGGACTACCAGAAAGAACCGGATCGATTGACTGATCGATTTGACGACGGACATGTCCCGTCCCGGAGGGTCCTGCGGATATTGTCCCCCTTCCACCAGACCGGCGATCTCATCGAGAAAAATCCCTGCAAAGGCCGAAGTGATCGGCGCAATCAGGAAAGCCATACCGAATAACAGACCCGCGCCGGTCGCAAACGCAATGAGCGTTTCAAGCCACGGATAGGGTACGACCAGAAACATCGCGAGAAGCGCCTGAACCCCGATCCAAAGGAGCACCAGGACAAGCAGCGTCAGACCGAGCGATTTCCAAAAAACACTTCGAAACGGTTTGGAGAAGATCTGGCGAAGGGCAAGGTTTGCAGCGTGGAACATCAGCGTATCCGGTTTTACGTCTCTATTGAGCAGATAGGTTTTCCACTTGGATTGCGCAACGGCGA
>JBCDCU010000275.1:0-5102 GCA_039181265.1 Pseudomonadota bacterium | reverse complement strand
CGCATCCTTCCGGCCAACGTCACCTCCTTGATAATCCCGATGTTGATGTCTTCGACAATCTGCATGCGGAATATCATGCGGTGTTTAAACCGGTTGCTCTCCAATACGGTTATGAAGACATCATCCTCATCGATGACAAAGGCAATGTCGTCTACACAGTCTTCAAGAACGGCGATTTTGCATCCAATCTTGAAGCTGGCGATCTGAGCGGTACGGGTCTTTTTGAGGCCTATGAAAAGGCAAAGATTGCCGAGCCAGACGAGAACGGTCGTCTGAATCCGGTCTTTGTCGACGTCGCACCTTACTCTGTTGTCGGCGGCGAGCCGACCGCGTTTATCGCGAAGCCCGTTTTCCGGGACGAGACGCGGCTTGGGGTTGTCGTGATGCGCTTTCCTTACGCTGCCTTCCAGTCGCTCGTTGCCGCACGGGAAGGTCTGGGTGAAACGGGCGAAGTGATCGCGGTCAACAAAGAAAATGTTCTTCTGTCTGATTCCGTTCACACGGAGGCCGATGACCGCCTCACGACCAGGTTCGAATCCGACACACTTGCCGAAGCGCGAGAGGGCGGATTGGTTACGGCGACGCTTGACGGTTACCGTGGTCTGCGGTCCGAAGCTGTTTTGACATCACTCTCCTTCCACGGAACGACCTGGGTCCTGGCAGCCCTCATGGATACGAACGAGGTCTATGCGGCGGTCGGTACGATGCGCAATTGGATGATCGGGATTGCAGTTGTCCTTCTAGGAATCGCTGCTGCCATTGGTCTTTGGTTCTCAAGATCGCTCGTGAACCCGATCAAAGCGACGATCGAAGATATGAAACGTCTTGCGACCGGCGATCCTGATTTTGATCTCTCAGGTACGAGCCGCAAGGACGAGGTCGGCGATATTGCGCGGGCTGTCAAAGTGTTCCAGGACGGAATGAAGGAACGTCGCACCTTCCACCTTAAACGCGAAGAAGATGCGAAGGCCCAGCTTGAACGCACCAAACTCATGGGCGAATTGATCGAGCAATTTAAAGACACAAGTCGCGGTCTCATTGTTCGGGTACAGGAGGAATCAGCAACCATGAATGATACTTCCAGCCAGATGATTGAGGTCGCCGCCCGCTCTGTCACTGATATCGGCGCATGTGAGGCGCAGGCCGGTTCTGCGTCGGACAATGTCCAGCAGGTCGCTTCCGCAGCTGAGGAATTGTCCGCCTCAATCAATGAGATCTCAAACCGCGTTAATGAGGCGGGATCGATTATCGAACAGGCACACGAAAGCACGGAAGTTGCCCGGTCCGAGATTGAAAGTCTCGATAGTGCGGCGAAGAAAATTGGCGAAGTGATTGCTCTGATTACCGACATTGCAGAACAAACCAATCTACTCGCGCTCAATGCCACGATTGAGGCAGCCAGAGCGGGTGAAGCAGGACGCGGTTTCGCTGTCGTCGCAACTGAGGTGAAATCGCTCGCGAGCCAAACCGCGAAGGCGACCGAGGAAATTGCCGCCCAGATCGGCAGCATTCAATCGTCAACGAAGCAGACGGTCGATACGTTCCAGACGATTGCCGAGACGATGAACAATGTTCGAAACCATACGAACGAAATTGCTCTTGCGATGAATGAGCAAGGGGCCGCGACGGGTGAAATCTCACACAATATTGCCGGTGCCGCTGAGGGAACACGGGCGGCTTCCGGGACGATAGCGGGCGTCAATCAGCAGGTCTTGGATACCAGGCGATCTGCGGGATCGGTCGTTGAAACAGCAAAAAGCGTTACCGCGCGGGCAGATGAACTGAGCTATGCAATTGATGACTTCCTTGCTCGAGTGGAGGCGGAGACCTAAACCGGGTCACCCTGAAGGCACTGGCGCGCTTCATTTCTGACAAGGGCGAGGAGCTCACTTCCAGCGCGGTCAATTGGACCGGAATTATCGATCACGACCGCTTCAAAAGCGGGATCAGGGAGCTTGAGGGCATCCTGCAGGCGTTCTTGGATTTCCGCCTCGTTTTCCCGCGCCCGCGATCTCAGCCGTTCTTCAAGAACGCCCTGCTTCGCGGTGATGTGGACGACAAGCGCTCCTGGAAAAACGCGCTTGAGTTCCGGTAGAGCCCTGCGAGCTCCGTTTATGATGAGAAGACGGCCGCTTTCAACAGCATCATGCAGGTCAGCGGATAGGCCATAGAACAATCCATGCGCGGACCAGGTTGCCAGAAACTGACCGGATTGTTCAGCCTTTCTGAAATCCTCTTGTGATGTCGCAATATGATCCTCGTTTGTGTCTCCGGCCGCGCGCGTGATGGTCCGGCGTACAAAGACGATATTGGGATCCGTTTTCAGCTGAGGTTTCAGCCATTGGATGACGGCGTCTTTGCCCGCGCCGCTGGGGCCGACGATCAAAATAACGCGCCCGCGCAAGCTATGGTGATCGGAGGTCTCTGACACGGTTAAACCACCCGTTTTCCTTCTCGCCAGACTGAGCGCACGACAGGAACCTCATGGTCGGTCGCGACACGAACGAGGTCCGCGCGAAGCCCCTGGGCAATTCTGCCCCGGTCATTCAGGCCGACGGCCTGTGCGGGATTCCTGGTCACGGTGTTAATCGCATCGGGAAGACTGATGTGATCAACAGCATCGCTCAGATTGAAAGCAGCGGTAATCAGGCTGAAAGGGATGTAATCCGACGACAGAATGTCGAGATGCCCGGCTTCCGCAAGTGCTTTCGCCGACACATTTCCGGAATGCGAGCCGCCGCGAATGAGGTTCGGCGCACCCATCAGAACGGCAAGACCATTTTCATGGGAGGCCTTTGCCGCAATTTCAGTCGTTGGGAATTCTGCAACCGTAATGCCGTCGCGCAGTGCCTCGTCCACATGGTCAAGGGTCGCGTCATCGTGGCTGGCAAGGCGGATGTTGTGTTCGCGGCACGCTTTTGAAACAGCGGCTCTGTTTCCCGTAGAGTTTTCCTGCGATTCCTCAACACGCTTTTTGCAGAAGACTTCGAATTCGGCTTCTGACATCCCTTTCTTGCCCATGTAGTAAGTCTTGTAGGCGTCGAGGCTTACGAATTGTCGTTGCCCGGGTGCATGATCCATCAGGGAGACAAGGCGAACCCGTTCGTCTTCATCGAAGAGAGCAAAGTTCTCGAGGCAGTCGGGTGCCGATACTTCGCAGCGAAGATGGAGGAGGTGATCGGCCCGCAAATGGCCGGCTATCGTTCCCTGCTCGATGACGTCGGCCATTTTCCGCATATCGTCTCCGGAAAGGCTCTGATCTTCATCGGCTCCGACACGCAGCGCATCCAACACTGTTGTGATTCCGGATGCCGCGATCTGAGCGTCGTGGGATTGCACGGCAGCGTGGGCATTCCAGACAACTTTCGGTCGCGGGACGTATTGCGATTCCAGATGATCGGTATGAAGTTCAACGAGACCTGGAATAATCGTATCGCCTTCGCAGTCTTCGCCGGTTCGTGTTGATCCGCTAGAGAAATCAGCGATTTCGCTGTCACGGATAACAAGGCTTCCGTGCAAAACCTCGTCTTCAAGGATGATCCGGGCGTTTTTGAATACGAGTTCAGTCGTCATAGTCTGTCATGCCCCTAGGGTGGCGTAGTTCATGTTCAGGTGTCCAGTCGCATTGGGTCACGCCGTGCCGGTCTTGAGGACCAGACTGAAACGTCCCGTCGTTCTCACAACAAAAGGGGCGCCTGGACTGGGTTCAACGACAAGCGCAAGCCTTTCGACAAGGAGAGGGCGCGCCAAAGCTTCATTGAAGTAGGTTTCAAGGAATGAGCCGACAAGGGCGCTATCCTCGCCTTCAACACCCTCTGTCAGTGTCATGTGAAACCGGAAGTCATCGAAGACGTAAGGATAACCCCAATCTGACAGATTCGCGCGCTCGCTATCACTGAGCCGCTCCGGATTGCGTTTTGCAATTTCTGCTTCCGTTAACGGTGCGCGGAAAGGTTCGAAATAGGCGACGACATCGGCTGCGAGTTCATTGAGAGCGTTGGACGCTTTGGATGGCACAAGGGCATAGAAAGGACCGAGTTTGCTCACTTCCAAATCTGGCATGTCGAAGACAGTCGTTTGATCGCAGAAGCTCTCAAACGCTGAGAAGAGTGCCTCTACCCGGCACTCTGAAGCGAGTCGAAAAGGGGCTTTCATAGTGGCGTGGAAACCATAGCGTCGTGGCGACACTGTAAGCACGCCAACGCGTTCCCTTGAAAGCCCGGGCACGTCCGGCTGGTCGATGAGCTGATCGGAATAGATGTCCCGTCCAAGCCACTCGGCCCCAGCTTTCCACAGGGGATGGGTGGGATCAGGGATGAAATAGAGACCGAACCGCATGGCAGGCTTATCTCCAGACTGTGTCGCTCAACCCGCGCTTTCCGCTAAACAAGGAGCTTGCGAAGTTGCGACGATAAAATGTCGATCAGACTGACCGAAATCACCACGATGATGATGATGGCAGCTGCTTTGTCGTATTGGAATGCGCGGAAAGATTCATAGAACGAAAAGCCGATCCCGCCAGCGCCGACAATGCCAAGCACCGTTGCGGAGCGAACATTGGTCTCGAAGCGATAGAGCGAAAGGCTGGACCAAAGAGGAAGAACCTGAGGAACGATCCCGTAAACAATTTCCTGGATGCGTGTCGCACCAGTTGACCGGATTCCCTCAACAGGACGTGGATCGATCGCTTCCACAGCTTCAGAAAAAAGTTTCGAAATAATCCCGAGATTATGGATGAAAACGGCCATAACGCCTGCGAACGGACCGAGGCCGACTGCTGCGACGAACAAAATTGCAAAAACAATTTCGTTGATAGCGCGCGCAGCGTCCATGAGACGGCGGACGGGTTCGACGATCCACCAGGGTGCGACGTTTGCCGAGGATAGAAAGGCGAAGGGAATACCAAAAATGATCGAGAGGACTGTGCCCCAAAGCGCGATATAGACGGTCTCGAGCATCTTTTCGACGTAGAGGGCGCCGTCCTCAAAATTAGGACTTAAGAAGTCTTCTGCGAACTCCGCCATATTGGCGGCATCAGTGAACAGGAAGGTCCAGTTGTAGACCTCCGCCGGTTCGTAGGCGACGCCGAGAAAAATCGCGAT
>JBCDCU010000274.1:0-5103 GCA_039181265.1 Pseudomonadota bacterium | reverse complement strand
TACGGCCATTCACGGGTCTACGACTTCATGGTGGGCGCGACGACGCCACATCTCATGAAGCACATGACGGTCCCGGTGCTTTTCTCAAGCTAGGGGGCGGGTTCTGGATCGGCATCCGTTCGGATGTTAGATCCAGAACCTTTTTTATTGTTTCCTGTTACTTTTTTTCTTGGCGCCGGAGTTCTGAAAGACTGCGCTTGAGGGCACGCGGCAGATCGCCCGCGATAAGACCAGCCCCGACACGGTTGCCGGCATCACCATGAAGCCATACAGCGGCGGCCGCGGCCTCGAAGGCTGGCATCGATTGGGCGAGGAGGCCCGCGACAATTCCTGTCAAAACATCCCCGGTTCCGGCACTGGCAAGATCGGCTGGCGCGTTTATGTTGACCGCCACCCGACCGGTGGGGTCGGCAATGATGCTGTCGGCGCCCTTTAGAACGACGCAGGCCTTCGACCGTTTAGCGGCCTGTCGTGCGGCATCGATCTTTGACGCGTTTGATCCAGTGTGACCGAACAGGCGTTTGAATTCACCAAGATGCGGCGTGAGGACGGTTTCCCCGATACGCTCCGCGATCGCTTGAAAAAGAGTGTTCGAATGCCCCTCAAACGCTGACAGAGCGCCGGCGTCGAGAACGACCGATTTGTCGGTATCAAGGACACCTTCGATAATACGGCGGGTCTCTTCACTGGGATCAAGGCCGGGGCCGGCGGCCAGAGTCGTAATGCGTGGATCGGCGAGGACACGCGCAAGGGCAGCGTTGTCGCCAACTGGCGTCAGCATGATCTCGTTGACTTGAGCGGCATGGGCTCTGAGGGCGACAGGGGGGCTTGCGATCGTGACGAGCCCTGATCCTGCCCTGAGGGCTGCCATCGCGCATAGGCGGGCGGCCCCTGCTTTTTCGATCGGCCCGGAGAGGACCAGCGTGTGGCCCCGGTCATATTTGTGACCAGTAAGATCAGGAACGGGAAGTGTGTTGATCCACCAGTCCGGATGGTTGAGGATCGCATCCGGCACGATCTCATCGAAGACCTGTGCCGTAATGCCGATCTGCGCCAGATGCCGCTCCCCGCAATGGGCCCGGCCCGGTAACAGGACATGACCCGGCTTGTACCGGAAGAACGTTACGGTGTGCTCTGCTTTGATCGCGACCCCGCGGACAGCGCCGGTTGCGCCATCAATTCCGCTTGGAAGATCGACGGCAATGACCGGAGTTCCGCTCTCGTTGACGCTGCGAATGAGGTCTGCCGCCGGGCCGTGGACATCGCGATCGAGGCCCGCGCCAAAAACCGCGTCAATGACCAGATCGTACTCTTCCGTTTGCGGTGGTTTGCGCAACCTCACAGCGGACGACAGTGCGGAAAAAGCGAATGCGGCATCGCCTTTCGACTTTGCCTCATCACCGAGTACATAAACAGACACCGTCCGCCACGCATCGGCGAGATAGCGTGCAGCAACAACTCCGTCGCCGCCATTGTTCCCGGTTCCGCAAATCACAAGGATTTTGATCGCATCAGGATAGAGGTTGAGAGCCCGTTCGGCGACTGCATTGCCAGCCTTTTCCATAAGCTGAATACCGGGAGTGCCCGCTTCGATCGTTAACCGGTCGGCTCTTCCCATCAAATCAGGTCCGATCAATTCGTGCATCGTGACGTCTTCGTCCGGTTATTCGTGTTTGTTATGGCTTCGGTATATTCCACGTGGCAAGAAGTGCAAGAAGCGGCAGCCCACAGGAGATATGGGTGACGGTCAGAAGCACGGGCAAAGAAGCTGATCCAAGTACGAAGACGCAGGAGGCGAACCGGCAGGATGATGTCTTTCGCTTGCTGATGAATCCTGTGGTTTATGGTGATGGCACAGAAACTGTAGAGGTGGTTCACACTCACGGTGCGACCGTCTTTCTCGGTAAGACCATTGTCTTCAAGGTCAAGAATGCGGTTGATCTTGGCTATCTTGATTTTTCCACCCTTGCAAAGCGCAAAGCCGTCTGTGAACGCGAACTTGCGCTCAATCGCGAATTCGCACCACAAATCTATGAAGGTCTTGCCGTCTTCACAAAAGAAGAGGATGGCACGATCGCGCTTGCCGGCGAGGGGCTTGCAATTGAATACGCCGTTAAAATGACGCGGTTCGAGCAGTCAATGGAACTCGGTGTAATGGCGGAAACCGGAAGGCTGGATAGGAGCGTCGCGGTCAGGCTCGGCGAAATGCTGAGCAATCTCCATAAGTCGCTGCGGCCAATTGACAATCCGGCTTGGCCGGATCTCATGCTCGACGTTCTGGAGCATGCGGGCATCGCGTTTGAAAAATCCGGCATGGCCGGCTCTGCGCCCTGCGCAGCCGATCTTGAGTTCGTCACAGAACGGATTGTCTCCGAACTTGCCGAGCAACGGGGATTGATCGCCACCCGTGCCGAGGCAGGCTTCGTGCGTCATTGCCACGGGGATCTTCATCTTGGGAACATCGTTTTGCTCGGTGGAACACCGACACCGTTCGATGCTTTGGAATTCAACGATAAGCTGGCGCGTACCGACGTCGTCTACGATGCCTGTTTCCTGTTTATGGATATGGTTCATCGGGGTCTGAGCGCTGAAGCAAATCTCGCCTTCAACCGATATGTGCTGAACGCCTATGACATCATCAAGGAGGGTGGCTTCCGTCTTCTGCCGATTTTCATGTCCGTTCGCGCAGTCATTCGCGCAATGGCATCGGCCGAACGCGCCGCACAATTGAAGAATCGAGATCTTGAAGACTACCGAGCGCTTTGTTTGGACGCTTCGGCTTATCTCACCGATGCCCGCGCAGCGCTTGACATCAAAACCCCGGGCCTAGTCGCCGTCGGCGGTCTTTCTGGGACGGGTAAGTCGACCGTCGCAGCAGCGATAGCGCCTGACCTGGATGGTCCACCCGGCGCGCTCCATATCCGAAGCGACCTGGAACGCAAAGTGCTTTTCGGTGTTCCGGAGTTGGAGCCGCTTCCAAAGAGTGCCTATAATCGCGAGACAGGTGAGCGCGTTTATCAAATCATGATCGAGAAGGCCGAAAGGGCCTTGTCGCAAGGCCGCAGCGTCGTGCTTGATGCAGTCCATTTGCGGAAAGAAGAACGCGGAGCAGTCGAAAGGCTCGCGGAAGGCCTGAATGTCCCATTTGTCGGCTTGTGGCTTACCGCACCCGCTGGCGTTCTCCACGAAAGGGTGGCTTCTAGAAAGAACGACGCGTCGGACGCCGATAGTGCTGTCTTGGACATGCAGCTAAAGGCAGCTGCTGACAGCGATCCATCGTCTGGCCAATGGCAAGCTGTTGATGCTTCACAGTCGCCCGCCGCGACATTTTTTGAGGCTAAGAGCGTGCTCGCTCAAGCCTTCGCAGGTTGACGGCGGCGAGGTTTCGGTTTTGGCTTTTCGACCTCGCGCTCGATTTCCTCGCTCACTTCTTCCACCTCTTCCTTGATGGCTTCAAAATGGCTTGAAAGAGATCCAAGGTCACGACGGAACGCCATCTCACCGATTTTTGCGAGTTTATCAGCGCATTCGCCATAGTGCCGGATCGTGTCGGCCACATGATTGCGCTGCAGGTCGAGAGCTTCGCCGAGATTGCCGCACTGGGAAAGCTTGAATGCGAGGCCGAAATCTTCGACTGCGCGCTCAGTTGCAAAACGCAAGATCTCTTGATTGGCTTGAACAAGACTCCCGAAAAAAGTATCGCCAAGCTCGGTGAGACCTTCCATGGCCTCCTGGTTGGCATGGGAGAGGGCGGTAATCATCCGTCCATCCATCACCGAATAAAGATCCTGACCAAATTTTGTGCTCATATCAGCCTTCCCTTATCTCGTCTTGCAAAAATGGCGGTGACCGGTCAGACGAGGAAACCGGTGGTGTCCCAAGAATTGGGTGGCTTCGTGAGACCGCTGCCATTCTAATGCGCGCGAACCAGATGATCTGCATTGACCTTAATCAGAAGGACCAGAAAATGAACTTTGTGCTCCACGACGAGACGACTGCGCCCGAAAAATCACGGGATGGTCTTGCCGCAACCCGCAAGAATTTCGGGATGATCCCGAATCTTGAGCGTGTCATGGCGTCCGCTCCGCCGCTTTTGTCCGGTTACAGCACGCTATGGGATCTCTTTGACGAAACGACTCTGACCTCCGTCGAACGCCAGGTTGTGTATCTGACCGCCAATTTTGAGAATGAGTGCGACTATTGCGTGCCATGGCATTCCTTCCTCGCAAAACAGGCTGGAATGAGCGACACCGAGATTGAAAACCTTCGCAATGGCGCAAAGCTGGACGATCCGAAACTCGATGCCTTAAGCCGCTTTGCCCGTTCTTTGATCGCCAATCGCGGCAAGATTGCAAACGCTGACCTCGAAGCGTTTTTCGCCGCCGGCTATGGTGATGTTCAGGCACTCGAAGTGGTCCTCGGCCTCGCCGTGAAGGTCATGAGCAATTACACAAATTCTATTGCTGGCACGCCGCTTGATAGCGAGGTCAAATCACTCGGATGGAAGAAGCCAAAGATTGCCATGCGTGAGGGTGCTTAAGCGTCGTGACCATGACCTGGATTTACCTTTTGCTCGCTGGCGTCTTTGAGGTCGTCTTCGCGGTCGGCCTTAAAGCATCCAATGGATTTACGAAACCTGTCCCGACGACGGTCTTTGTCGGGGGTATGGTCGCGTCCTTCTGGTTCCTGGCTCTTGCCATGCGGGACCTTCCGGCCGGTGTTGCCTATTCCGTCTGGACCGGTCTTGGGGCAATCGGAACCGTTGCTGTTGCTGCATTCCTCTTTCGCGAAACGCTTGGCTTCGGCACGCTTGCGGGGATCGCATTGATCCTCTCGGGTATCGTTGTCATCCGCATGACATCAACAGCCTGACTGATACTCTGCGGTCGCGTGGTTTTGGATGCCCGTGCCGCATGCTTCTCCTTTCTTTGAACCTTTCTCCGCGTTCGTCACACCCATCAGTAACCGGCGAACGCGACAGAAAGGAGAAGAACAATGTCCATCAAAGGCTTCAAAATGATCGCACTCAGCGGTGCGGCTCTTCTGGCAACAACCAGCCTCTCAAGTGCGAAAGACTGGCTCGAATATGTTGAGATCCTGAAC
>JBCDCU010000273.1:0-5121 GCA_039181265.1 Pseudomonadota bacterium | reverse complement strand
GACAGGAAAGGAACCGATGGACCAGAAAGCCTGCGCTGGTTCCAGCGAACCCAACGGCTCCCAACAACTGCGATGCGCAAAACATTATGAAGTATCTCGATTTCGAAAAACCGGTCGCCGATCTAGCCGGTAAGATCCAGGAATTGCGGTCGCTTGGGGATGACGGCTCGGGCGTTGGCATCAACGATGAAATTGCCAAATTGGAGATCAAGGCTGACCAGGCCCTGGCTGACCTTTATCAGAAGCTCACGCCCTGGCAGAAAACCCAGGTCGCCCGGCATCCGGATCGCCCACATTTCGTTGATTACGCGAACACCCTGATCGAAGACTTCACACCCTTATCAGGCGACCGGAAATTCGCAGAAGACGAAGCAATTATTGCCGGCATTGGCCGCTTCCGGGGTCGGTCGATCGCGATCATGGGCCATGAGCGGGGCAACGACACCAAAAGCCGGATACGCCATAACTTCGGATCAGCGCGTCCGGAGGGTTACCGCAAGGCCGTTCGCATTATGGATATGGCAGAAAAGTTCTCGCTTCCTGTCGTCTCAATCGTCGATACGGCGGGTGCTTATCCGGGAGTTGGTGCCGAGGAGCGCGGTCAGGCGGAGGCAATTGCCCGATCAACGGATCGATGCCTTGCCCTTTCTGTCCCGAACATCGCAGTCATCGTCGGTGAAGGCGGATCGGGCGGCGCAATCGCAATCGCGACCTGCAACCGGGTTATGATGCTGGAAAACGCAATCTACAGTGTGATTTCGCCCGAAGGTGCCGCCTCAATCCTCTGGCGGGATTCGGCACGCGCGCGGGATGCGGCAAGCACAATGAAAATCACCGCTCAGGATCTGATGCAGCTCAATGTCATTGATGGAATCATCAACGAGCCGGTGGGTGGAGCGCATCGTGAAGCGGCACAAACAATCCATGCCGTGGGCGATGCTATCGAGCAGCAACTCATGGATTTGGAAAACCGGTCGGCTGAGCAGATCCGCGAAGAGCGCCGGGAGCGCTTCCTCAATATTGGTCGTACGCTTTAGGCCAGCGCACAAAAACCACTCGGCTTTCGTCAAAAGTCGGAAATGATTCCGTTCTTTTCCCAGTCACCATAACGGACAGGTTCCGGGCCATCGCGCCCGTTGACTTCCTTGGGCCGAGCAGTTCTATCCGCGTCCTGCTTGGCACGTCGTTCAGCAGCCTCCTCCAGAGCGCGTTTGGCTGCCGGACTCAACGGTTTCTTTTCATGTTCTGTCATCTCAACACATGCCGTCGATTGCTGTTTTCCTGCTGAGAACCCATATAGTACTCAGGATATGTTGCGAAAGGGATGAAATCCAACATGAACTATATGAAAACGACCCTGTTGCTTGCAGCAATGACGGGACTTTTCGTTGGCGTCGGCTTTCTTCTCGGCGGAACCACGGGGATGCTCATTGCTTTCGGCATCGCCGTTGCCATGAATGTGTTCAGCTATTGGAACGCCGACAAACTTGTTCTGCGCATGCACAATGCGCGTCAGGTTGACAGGGCGAGCGCGCCCGAATTTTATCAAATGGTCGAGGAATTGGCGAGAAACGCCGATCTTCCGATGCCCGCCGTATATATTATCGATGAGCCGCAACCGAACGCTTTTGCAACCGGGCGAAACCCGGAAAATGCAGCCGTGGCTGCAACGACCGGCCTCATGGAGATGCTCACTTACGAGGAAATCGCTGGCGTCATGGCCCATGAACTCGCCCATGTGCAAAACCGCGATACACTGATCATGACGATCACGGCCACGATTGCCGGTGCAATCTCCATGCTTGCCAACTTTGCTCTGTTCTTCGGCAACAACCGGAACAATCCACTCGGAATTGTCGGCGTTATTCTGACCATGTTTCTCGCACCCATGGCGGCCGCGCTCGTGCAAATGGCGATCAGCCGGACACGGGAATATGCCGCCGACCGGCGCGGCGCTGAAATCTGCCGTAACCCGGAATGGCTGGCATCAGCGCTTGTAAAAATCTCAAACGGTACCGCGCGGATACCGAATGAGGCTGCCGAAGCCAATCCCGCAACGGCGCATATGTTCATTATCAATCCACTAAGCGGGCGCAACATGGATGGATTGTTTTCAACCCATCCGAACACGCAAAACCGGATCGATGCGCTTATGGCATTTAATGAAGAATGGCAGGGCTCCGGTTCCGGTGCGATCCCGGTAACCTCCCAAGGAAGCCGCCGCAGCTCAATACCGAATACCGGTGGGCGTAAACGAGGGCCCTGGGGATAACCTTTGGGTGCACCGAAAGAGAAGAAGCGCGGAAACAAGCCGCCACGGAAAGCTTCAAGAAAGCCACCCGGTTTCGCAGCGAGAGACCGGGCGGTTTTTTTGGTCGACGGTGTCCTCAATCAAGGAAAGACACTGGAAGCCCTTCTTGAAACACCGGCAGCCGCTCTGCCAGACAATGATCGTGCACTGGCCCACGCAATAGCGGCCACCACTCTTCGACGAAAAGGTCAGATCGATAAGATCCTGACGGGTCTTATTGACAAACCGCTTGGCAAACGGGCGGGACAAGCAGAAAACATCCTGAGAACGGCTGCTGCCCAGGTCCTTTTCATGGATATTGCTCCGCACGCGGCGGTATCGCTTGCGACCGATCTTGCAAAGGCAGATCCAAAGGCACGGCACTTCGCCCGGGTGGTCAATGGTGTTTTGCGGTCACTCAGCAGAGAAATGGACGATGTAATCCCAAGGGTACACCCCCGCGATATCCTTCCCGATTGGCTGTCGAAAAGCTTGATGGATTCATATGGCGGAGCAACACGTGACGAGATCGCCAAAGCGTTTTGCGAAGAGCCTTACCTTGATCTAAGCGTGAAGGAAGATCCCGAAACGACAGCGAATGCGCTTCAAGGCATCGTCCTGCCAACCGGAACGGTCCGGCTTTCGTCTCGGGGCGTAATCTCCCGCTATGACGGCTATGCGGAAGGCAATTGGTGGGTTCAAGATGCAGCCGCGAGCCTTGCGCCGCATCTTCTGGGGGATGTCAGGGGTAAGAAAGTCGCTGATCTTTGTGCGGCCCCCGGCGGGAAAACAGCGTTTCTGGCCGCACGGGGCGCCTTTGTGACAGCGGTCGATCATTCCGCAAATCGCCTTGAGAGGTTACGCGAAAACCTTGAACGCTTGTCGCTCAATGCCGAAGTTGTTGAAGCCGACTTCCTCGACTACAACCCGGCTGAGCCGTTTGACGCTGTGCTCCTTGATGCTCCCTGCTCTGCGACGGGTACAATCAGAAAGCATCCGGATGCCCTATGGCTCAAAGAACCGGACCAACCGGCCGCACTTGCCGAGCTGCAAAAGAAAATGTTGGCAAAGGCCATAGACATCCTGAAGCCTGGCGGAACACTTGTCTTTTGCACGTGCTCGCTTCAACCTGAGGAAGGTGAAGACATAGCCAGCTATGCAGGAAAATCCATGCCGCAAATAGACCTAAAGCCGATTTCTGTTGATGAAGTCTTCGGTTTGGACACTATCGTCACGGAACACGGAACAATCCGCACATTACCATCTCATTTGACCGTTACGATTGACGATAGCGTATCAGATGAATCGGAGAAGTCCCGTTCATTAAACGGTCTGGATGGCTTCTTTATTGCTCGCTTTGTGAAGCATTAGAGGAGTTTCGCCGTTTAAAACGAAAAATTTAGTTTTCTTACAATATTTAATAGTCATTGTATTTCAGGGTTTTGCCGCTAAAACTATGCACGGCGGCGGTGGATGCGCGTTTCCCGCGACCGGCAAGGGGCCAATAAACAACATAAATGTCCCCCGGTGAGCAGGACAACCGCGCGTAAACCATGGGGAGACGGAAGCGTTGAGTGCAAGCTTCACGCTATCTGATAGATTGAAAATCGTGCGCCTGTTCGTTTTCGACGGCGCAACGACGGCCTTTCGCCATATCAGCTTCAACCCTCTCATGTTCTGGCGGCTTTCGGGACCAACAGCCGAAGAACTTCTGATCGCGCCTCAGGACATCCAAACCACGGATCCAACACTCGCGAATGAATTCTACTCGGGCTATTTTTCCTTCGCCGGGAAAACCGCCAATTGTTCAGGCGTATCACCTTTTGAGATTATTCCGCCAAGCGAAGCATGGTACCGCGAACTGGTAGAATTCGGATGGCTTCGCCATCTCCGCGCGTCACGTACGGAGATTTCACGAGTTCAGGCACGCGTGCATGTTGATGACTGGATCCGCCTTGATTCCAAACCGACGTCGCGAGCCTGGAACGTGGAGAGCACTGCAACGCGGGTGATTTCATGGCTCTGCCACTCGCCCCTCTTGCTTGAGGGTTGCGAGCATCCATTCTATCGCCGGTTTATGAAAAGCCTGACGCGGCAGGAACGGTATCTGCGTTTGATGTACAAAGACGCACCGCCGGGCCTTCCCCGTTTAAAAGCGGCGATCGCACTCTCCTATGCCTCGGTCTGCATTGCCGGTTATGACAATCAGGTAAAGTCAGCCGGAAAGCGTCTCAGCCGCGAGCTTGAAAACCAGGTCCTGCCGGATGGCGGTCATATCAGCCGTAATCCCGAAGCGATTATCAGGATTCTGGCACTCCTTCTCCCCTTGCGACAGGCCATATTGACCCGCAACTTCGTACCCGAGCAGGCGCTCATTGATGCGGTCGATCGGATGATGCCGATGCTGCGCTTCTTTCGCATGGGGGATGGCAACTTTGCTCATTTCAACGGGATGGGTGATACCCCGGCCGATCTCATTGCAACCATGCTCGCTTACGACGATACGGCAGCAAGCCCCGTTCTCAATGCGCCCCATTCCGGTTATCAGCGCTTTCAGATCAACGACACAACCATGGTCATGGACACAGGTGCTTTGCCACCAGAAGGGGTCAGTTCCGACGCTCACGCAGGATGCCTGTCCTTTGAACTCTCGTGCGGGCGTGACCGGGTCGTCGTGAATTGTGGACGGCCGGGCCACCGTGTCGTCGGTAATGAGGGAACGGTCTGGCTGCAGCTTGCCCGGTCAACTGCCCTTCATTCGACACTGTCAATCAACGATCAATCATCCTGCCGCTTCCTGGAAAGTGAGCGTCTTGATCGGACGCGCGGCG
>JBCDCU010000272.1:0-5141 GCA_039181265.1 Pseudomonadota bacterium | reverse complement strand
ATATGTATGGTTTTGATGTTATTTTTTAATATTGTTGTTCATGCATTTCTTGTTGCAAGCTTTATTTTGTTTTACGCTATTATTTGCGGAGAAATTCAAAAGAGATTTATTGATTTATTTGGAAAGAAATTAACTTGCGATCAGAATTTGATGAATTCATATAAGGATGAGTATTTCTTGACGTCGCGTTTGCATTATTTTTTGAATATTTCCAGTCATTTAATAATGCTAACCGGTTTATCTTTGTTTGTCAGGGCGCTAATAGGAATATAGAGAGGATTATAGCATGAGCGCGTTAAATCTATCGGTGGGTGTAGCTTATCAATCTACGGCTTTACCCGCAAAGTTCAGAGAATGGGCATTAAACCAAGCAGCAAAGAATCAGGGACCAGGCAGTCAAACCGTCTTCAATTTAACGGATATTGCCACTAGTCTTAACACATGGGAAGTTGCGGTCCACTTCGGCGTAAGTTTAGACCCTGTCGGTGGATTGGATTTGCTCCCATTCCCAGATGAAAACACAACCGTTTGGGATCGTATTAAGTGGGCATTGACATATACGCCTTCAGACTACAACCCCCTTCCAATGCTGACCGCAGATCCGTATATAGCCATCTCTTTCGGCTTTGGGATCGGCACCGGTGATATTGGTGGTGCAGATGTGGAGTTGAGTTTATCTCAAGGTCACGTCGACTTGCTGAACGGCGTCTCGTACGGTGCAGAAGCCAGCGCAGTAAACACTCCCCTTTTTGTGCCCAACGGTGGAGGGATTTCCGTTCCTATCGGAAATGCTCCTGGCGACGAAGGAACAAGATTTTTCTTGCTGAAAGGTCTAAATCAGGTGTCACCTTCTGGAGTAGCAGAAATCGAAGCTACTTTGATTCTCACCGGTGATACAGTCCAAGCATGGATGGCAAAATTTGACTCTGACCCCGACGCCGCATTGGTTGAGTTTCTCCAAACTGCAGGGCTGGGTGCTGGCGCGACAGAAGCAACTGACAACCTTAGTATTTTAGATTACCTCGCGGCATCGGAAGGCGATGCTGCAGCACAAGATAGAATTACAGAAGCCGCGAGAAAACTCAACTCAGAGTGCTTCCTCGCTGGTACGCCTATCTCTATGCCCGACGGATCGACAAAGCCGATCGAGGAGATCGCGCCGGGGGATTTCATCCTTTCTTATGATAAGGACGGCGAGCTGGTGTCCGGGCGTGTGACGCGCTCCTTCCAGAATCGGTCGAAACACATTCTCGATCTCTTCGGTCTCATGACAACGCCAGGTCACGTTACCTATTGCGCAGATGGCAAGTTCACCGGGCGTCATGTGCCGGTGATCGACATCCTGCGCTCAGACGGGGCTTTGATGCGCGAAGACGGAACGAAAGTCCGCGCCGCGACCGGCTGCGAACTTGGCGCAGATGGCGATGATCTCATCTGGGCGATTGCCGGAGACAAGAACGCCGACGGAACAGCCAATGCGAAGCAGCGCGGTCTAATCAGGGCGGGCACTCGTTTCATTCTCGAAAACGGCAAAGACTTTTCTGTTCTTGAGTTGATTGAAGCAGCGGGCGGCACGATCACCGAAGACGGCTATATTCAGACGTCCGAAGAGGGCGATAAAATGCCTTTCCACTGGCGCTTTACGGACAGCCTGCCGAAGCCGGAAGATTATGTGTTGCAGCGTTCGCAGGTCTCGCTCGCTGAAATCTACGGTGCGGATGAATGGGAAGCTGTCGCGCCGCAAATGGCACGGCCTGCTGGTCCATCACGCCCGACCGTAATCGCGCCAAACATCCCGCTCTCAATGGTGGGTGCGGAAGACCAACCGGCCATGACCACGGCCGAGCGTCGCGCGTTTGAAGAAAAACAGGCCCAAAAGGCGGTGAGCACAAGCCTGCAATAGGCTGGCTCAATCAAACGGAAAGGCCCGCACGGCGAGAGACTGCCATGCGGGCCTTTTCTATGGGCATTTAGTTTTCGAACCCGGACCATCTCATCGATGACGGTGCGTTTTCGACCGCGTCTCGTGGCATGGCCCCGGAACCGTCGATTACTACACTCCGCAAAATTACGTTCGACTGTTGACGGACTTGAGGATTTGGGCGGCGTTCTGTAAAGGTCGCGGTGGGACACCCTTCCCCACCGAAGGGCAGCTATCTGAGAGGGTAGAATGATGAGCAACACTGCAAGACCGGCAAACCTGCCGGCAAATCCCCGTTTTTCTTCAGGACCGTGCGCCAAGCGACCAGGCTATAGTCTGGATGCGCTTAAAGACGCAGCACTTGGACGCTCCCACAGAGCGAAAATCGGCAAACAAAAACTCAAAGACGCAATCGAACGGACCCGCGCGCTTCTGAAAGTGCCTTCGGATTATAAGATCGGCATCGTGCCTGCCTCCGACACCGGCGCTTATGAAATGGCGATGTGGTCGCTTCTCGGGGCGCGCCCGGTGACGATGCTTTCCTGGGAGAGTTTCGGCGAAGGCTGGGTGAGCGACGCGGTCAAGCAATTGAAGCTTGAGAACGTGACGCTTCTGAAAGCTGATTACGGAGCGCTTCCCGACCTTTCCGCTGTCGATTTCTCAACCGATGTCTGTTTCACCTGGAACGGCACCACCTCCGGGGTGCGTGTTCCGGACGGAGACTGGATCGCCGAAGACCGCGCCGGTCTCACACTCTGTGACGCGACCTCCGCTGCCTTCGCACAGCCGTTGTCCTTCAACAAACTCGATGTGACGACCTTCTCCTGGCAGAAAGTGCTTGGCGGGGAGGCGGCCCATGGGATCCTGATCCTGTCGCCGCGCGCCGTAGAGCGGCTCGAAACCTATACGCCGCCCTGGCCGCTTCCGAAAATCTTCCGCCTCACCAAAGGTGGGAAGCTGATCGACGGTATTTTCGAAGGCGCCACGATCAATACGCCCTCTATGCTCTGTGTCGAAGATTATCTCGATGCGCTCACCTGGGCTGAGGGAATTGGCGGGCTCGATCAGTTGATCGCGCGGGCCGATGCGAATTTTGACGTCATTGCAAAATGGGTCGAGCGCACCCCGTGGGTCGACTTTCTCGCGAAAGATCCAGCGACCCGCTCCAACACATCGGTCTGTCTTGTGATCACAGATCCCACTATTGCGGCACTCGAGGCAAGCGAGCAGGCGGCATTTGCCAAGAAGATGACCACGCTTCTTGAAGCGGAAGGGGCGGCCTTCGATATCGGACATTACCGCGATGCACCGCCGGGGCTCAGGATCTGGGCCGGTGCGACCGTTGAAGCGAGCGATCTCGAAGCCCTGATGTCCTGGCTCGATTGGGCCTTCGCTGAGGCGACATCATCTCTGCAGAGCGCGGCCTAAGGCCGGGCTCCTGCCTTCTTCAAATTTCAATCATTCCAAGAATTGAGGGCGCGCCGACTAGGAGGCGCTGCCCGCAAACCAAAGGATCAAAGCCATGGCGCCCCGAGTGCTTATTTCAGACAAACTGTCACCGACCGCCGTCGCGATTTTCAAGGATCGCGGTCTCGATGTGGATTTCCAGCCAGATCTCGGCAAGGACAAGGAAAAGCTCCACTCCGTGATCGGTGACTATGACGGACTTGCCATACGCTCAGCGACGAAAGTGACCGAGAAGATTATCGCTGCAGCCGATAATCTGAAGGTGATCGGGCGTGCTGGAATTGGTGTCGACAATATCGACATTCAAAAGGCGTCAGCCAAAGGCATCATCGTCATGAACACGCCCTTCGGCAATTCGATTACGACGGCGGAACACGCAATCGCGATGATGTTTGCCGTCGCCCGGCAACTTCCCGCCGCTGACGTTTCAACGCAGGACGGCAAATGGGAGAAATCCCGCTTCATGGGTGTGGAATTGACCTCCAAGACCCTCGGGATCATCGGTGCGGGGAACATCGGATCGATTGTCGCCGAACGCGCAATCGGGCTCAGGATGAAGGTCGTTGCCTTCGATCCGTTCCTGTCGCCGGAGCGGGCGGTCGATCTCGGTATTGAAAAGGTTGAGCTTGACGAGCTCTTCGCGCGTGCCGATTTCATCACGCTTCATACGCCGCTCACCGATAAGACGCGCGGGATTATAGATGCCGAGGCGCTTTCCAAGATGAAAGATGGCGTTCGGATCATCAATTGCGCTCGCGGCGGTTTGATTGTCGAAGATGATCTCGCCGAGGCCCTGAAATCGGGCAAGGTTGCAGGGGCTGCGATCGACGTATTCGAGACGGAACCGGCCACCGAGAACGTCCTGTTCGGCCTCGACAATGTTGTCTGCACACCGCATCTCGGCGCGTCGACCTCTGAAGCGCAGGAGAATGTCGCCCTTCAGGTTGCCGAACAGATGGCCGATTATCTGATGAAAGGGGCGGTATCGAACGCGCTCAACATGCCGTCGATCACGGCAGAAGAAGCGCCCCGTCTGACCCCTTTCGTCAAACTTGCGGAGAAACTCGGCTCCTTTGCAGGCCAGTTGACCGAGACCGGGATCAAGGCCGTCCGGATTGAGTATGAGGGCGAAGTCTCCGAAATGAACGTGAAGGCGATGACCGCCGCAGCGCTCGCCGGTCTCATGCAGCCGCTTCTCCAAACCGTCAATATGGTCTC
This sequence comes from Pseudomonadota bacterium, assembly GCA_039181265.1. Lineage (GTDB taxonomy): Bacteria > Pseudomonadota > Alphaproteobacteria > Rhizobiales > JACESI01 > JBCDCU01. The sequence continues at coordinate 535 of JBCDCU010000272.1, read as the reverse complement.
GGCGCCGGTCCTTGCCCGCGAACGGGGGATCAAGATTGAAGAGGTGAGGCGCGATCAACAGGGTGCTTACGAAAACTACATCCGGCTCACCATCATGACCGAGAAACAGACACGGTCGGTCGCCGGAACGGTGTTCTCCGATGGAAAACCAAGGATCATTCAGATCAAGGGGATCAACATGGAGGCCGGATTCGGGCCGCATATGATTTATGTGACGAACCAGGATCGCCCCGGTTTTATCGGTCGTCTCGGGACCCTGCTCGGTGAGAAGGACGTCAACATCGCGACCTTCTCACTTGGTCGGAAGGACCAGGGCGAGGATGCGATTGCGCTTCTATCCGTTGACGGTCTTGTGGATGATGCCCTTCTTGCGGAGGTTTCTGGTCTGGAAGGCGTGGTCCAGGCGAAGCGCCTTGATTTTGATATCTGAAGAAATGCGTAAGCAAGGGCTTTCCTTAGGATCCTCTTCAAAATATCGTCACAACTCCTATATTTAATCGTAGAGAAGCACCGGCTTTCTGGGAAAGGCCGGTGT
>JBCDCU010000271.1:0-5155 GCA_039181265.1 Pseudomonadota bacterium | reverse complement strand
CGCGAGAGTCAAACCCGTAAAGACATATATTGGCTCTTCTTTACAGAACTTTGAACTGAATTTTTCAAGAAACTCTCCTTTTGGTGAACGAAGCGTCGTGTTAGCAATCGCGTCGGATGCGAATTAACGGGGGTACGGCTTGGACGCAGGCGCATCAGAGCGGGACAATGGGGGCGACGGCCATCGCGAAGTTGCCGTTTATGCGCCGCGTGACGACGACGGTTCCCTCTCAACGGCTTATGTTCAGCGCATCGATCAGGCACTCAGCGAAGGTGATGTCGCCTCAACCTTGCTCGAGACCCGATCTTTACATGAATCGGACCTGGCGGACCTTCTTGAAGCGCTTTCGCAGACCCGGCGTCTCCAACTTGTGCGTGCAATGGGCGACGACTTCAGTTTCGCAGCGCTCACGGAACTCGATGACGACGACCGCAAGACAATCCTTGACCAATTCACATCTGATGAAGTGGCCGAGGCTGTCAAAGACCTCGATAACGATGATGCGGTCTATATTCTGGAAGACCTTGACGAACCTGAGCAACAGGAAATCCTCGCCAAGCTTCCGTTCGCAGACCGGGCCGCCTTATCGAAAGCCCTTGATTATCCTGACGAGTCTGCCGGTCGCCGCATGCAGAGCGATTTCATCGCGGTGCCGCCTTACTGGAATGTTGGTCAGACGATCGATTACATGCGTGAGTCGGATGATCTGCCGAACGATTTCTATGAGATTTTCGTTATCGATCCGACCTATCGTCTGGTGGGGAGCGTCGCCCTCGACAAGATTCTTCGTACCAAGCGGCCGGTGTCGATCCGCGACATCATGATCGAAGACCGGAAGGTGATCGATGCCAATGTCGATCAGGAAGAGGCTGCCCGGATCTTTGAACGGTATGACCTTGTATCAGCCGCAGTGGTTGACGACAGCCAAAGGCTGGTTGGGGTCCTGACAATCGACGATATTGTCGATGTTATCCATGAAGAGGCTGAGGAGGATATTCTTCGGCTTGCAGGCGTTGGCGATGAAAGCCTTTCAACCAAGGTTTGGAGCGCTGTTAAAAGCCGATTCACCTGGCTCAGCATCAACCTTGTAACGGCGGTCATCGCATCGCTCGTGATCGGTCTTTTTGATGCAACCATTGAACAGATGGTCGCTCTTGCGGTTCTGATGCCTATTGTTGCGTCCATGGGTGGAAATGCCGGAACACAGACCATGACCGTCGCGGTCCGCGCGCTCGCGGTTCAGGACATGGATAACTTCAATTCGCGCCGGATTATTTTGCGTGAAATGGCGATCGGCCTGGTCAATGGCGTGGTTTTTGCCGTGATGGTTGGCATTGTCGCCATAATCTGGTTTCGCAATGTGGAGCTCGGTGCGGTTATTGCCGTCGCCATGGTTGCGAACATGTTTGCGGCGGGGCTTGCTGGCATTCTCATTCCGATTGGCTTGTCAAAACTCAAGATCGATCCTGCGATCGCGTCGTCGACATTCGTCACGACCGTGACGGATGTGGTTGGATTTTTCGTGTTTTTGTGGCTTGCCGGCTGGTGGTTCGGCCTCATGTAAAGGGCGTCGACAGGATCACGAAGGACCGGCGTTATGCAAGAACGCGTCTACGTCTCGATAACCGGCCTCAAGGTGAGAAGTGTTTTTCAAATCTTGCTCTTTTACCGGCACGCGGTCGCATCTATGGCTCAGGCTCGCCAGGCGCCCGGGAATATCAGTGCCGAAGCCAGGACGATCAACGGCGTCCGGCATACACTAAGCGTCTGGGAGAGCGAAACCGCGATGCGGAAGTTTCTTTATTGTGGCGCCCATCGGAACGCGATCAAGGCGTTTCCCTCAATCGGTAGCGGCAAGACCTTCGGCTATGACGCCGATACAATCCCGACGTGGGAGGAAGTTCATTTACTCTGGCTCGAAAAGGCAAGGGGTTATGAGGCCGAGCAGGCAGATCATTCTGGCAATTTCGCCTGAGGGACGCTATTTCAATCACACCTTTTATTCGATCGAAACGAAAGACGACATTCATGAAGCCTCCCGCATCCCATGAGCTGAGACCATCCTTCCTTGATGACGAGAAAAAGGAGGACGACGAGAAGAAAGAGGCGATGCCGGGCGTTGAAAAACACCTCTTTGACAGTCGAACCGTCCTGATCACCGGTCAGATCACCCAGGACCTTGCACGTGATACAACGGCCCGTCTTCTTGCGCTTGCGCAGGCGTCTGACGATCCGATCACCGTTATTGTGTCGTCGCCAGGCGGTCACGTTGAATCGGGCGATATGATCCACGATATGATCAATTTCGTGAAACCGACCGTCAACATCGTTGGTACCGGTTGGGTGGCGAGTGCCGGTGCGCTGATTTACGTGTCCGTTCCCAAAGAACAGCGCATGTGCACGCCCAATACCCGTTTTCTCCTTCACCAACCGTCCGGTGGCGCTGGTGGATCTGCATCTGACATTGAAATTCAGGCCCATGAAATCATAAAAATGCGCCGCCGCCTCAATCAGATTTTTTCCGATGCGACGGGCCAGAAAATCGAGCGTATCGAAGAAGATACGGACCGCGATTATTGGATGACTCCTGAAGAAGCCCTTGATTACGGGCTGGCAGGCCGCATTATTAAGTCTGTCGACGATATCGGGTAATTCACCCGGGCGTTAGAGCGCGAGCTGACTTGCCGCTCTGACGGATGCGGCGAGGAGGCGGCAATCATGATAAAAATCGTATCGGCGCGGGGAGCCGAAATCCCCGCGCTTGGCCTTGGCACTTGGGAATTGCGCGGCGACGAATGCGCCCGCATCGTGCTTGACGCTCTTCGGATCGGGTACCGTCACATTGATACGGCTGCGATGTACCAGAACGAAGAAGCTGTTGGTGCGGCTTTGATGGCGAGCGGGATCCCTCGCGACGAAATCTTTGTGACAACGAAAGTCTGGCTCGACGAGGTCGGGCCGGGAAGCCTTCAAGCTTCTGCTGAAGCCAGCCTTTTGCGCCTCGGTCTCGAACAGGTCGACTTATTGCTTGTACACTGGCCGCCCGCCGGCATGGCTGTTGCTGACATGATCGAACCTCTCGTTGATGCCCAGCAGCGTGGATTGACACGGCATATCGGCGTGTCGAATTTTCCGACACCTCTTCTGCAAGCGGCTGATGTGGTCTCGAACCAGACGCTTGTTACGAACCAGTGTGAATATCACCCGTACCTCAATCAGGACGTGGTTCTCTCAATGTGTCAGCGTTTGGGGCTTTCTTTCACATCCTATTGCCCGATCGGGCGCGGCGAGGCTTTTACAGAACCGGTCCTGACAGAGATCGCTCTAGCGCACGATAAATCACCCGCCCAGATTGTTCTGCGCTGGCATGTCGAGCAGAACGGTGTCATCGCGATACCAAGGACCCGACGTTCTGAAAGGCTTGCAGAAAATCTCGACATTTTCGATTTTTCGCTTGCAGCCGATGAAATGGAAGCGATTTCAGCGCTCACCAACAAGAACCATCGGATTTGCGATTATGGCTTTTCACCGCAATGGGACTGATTGCGTTTAATCAGTGTCGGTTGGTTTCTTAGGTAGAGACAGCCGATAAATGCCTTTGAAGTTGTCGATATCGACCGGCGCTCCCTTGCGGGTAATCTGAATAACACCTGCACGTGCGAGCTCCATCGCGACTGATTTGATTGGTTTCATCAACAATCGCCATTTTTTCTCGTCTTTTCCAGCAATTGCGCGGGCAACCTCGGATGGACAGATGGACTTGCCGGCACCGCGTGCCTGGGTCAGGTCGCGAATCTGCCTTTCGATTTCAGTTTCACTACCTGATTGTTGGTCAGTCGCAGGGTTACTCCGTGTCATCTTGGGTCATCCGGCAGGCTGAGTCGTGCTGCTTTGACCGAACCCGAATGGAATTGCCTCCTATAGAGGACGAACACGATCAATGTGGTCGCGAGCATGAAGACGACCGGTCCAATAAACCAGCCGATAAAGCCAAGGGAAAAGAAGAACGCACGCAACCCTCTGTTAAAATGGCTTGCTGCTTCCCTGTTCATGCCGAGTGCTGCCTGGAGACAGCGCTCTGATTTGGCCTCGTCCCGCTCGCTGGGCATTGGTATCGCGCCCAGTAGAATTGACGCGTAACTCCACAATCTGAAAGACCAGCCGAATTTAAAGAAGGCGTAGGCGAAGATCAGAAGGAGCCCGATGACCTTCAACTCCCATTGCGCGGGCTGGGTCGCGATGGCGATGGGTAGATCGTTGAGGAGGCGCGAGACTTCCTCGGTTGAACCGAGAAGCGCAAAGCAGCCACCGATCGCCAGAAGCGAGGCGGATGCGAAGAAGGCGGTCCCGTTCTGGAGGCCCGTAATGATGGATGTATCAATGATTCGCAGTTCCCGCGTCAAAAGAACGCGCAGCCAGGCCTCGCGCTGCTTGTCCATGTGCCGTGAAAGCGATTTATGCGCATTCGGCCCGCGCTCCGCATACCAGGAATAGACGATGCTGGCGCCTAAGAACCATGAAATCGCTACAAGATCCAGAACGGAGAAAATTTCCGCGAGCGAAATTAATATGTGGAAATCCATGCGTGAATTACGGCTCCGGTGCGGCAGAAATCGTGTCTTGTCGTGACAAGCCCTCATTAACACTTGCGTAACCATAAACAAGATCGTATTAGCGGAAATCCGGGGTGCCGCACACGCGATGCACCGGAGGGGAAAACAAACTGGGACAAATCAGACAATGGACGAACAAGACGTTCAAAAATCATGCTGGGGCGTGACCACTTGGGCTGTGGCCATCTTTCTCGGCGCGTTTGCAGTTTTTTCTATCTTTGGCGCGATCGAACCCTCTGCGGTTGCAGTCGTCAGTGAATAAGCGGCGTCGCTTTGATTAGCGATGCGAGAAAATCGGTAAAGGACCTCGTCGAGACTGCCAATCGGCACGTCAAAACGTTCGGGCAGGACGAGGCCCTTGAACTTCTCGGAAAAGACAACGTCCAGTTCGTTGACATTCGCGACATTCGCGAATTGCAGCGGGACGGCATGATCGACGGGGCATTGCATGCACCGCGTGGGATGCTTGAATTCTGGATCGATCCAGAAAGCCCCTATCACAAACCTGTCTTTGCCGAGGACAAGATCTTTATCTTTTATTG
>JBCDCU010000270.1:0-5174 GCA_039181265.1 Pseudomonadota bacterium | reverse complement strand
GCTCTAACGAAGCAAGTCATGTTACCCTTGTTGCAGTAAAAAACTACAGATCAACAGCTTGCCCTCCGAGCTATTGTGCCGAGGGCAAGCTTCCGCACCTTTTCTAGAATCCCGAAGACGCAAATGGCAGGCCCGCCATATTCCACGCCTGGTGGCCACCGCGGTACCAATAGACATTGGTGTAACCGGCAGCGATCGCCCTCAAACTCGCATTATAACTCAGCCAACAGAACGGATCGGAGCATGCGATCACAATCGCCACTTGCCGATTATTGCCGGTAATCTGTCCGAGCCAGTGGTTGGTTTGTTGCTGCACCCGATCCCGGTAATGGCCGGGTTGTGCCATGGCGGGCGCGCTCAGCGCGTTCGGTAGCGTGTAGTCCGAACCAAGAACGTCGATAATCACAAGCTGCTGACCGCCCTGGATCGCACCGGCAAGCTGCGCCGTCGTAACAAGGTTTCCGCCCGGAATGCTGGTTGGTGTCGGCGCATGGAAACCCGATGCTCTGAGCCGGTTGGTCGGTGGCACCCCGAAATCGCGCGTTTCAAAGGCAAGGATGCCGGGATCGATTTTCACCGTTTCCGGCTGTTTCGGCTTTTCCGGTTTCTGGCGTGGCGGTGTTATCTCAGGCGGCTGAACGACGATTTCCCGTTCCGGCGGCGTCACCTGCTCCGGTTCCCGGCGCGGTTCTTCCTCCCCTTGTTCGCCAATGTTGCCGTCATCAATGAAGCCATCATCAGGATCAGGCGGCGTTACGACAACGGTTTCCTGACCGTTTTCCGGTGGGTTGGTTTCTCCCTCACCGAAAGAGCCCCCGAAATCGTCGCCATTATCGACTTGCACTTCATTGGCTGGCGGCTGTGGCGAAGTCTCGCCGAAAGAGCCGTCTTCGAAGCCGTCATTCGCCTGGGCGAGCGATGCTGCGGCACAAAGCCCAGCACAGAACACCAAAGCCAATGCTGTCTGCATTCCCCAGGAAAGCCCGGATCGCAGGCCCCGCGAGGGCGCCGAAGAAGTGTTCCAAATAAACGTATGAACCATAGCAAGCCTCCCGATCAGCCGCCGCGCACGTGGCTGGAAATCCAGTTGAAGTAATTGGAAAGGCGGGTATAGATCGCGTAGGTTTGTTCGATACCGCAGACCACTTCGCCTGCATTATTGACCGACGTTGCACCCCAGCTCACAATACCGACCTGCAGCCATTTGCCGTTCTCCTGGCGCACCATGAGCGGACCGCCGCTATCGCCCTGGCAGGACGTTTTCTTGCCCGATGGAACGCCCGCACACATCATGTTGGTGGTGATCATATCGCCCATAGAATTGACGATGATTGTGAAAGCTTCATCGAGCTTCGGTTCCGGGACAAGGGTTCTGCGACCGAAAGAAATCAGGTCACCGGCAAGACCCCGCATCATGTGGTTTTTCATACCCTCATTGCAGGTCGCGTTCGAGACGATATCGATGTCTGTTTCAAGCAGATCGACCGCAATCCGATTGTTGTCGTCCTTGCCCCAACCGATCACGACGGAGGGACCTTGTGGTGGTTCCTGGCCTTGCGGCGCTACCGCAATCGCGCCGACCGGGCCTGATGAGTTCCGGATCGGTTCAGCAAGCTGCAAGAGCGCGATATCGTGATTGGTGAGCAACGGATCGTATTCCTCATGGGGGATCACGCGCACGACTTTTCTAAGATCGCCCTCAACAATGCGGGTCGCACCACTACGGACAAGCACGTCATCTGGCGAGATCGCTTTGCCCTGTCCATCGACCACACAATGGGCCGCGGTCAGAATCCATTGGCGCGCGATAATCGACCCACCACAGAAATGCGATTGATAAAGGCTTTCCGGTTTCTCATTCACATGACGCGCGGCATGAAGACCGACTTGTGCGGGCCATGCGCCGGGTTCTGCCGGACGCCCGCCATAAATCCGCGTCGCCGATTCAGCATCCGCCTCAACAAGCGTTCCTTCCTGCATTTCATTCAGGACGAACTCCATGACGCTGCCAGAATTCGTCTGATTGGCGCCAGGAACAGGCACGGTGTTGACGCTGACGGATTGTGAAAACGCCGTCGATGAAAAGAACAGTACGGCAAGCGCTAACCATTTGATCGATTTCTTCATGTTATTCTCCTCTCACCTCATCCTGTGAAGGTTCTTTTTATTGTTGCACCACCGGCCTGTCGCGCAGCACCGCTGCGCGGGGAATGACATTCCAGTGGAGGTGTTCAACCCAGACTTTTTCCGTTGCAAAGCCCCCCATTGCTCCTCTCGTACCAGGCGCTTTACCGAGTGATTTGATGAAATCGGAGAAGGATTGGACACGGGCGCTTCTGGTGGCGCGCTGGGCATCGCAATTGTCCACCGTCCCCTCGAGATTGAGCGGTTGCGTGTTCGGCCTTGCTTCCGACACGATAACAAAAAGCCGTTCGTTGCCTGCAGAATAGCCGTCAGGGCAATCGGAGCACATGATCATGTCACCTCCAACCGGCACGGTAGTGCGGTTGTCTTCGATACGGGTGTACTCTGCCCGCACGCAAAACTTTGAATCGATGTGCACGCGGTTAATATCCCGCGATCCGGAAACGGCACCGCGTGCTGCAAAACGCAGTCGATCGCATTGCTTAATATCAGCCCCCGCCTGCAAATCCGTCTCGGGCGAGAAGGCCTCACGGCGAAAGATCCGTCGACACTCCCGGACCGGATCGACCGCTTTTCCGGGCTCTTCAAGCTTGGTGGCGTCTGATTGCTGCCAATGAGCCGACACCTCGACCGGATTGATATTGAGAAGGGATCCGCTCTTTGCAATCGAAGTGAAGGTTGCAGAAAAACGCTCTGCATAAGCAATCCTCGAAAGCGCTTCGCTTAAACCCGACGGGGAATTGTCCGTGATCTGGAGCGACAGACCAACCGGCTCGCCATCGACAAGGGTTACGGCACCGAACCACAATTGATCGCCCATGAGGCGAACCTCAATGTCGTAAGCGTCCGGATTGATCGTAAACTCGCCCTGACCGGTTTCGTTGAAGGCGTTAACAGCCTCCTTCAGTGCTTCGGAGAGCGGATCGGCAGCATCAAGAAAATCGGTTTGCCCATCCTGGCTATCACCCGCGCCATTCAAAATCGCTGAAAGCGTGACCGTGCTATTTGCCGGTACAAAGGTGATGCGCGCGAATTTGGCCTCAGCCGGAAGATCGCCGAACACCGGACAGAGCGTTTCAGCACTTGGCGCGCAGTCGTCAGAGACAGGACGCACAAATGCGGTAAGCGGTGTTACGTCCTCAACCTGTGCAAACCCGACGCTTTCGTCTTCTCCGGCTGCCGCATCGCTAACCAATTCAACAATTGTGCCTTCGACAATCCCATGAACGGACCCGGCTGACAGGAAATCATCGTCAATCGGATATTGCCTGATCCCGACCGTGTCTCCACCGCCAAGCGCTACGGCATCAATCAAGCCACCTTCCCAGTGCGGTGTCTGAAGCCGCGCCGCTCCAGCAAGTTTGCTAGCATTCATATCGGAAAGAACGCCTTGAAAGAGCTGACGGTAGGAAATCGGCCCGGCTGAAAGGATCCTGTTTGCGAGTTTCGCGGTAAAAAAGCCGAACCAATTGTTCGCGCCAGCAGCCTCCGCGCTGTCGGCTCCAAAATCCACTTCCCTCGCAAGCTCGTCAGCCTGAGCAGAATAAAACGCAATCAATTGACCCGGCAATTCCGCCGTCGCAGCCTCGTCCGCCACGATCGTATCGTTCGCTTGGATCGCGGCACTAACGTCAGGTGACGGCAATCCAAGGGCCGTCGGATCGATGTAGCGATCCGCTGTTTTCAGGCCGCCCGCGCGTAAGCCGGTGCCGGAGTGGCAGGAATCCATGATGAACCAGACATCGGCTCCGGTTTTTCGGATCGCGGCAAGGGCCGCACCGATTTCTTCGTCGACAATACCATTTGGAATTTGCTGACTGCCCGGCTCGGCCCGGGTGACGTCGGCGGGAAGAAAGACTTCGTCATATCCATCGGCTTCATCGCCATTTGCATCAGGCTGGCGGGTACCATGACCACTCATGTGAACGATGAAAAAATCGCCCTCTTCCGCCTCAGTCGCAAGCGCGGCAAGTCCGCTCATAATGGCATTGCGTGTCGGTCTTTCAGCCCCTTCAACACCGTCCGCGAGCAACCTGATATCCGAGACGCCACGCTGAGTGAGGACATCGCGCATCAGAACCACGTCGTTTGCCGGTCCGCGCAAATCTGCAAGTCCGATCGTTTCGTCATAGTCGGACACACCAATAAGGAGCGCCACGGTCTTGGCCTGGGCGGCCCCAATCACGAAACTTGAAAAAATCAGAAATGCCGCCAAACGGGTCAGCCAGTTCACGGGTTTCAGGCCCGGAACAAGCGTCCCCCTTACCTCGAAAATCAGCCAAACAAGACGACTACAATGGCTCACGGCACAGCTTTGTAGGTTTAACTTACACACAAAAGCGAGATCGTCTTACGACCGTACGCCCGTGTGCATAACATAGCCAATACGTATATTACTGTATGTGGCCCGGTTCAGGGGTACCGCTTACCTGAAAAATGAGTGTCAACCCCGATTTGGGCAAATCGCCTTGCCAAAATTGGGCTGTGCGGATTAGCGTTGGGCGGATAAGCTCAATGATCCCGAGCACTTTTTTGATGTCAGGTTTGATCAAAACAAACGGATGAAGTCTCTTATGGTGGACGTGCGCTCAAAAAATCGTTCACAAAGCCATCGTGTTAGACGGTCATGGCACTCAGCCATCGTCCTGGCTTTTATCGTCCTGATGAATTGCCTCACTCATGGAACTGCAAACGCGCAAGACGCCCTTTCCGAATGGGATCGTTTAACCAAGGAAACAGTCACTCTCGTCAATCAGGGGAACCTTCCCCTGGCCGAGGAAAAGGCGCGGGAAACACTATCCTTTTCCGAACAGGCACTTCCCGATCCATCGCTTGAACTGGCAACGGCCCATAACAATCTCGGCTCGATCCTGTCCTTTCAGGAGAAGTACGCGGAAAGCGAAAAACACCATCGTGCTGCACTCGCTTTAAGACGGCAGATCCTGTCTGCGGACGATCCGCTGATTACGACAAGCCTCGAAAACCTTGCTGATGTTTTCCGGCGGATGGCCAAATACGGCGATGCTGTT
>JBCDCU010000269.1:0-5230 GCA_039181265.1 Pseudomonadota bacterium | reverse complement strand
CCCGTCTTGGAGAGCCCTTCGCGCGCATAACGCTGGATTAATCCCGTATATGGCTCTTCAAGACGGGTCATCATGGCGTTGTTGACGCGATGGGCGTGCCGCGTGGGGATCTGCCAGACTGGGATGATATCCAGATTCTGACGGCACAGCTTCACCGTGCGCCGCGTCTCGACGATGAGCCGGTTGCAAGCGATGTGGTGATCGGACCCAACGCCCAAAAACCGGTTCATCTGAAAATCCCTCTGTTTGTTTCCGATATGAGCTTCGGCGCTTTGTCGGAGCCTGCGAAACTTGCGCTTGCGCGCGGAGCCGAGCTTGCCGGGACCGGCATCTGTTCCGGTGAGGGCGGCATGCTCCCTGAAGAGCAGACAGCAAATTCGCGCTATTTTTACGAGCTTGCTTCCGCGCGTTTCGGGTTCTCCTGGGACAAGCTTGAAAGAGTTCAGGCATTTCACTTTAAGGGCGGACAAGGCGCTAAAACCGGTACCGGCGGGCATCTCCCCGGCGCGAAAGTCAAAGGAAAGATTGCCGATGTGCGGGGGCTTAATGAAGGCGAGGATGCGATTTCGCCCTCCAGGTTCCCGGAATGGACAAGCGCCTCAGAGATCCGGACCTTTGCCGATGAGGTGCGCGACCGCACCGGTGGTATCCCGATTGGGTATAAGCTTTCTGCGCAGCATATCGAGAAGGATATCGACGCGGCCCTTGAGGTCGGGGTTGATTACATAATCCTCGATGGCCGCGGCGGCGGCACAGGTGCCGCACCCTTAATCTTTCGCGACAATATCTCCGTCCCGACCATTCCGGCCCTTGCCCGCGCCCGCCGGCATCTTGACGGTCTAGGCCGTGGGGATGTCTCGCTTGTGATTACCGGTGGATTGCGCAAGCCAGCCGATTTCGTGAAAGCACTTGCGCTTGGTGCGGATGCTATTGCTGTCTCAAATTCCGCCATGCAGGCAATCGGATGTATCGCGATGCGGGCCTGTCATACGAATAATTGCCCCGTCGGTATCGCAACTCAGAAGCCACATCTCGTCTCGCGTCTTGTCATCGAAAAATCAGCCCAGCAGTTGAAAAATTTCTTCGATGCTTCGGTTGAGCTTATGCAGGTGATGGCGCGCGCCTGCGGCCACCGTCATCTCTCGGACTTCAACAGGGATGATCTTACGACCTGGAAAAAGGATATGGCCGACCTTTCCGGCGTGCCGTTTGGTGGGATTTCCTAAGATCGACGCCCATGCGCCTGAAAAGTGATCGGCTTTGCTCTTTTTTGCGGTGTGCGACGGTTGCTACCGGCAGGGTTTGCTGCACCTTCTGGTGCATGTTTGATGAACGGTTTTAGAGTATCGCGAGGGAGGCATGGGAGAGATGACGGCAGAAGACCTCGATTGGATTGAAGTCGCGAAAGTCACTGACCTTCCCGAAGGACGGGTCAAAACGGTAACGGCACGCACTATCTCCATGTGCCTTTCCCATTTTGAAGGCCAGTGGGCGGCGATGGATAATCGCTGTCCGCATCAGGGTGGTCCTCTCGGGGAAGGATCGATCGAAAAGGGGATTGAGGGGCAATGCTGGATCAGATGTCCGTGGCACGGATGGGACTTTGATCCTCTTACCGGAAAACCGCCAGGCGGTCACGAGGATACGGGGCAGCAGACCTATCCCGTGGAGGTCCGCGATGGGGCCGTTTTCGTCGGCTTGGAGCCGGAACCGCCGCACGAACGCACGCTCACCGATGTCATGGCTGAAACTATGGTCAATTGGGGTGTTAAGCGCGTCTTCGGGATGGTGGGTCACTCCAATCTCGGCCTTGCTGATGCGTTACGGCGGCGCGAAAACGATGGTGAGATAAGCTATATCGGGATCCGTCATGAAGGCGCGGCGTCATTCGCCGCCTCAGCCTACGGAAAACTGACGGGAAAGCCTGCCGCCTGCCTGACAATCGCAGGACCTGGTGCGACTAATCTTCTGACGGGACTTTGGGATGCAAAGGTTGATCGTGCCCCGGTCCTTGCCCTTACGGGTCAGGTGCAGACGCAGGTTTTTGGTCCGGGAGCCTTTCAGGACATCGACCTTGCAAGTGCTTTTGCGGCGGTGTCACGGTTCTCGCAAACCGTGCTGACAACTTCCAATCATGCCGAACTGATGTCGCTTGCCTGTAAAAACGCCATTGTCGAGCGGGATGTCGCGCATCTGATTTTCCCGGATGATGCCCAAACCAAGCCCAGCGATCCGAAGGCTTCAGGACCGGAAGGGCGCATGGCACATCCGGCTGTCTATCCTTCGGGCGACGACGTGAAGCGGGCCGCAGACATGATAAACGGCGCGAAACGACCGGTAATTGTCCTTGGTTACGGCGGACTTGAGGCACGCGAAGATATCGTTGCGCTCGGTGAAAAGATCGGCGCGCCGATCATGACCACGTTTAAAGGCAAAGGGCTTATATCGGACAGTCACCCACTTGCGGCAGGTGTTCTCGGGCGATCCGGCACTCCAATTGCGAGTTGGTTCATGAATGAGGCGGATCTCATCATCGCGCTCGGTTCATCCTTTGCCAATCACACCGGTATTGAGCCTTCAAAACCGATCATTCAGGTCGATTTCGAACGGATGCAGCTCGGTAAGTTCCATCCTGTTGCGCTTCCGGTCTGGTCTGAACTTTCTGCCTTCTGCGAAGCGGTCAGTCCACATCTCAATCCTGGATCCGGTGATCAGATCGAAGAACTCAAGGATCGTTGGGATATCTGGAGACGGGAAAAAGTTCGCAGGCTCTCCGAAGAAGGCTCCAATGGTATCCATTCTGCCGCAATTTTCGCCGCTCTCAACGATGTCTGTCCGAAAGATGCGGTCATCGTGTGCGATGTTGGAAACAACACCTATTCCTTTGGGCGCTATTTCGAACCGGAAGGTCAAAGGATCCTGATGTCCGGCTATCTCGGCTCGATCGGATTCTCGATGCCGTCAGCACTCGGTGCGTGGTGTGCAACACAGGATTTCGAAGATTACAAAGATCGCAAAGTTATCTCGATTTCAGGTGATGGCGGTTTTGCACAATATGCCATGGAGTTTACAACCGCAGTAAAGTATAGGATGAATATTACTCATATTCTCCTCAATAACGGAGAATTGGGTAAAATCACCAAGGAACAGCGGGCTGGCCAATGGCAAGTCTGGCAAACGGGACTTCACAATCCATCCTTTGCGGCCTTTGCCCGGCTTTGCGGCGGACACGGAACACGCGTTACGGAATCCGACAAGCTGAAGGCAGCTCTCGAAGAAGCGATGAATTACGACGGCCCCGCACTGGTGGAAATCATGTGCGACGCCGAACTCGTCTAGTCGGACGTCGCCGGTCAACGAAGCTTCCGGTCTCTGCGGTTCCCCTGCGAGAGGCCGAAGTACCGCGTCAGTAGGGAAAGCAACCGAACTTTGATGAAAAAATGCCTGAGCGCTGATCTGGCGTCGCGTATCCGCCGCGCTCTCAAGACCCGTAATATCGTTTTCGTGGGCATGATGGGATCCGGGAAGTCCGCTATCGGCAAGAGGCTTGCCTTTAATCTCGACCTGGACTTCATCGATGCCGATCAGGAAATTGAAGAAGCGGCCAATATGTCGATCCCGGAAATGTTTGAAACATTTGGCGAAGAGCATTTTCGCGACGGCGAACGGCGCGTTATCGAACGCTTGATGAATGGCGGTCCGATTGTACTGTCAACAGGTGGCGGCGCCTTTATGAATGAGAGGACCCGTGAACTGATCGCTGAAAAGGGCGTTTCGATCTGGTTACAGGCTGATTTTGAGACACTTATGGAGCGGGTGCGCCGCAAGGAAAATCGCCCCCTCTTAAAGACTGCCGATCCGGAAGCGACAATGCGCAAGCTGCTCGCGGAGCGGGAACCGGTCTATGCCGAGGCCGATATCACGGTTGCATCCCGTAACGAGAGCCACGAAACGGTTGTGAGCGCCGTTGCAAACACGTTATGGGACTATCTTGATACTCACACCGCATGAGCGCAGGTGCTGAACCAAGAGAGGCCTATTCAGTGTGTTGACGCAAAGTGACGAGGCGCAGACCCCGCAAATCCCGTCCGACGTTGAACGTGTCGTTGTTGAGCTCGGGGAACGGTCCTATGACATTTTGATCGGTGACGCCCTGATCGAACGCGTTGGTGGTCTCGTCAAGGATCGTTTCGGGTCGGTGCGCACCGCAATCGTTTCCGACGAACATGTTGCGAAGTGTCATCTCGAAGCACTCAGGGCGTCACTGGCATCAGCCAGCATCGAGGCGGTAGATATTATTGTCCCGCAAGGTGAGAGTTCCAAAAGCTGGCCGGTCCTTCAGGATGTTGTGGACAAAGTCCTTCACCACAAACTTGAACGCGGCGACTTCCTGATCGCGCTTGGTGGCGGTGTCATTGGTGATCTTGCCGGCTTTGCTGCAAGTCTGGTGCGCAGGGGAATGCCTTTCGTACAGGTGCCGACTAGTCTTTTGGCGCAGGTCGATTCTTCTGTTGGCGGGAAAACCGGCATTAATGCATCGCACGGAAAGAACCTCATCGGGGCGTTTCATCAGCCGCATCTCGTTGTCGCTGATACTGCAGCCCTCGATACGCTGAGTGCGCGCCATATGAGGGCCGGTTATGCGGAAGTTGCAAAGTATGGCTTGATTGACGATGCGGAGTTCTTCACCTGGCTTGAGGAGAATGTTTCCGGGATCTTCTCCGGAGGCGCGGCACGGCGCCATGCGGTCGCCACATCCTGCCGGGCCAAGGCGAAAATTGTTGCCGCAGATGAACGGGAGGCCGGTATCCGAGCCTTGTTGAATCTCGGTCATACATTCGGTCACGCGCTTGAGGCCGCGACCGGATATTCCGACCGACTTGTCCATGGCGAGGCGATCGCGATCGGTATGGTGCTTGCCCATCGCTTTTCCGCTCGGCTGGGCCTTGCGCCCGAAGGGGATGCCGAACGGGTTCGTGCTCATTTCGAAAGGGTTGGACTACCCTTCGAACTTGCCCATATTCCAGGTGAAGCGCTTAATGCTGACGAACTGATGATGCATATTGCGCAAGACAAGAAAGTAAAACGCGGCGCGCTGACCTTCATTCTGACAAGAGGGATCGGCAAAGCCTTCATTCAAAATGACGTCTCGCCCAGCGACGTGAAGACGTTCCTGGAAGACAACCTGGTTTCCTAAATGTTTCTTGGCCTTACTTCCGACCAGTGGTTT
>JBCDCU010000268.1:0-5247 GCA_039181265.1 Pseudomonadota bacterium | reverse complement strand
GCGGGTTTGTGCGTTGTTTTTGAAACCAGATCACCGAAGCCGGGATGAATTCGTGTCTCTCGTTAATGCGAACCACGCCAATCGCCCGCAGGCGATTTTGAAAGTTGCCGCCGATCTTTTCGCCGGAAATGATAGCCCCGCAAAAAGCGAGATCCTGCATTTCGAAGAATTGTCATTGAGGCTTTTGCCGAAAATCGACCTTGAAAGCCGCGCCCATATCGCCGAGCGTCTCACGACTTCACAACATCTGCCGAAAGCAACAGCCCTCGCGCTTGCGACCGACGACTTTGTCGTCGCGAAGCCAATCATCAACGCCTACACCGGGTTTGAGGACAGCGATCTTCTATTGATCCTGGTGAGGGGAGATCAGCGACACGCAGCAGCGCTCGCCGCGCGACAGGATTTATCTGAGCGGATTGTCTTTGCATTGGCCCGTTCGCATCACATGAGGGGCGAAACAAACGAGATCTCGGCTTCGCAGATAAAGGATGAGGCGGAACCCGACGACGCGGTCACAGTTTCTGAACACGAGGAGGAACGGGCTTTGGAGATAAACTGGACGGACGAGCCAAAGAACGAAACCTCAAGGCCGGATACACCCTCACCCTTGTTCAGAGAAACGGATGGGAAGCAGCATTCCGTAACATTGCCTCGGCTTGATGAGTTTCTAAGCGGTGATCATACACTCATCCTGGATTACGCACGGCATTGTGAGGCGCTGGCCGCAGAGAGCGATGAGGAGCCAAACGCCCTCCTCAAAGCAGCCTTCCTCAGGGCCGAAACCGCCCTTGAATTCCGGCGGCTTGCCCATGATCGCGATGCGGATGGTTTTGCCGCGCTCCTTGCACGCCAGACGGGCCTGAACGTTTTTGCAACCCGTAAGATCATCCGCGACGCTGACGGTTTCGCGCTTGCGATCTGTCTGAAAGCTCTGGCTCTACCGGCCGATCTTGCCGTCGATGCGTTTCTGCTTCTCAATCCCGCGCTCGGCCAAAACAGCCGTCAGATTTTCCTGATCGAATGGTTTTACGGGCAGCTAACGCCGCGTGCTGCACGCCTGATAGCTGACCGGTGGTCGCGGCCTTTTGCGACTCCAGTCAAAGCGACTGGAAAAACCTACTCAGAAGCCCTGCGGCCAGGCCTTGCTCAGAACCTGCCAAGAGAAAAAGCAGAGACGGTTCCAGTCGAGCCGTCCACTCTTAAGAGAGCTTAGAATTCGGCCTTAACAAGACTGAGACCATGATGTCCGTCCGGGCTTTCCCGTTCGATGACCCATAGGTCAGGGTCGAATCGTTCTTCCTTGGTAAGTCGTTCACGGATCTCGAGTGGGTCGTTTTGAACGAGAAGGCACTCAAAGAGCCGATCGGCACTGTCTTCCACGAGAGCCTGGACGGCGGGACCATAGAGATCACACGTTCCATTAAGGCGATCCACAATCAGAAATACCTGTCCGCCTTGAGCAGCGCCTCGACGCGAAAGGACCGCGTAGTCGCCATCCGTCGATGCCTGGCGCAGATAAGCACTGACCCAGAATTCCGTGCTCAGCCGCAAAGCATGTCCTCACAAATCGCGAAGTTTGCTCAATTCTGCCAGAAGAACCGTTGTAATTGAACCGCTTTCCTGAAGACCGCGGGAACGCTCAAAAGCACGAATTGCCTCGCGCGTCTGAGTTCCGATCATCCCATCAACAGCGAGATCGGGAAATCCGTATCCCCGGAGTGCCCTTTGCACCCGCTTGATGGTCTCAGCATCTTCGAGGACTGCGGTATTCGCGATCACTACCTGGGTCACGCGTTCCTGCCTCGGTGTATCAACGGACGCTTCCGCGAGGCGCTCCCGGATCCGCTCATGAAAGGCCGGATCAGTACTCGACAAGCGGATATGTTGCAGCAATGCCCGTGAGGGTGTTGGATCCACTGACTGGGCAAATGCTTGTTGGTAGAGCTCAATCGCGCGGCGCGTACGCTGACCGATGAGACCATCAACCTCCGCATCATAGTATCCACGGATCGCGAGTTCTTCTTGAATGTCATGAACAAGCGGGTCCGCCACGGGGAGACTTGGCTCATTGTTTCCAACCGCACGGGGACGCGGCTCTGGAACGGACGCTGTTGTCAGGGTCAGATCCGTACCTTGGGACGTACGGGACTGCCACAGTGGCGCCGGATGGCTTCCCTCCTGCAGGAAAAGCGTGTTTGCGATAACTGCGACCCCCAAACCCGCAGCAAACGTTCCGCCTGCGAGGCTTACTCCGTTGTCGGACAGGTAACGCCAAAATTCATCAGCCCATTGGGTGTCCTCGTTGACCTGGCCCTTCGGCTTCCCCTTTTGTCGCTGCATTCTTTGTCCCTTGTCTGCGGCCTTGCTCCGGTTGCGTTGTTTCAAAATCTCCGTCACGCATTTCTTCCGGAAAAGGCCCGTCCCTTAGATTGCTCCAATCCCGCCTGTCCCTCTGGCAACACCTTCTTGTGCTCTTCTATGAAGGTAATGGTCGATTTGATGCGCTTTGCTTCAAGCGGAATAAACACGCTTACCGTTGTACCTTTGCCAAGTTCGCTCTCGAACTCGACCCGACCGTCATGGAGTTCGGTCAAACCTTTCACAACGGATACGCCAAGGCCTGTTCCTTCGTAGCGCCGGTCGAGGGCGCTGTCCGCCTGGAAGAACGGTTGGCCAATGCGCTTCAGATCACTGGCTGACATACCAATACCGCGGTCACGCACGAAGAAGACCATATATTCCCCGTCAATCCGCGCGCCGACTTTGACTTCTCCTCCGTCATCGGAGAATTTAAGCGCGTTAGAGATCAGATTGATAAGGATCTGACGGCAAGCTCTTGGATCCGCAACAACTTCCGGTAACCGGGCCGGTATCATGGTCTTCATTGTGATCGCGCGGCTCGTCGCATCCTGGCTTAACATATCCGCGCAGGTCTTGATCATACCCGCCGCATCAAACGGCTCGCGCACAATTTCGAAAGTGCCACTCTCAATCTTCGACATATCAAGGACGTCCGTGACCACCTGCAGGAGATGACTGCCGGACGCATGGATGAGGCGCACATATTCACGCTGCTGATCGTTACTAAGCGCACCCACGTGCTCCTGATCAAGGATCTCGGAAAATCCGATGATTGCATTAAGGGGCGTGCGCAATTCATGGCTCATATTGGCAAGAAAACGGCTTTTTGCATCACTGAGTTGCTGAAGGTCTTCATGTGCCTTTTTGAGGGCTTCTTGCTGGTCTCGCCGCTCAGCGATGTCGCGCGTGACGGCAACAATCCCTACGAGCGTGTCCGTATCGTCCCACATCGGGCGACAGCGCATTTCGACCCAGGTATAACCGTTGCCCGTCAATTCACCCGTATTCGAGTGTTCGAACGCGTCTTCCGGTTCGTCATCCGGCGCCAGAAGATCATCTGTTGATCGCCGTATCCGAAACTCACAGGAAAGTGCCTTCTCCTGCTGAACGGCGTTGGAAAACGCCTGCAGGTAGGCAGGGCGATCCGCAATGTGAACTCTTTGGAAAAAGCCTCGTCCTTGGAGGTCAGATGGCTGAACATTTAACAAGCGCCCGGCCGACGGCGAGGCGAAGGTCACGGTTCCATCCAACTCATGGCGCGTAATCAGATCTGTCACGTTTTCTGCGATGAGCCGATAACGATGATCATTGTAAAGGATTAGCTCTTCCGCCTTGCGTTGGAACGATTCCATGCGGAATGTGAGCATCGCTGAATAGGCGATAACCGCGAGCGGCCCGAGCGCGAAACCGAGCGGATCAGACATCAAAAGCGGTGTGGTCTGAGGCCATAGACCCGTTTGGCCAATCTGCACAAGAAACACCATCGCGAAGAGGATGAGACCCATCGCGAACATTACGAGGTAGCGCTTCCTAGATAATGCCGCCTCAAACGGGACCACAAGCAGCCACATAATGGCGAACGACCGCACGCCGCCCGTCCACAAACACACGGTGCAGACAAGCCCGACCAGCGAAATCGAAGCAATAACAAATGCAAGGTCCAGTGACCGGGTCTTCAGCAAAACGACCGAGGCGGCAAGCGGTCCAATGACCCAGATCACAAGTGACGCCAGAACGATCGAAAAGGAGCCCTCGACCAAAATCCAAACGGGGAAGAGCGCCAGCGTCAGCATGCTTGTGACCAGCTGGATGGTCAAAAACTGACGATGTTGCAGCGACCAGCGACCAGCGCCGAGCAACTCCCCATCCACCAATTGTGTCCAAACACGCAACATAAAGGCGATCGCTTCTCTTCGGGAAACCGCGCAAAACCAAAAACGAGCCAATTTCCTCGAAAAACAATCGCACGGCGACTTTAAGAACAAGCTAAGGAGACGCGTGTGGAACCGGGTTTGGGAGCCTTCTGCGAGCCAAAAACCATCTGTTCTGTCGGAAACCTGAGATTATGGTTTCCAATCACTTAACTGACGGAAAATCTGCAGCACACGCCCCCTCTCTAGGACACAATCAACAGCACCGGAACATGGTGAATAAAACCTTTCGAATTTTGTTCGTATTTGAATCGAATTTTCTTAAACTTTACTATAAATACCAACTACTTACTGAACCCGCCCTTGAAACGATGCTGCTATAAAAAGCCTTAAACGGGGACGAAGCCATGTTCATTTTCATAGCGCGCGCATTCTTCTGGATTGGCCTTTTCGTGGTGCTGTTGCCCGCGCCCGGCGGCGTTACCGATACTGGGGTCAGCACACGGGAATTCTGTAAGGCGCACGGTGATATCTGTGGCGCGGTGAACGATTTTGCGGACGACACTCTAAGGCGTTCCGCTGCAACGTTCGTTGAACAGGGAGGTGAGGCAGCAGCCATGCGGGCATCCGAGTGGTTACGAAAGCAGGGTGACGGTTGAATTTTTGCCGGAAAAGCCTCTATAGATTGGAGCCGCTTCAAGCAGAAAAAGGTTCCAAATGACCCTCGACGAGATCCTAGAAAACTTCGAGTTCCTCGAAGAATGGGAAGACAAGTACCGCTATTTGATCGAGCTCGGACGCTCTCTGCCACCTTTTCCTGAGGAGCAGAAGACGGATGACACGAAGGTACAAGGCTGTGTCAGTCAGGTTTGGTTGGTCAAATCCCATGAGGACACGACCGAAGGAGCCGGCCCGCGCCTACACTATCTCGGTGACAGCGACGCCCATATCGTTAAAGGTCTGATTGCCCTCGTCTTGGCAGCTGTCTCAGGCCGCCCGGCCCGCGAGATCGAAG
>JBCDCU010000267.1:0-5265 GCA_039181265.1 Pseudomonadota bacterium | reverse complement strand
TTTATTTCCCCGTCAATTTCCCGACCCTTATGGAAAAAGCAGACCGTACCGTTCTGCGAATAGGGAGAGGCGTAAGAAAAGAGTTCGTCCAACGGCGCGAGAGCGCGAGCGGATAGGAAATCGGCAGTCAGATCCGGTGGTTTCGGAAGCGATTCAATCCGAGAATTATGAACACTGGCTGACAATCCACATTCTCGGATGACTGTTCGAAGAAAAGCGGCTTTTCTCGTATTCGCCTCAACCAGATGAACATGCCCCGGTTCATCAAAACGCTTTTGCAAGATCGCCGTCACGAGACCCGGAAACCCCGCCCCGCTCCCAAGATCAATCCAGACTGCGGGTCTCTCGACCAAGCGGCTCAAGACCGAACTATCAAGGATGTGACGATCCCAGACCTCAGACAATGTTTCACGTGAAACAAGGTTTTTCGCGGTCTGCCACTTAGACAGCAGTTCAACGAAACACTCGAAGTCCTCTATGACAGTATCATCAACCCTCAGATCCCTCACAAGTTTCTTGGCGAAAGATGCTGGTGCCTTGGAACCTTGGTTCACGCGGCATCCTGTTTTTTGCAACGGGCAATCAGGAGCGTCAACGCAGCCGGTGTCATTCCTTCTATCCGGGAAGCCTGGCCAACATTCTCCGGCCTGACACGCATCAACTTTTCTTTGAGTTCGTTCGAGAGCCCGTCAATCTTTCTATAATCGAGATCGGTTGCAAGCCGAACGTTTTCGTCACTCTGAAGCGATGATGCATCTCGCCGTTGTCGTTCAAGATATACAGCGTATTTGGCCTCAATCTCGAGTTGCTCCTGGGTCTCCTTTGAACACGATCCGAAGTCGGGCCATTCGCGGCAGATCTCTTCCATTGTCACATCAGGATAAGACAACAGATCAAACACCGATCGTCGCACCCCATCCTGATTCAGCTGAAAACCGCGCCGAACCGCCTCATTCGGGGTGAATTGAATGTCTTTTGCCTTTGATATCGCTTCATTGAGCTCAGACAGCTTCCGCTCAAAAAGAGCCTGACGCTCGCTCGAAACGCAACCGAATCGAATACCGATCGGCGTCAAACGCTGATCTGCATTATCGGACCTTAGCGACAATCTATATTCCGCACGAGAGGTGAACATACGATACGGCTCGCTCACACCCTTCGTCACAAGATCATCGATCAACACACCGATGTAAGCTTCTGAACGGCTAAGCCGCAGCGCCTCTTTCCCAGCGACCGCTTGCGCAGCATTCAATCCCGCCATAAGGCCTTGGGCTCCGGCTTCCTCATATCCCGTGGTTCCGTTGATCTGACCTGCCAAGAACAAACCGCCGATCCGTTTCGTTTCCAGGGATGATTTCAATTCGCGCGGATCGACATAATCATATTCGATCGCATAGCCCGGCTGGAGTATCTCAACGTTCTCCAATCCCGAGATCGTACGGATAAAAGCGTCTTGAATGTCCTCAGGAAGAGAAGTCGATATTCCGTTTGGATAAACGGTATCGTCATCCAATCCTTCAGGTTCAAGAAAGATCTGGTGCCGGCTCCGATCCGCAAACCGAACCACTTTGTCTTCAATAGAGGGACAATACCGTGGACCTGTGCCTTCGATATATCCGGCATACATGGCCGAACGTTTCAGATTGTCCTCGATAATGCGATGCGTTTCGGTGTTCGTATGCGTGATATGACATGCAATCTGAGGAACTTTGATTGTGTCCGTCATAAAGGAAAACGGAACCGGATCCGCGTCAGCGGGCTGACTTTCAAGTTTATCCCAGGCGATTGTCTTTCCGTTTAGACGCGCAGGTGTTCCGGTTTTCAATCGTCCGAGTGAAAATCCGGCTGACAGCAGCGTTTCCGCGAGACCTTCAGACGGCTTTTCTCCAACCCGTCCTGCCGGGATTCGTTTCTCACCGATATGAATCAGACCTCTTAAGAACGTGCCCGTCGTAAGAACTACTGCACGACAAGAGATCTCTTCCCCATCTGCCAGTCGGACACCGGTAATCCGATTCTCACTCATCGTCAGATCGGCGGCCTCACCTTCAATAACGGTGAGATTCGCGATGGCTGAGATTTCATCCTGCATAGCGGCTTTATAGAGAGCACGGTCTGCCTGAGCCCGGGGACCGCGGACTGCCGGTCCCTTGCGCCGATTCAACATCCGAAACTGAATCCCGGCACGATCGATAACCCGGCCCATCAACCCATCCATCGCGTCGATCTCACGGACAAGATGCCCCTTCCCTAAGCCACCAATGGCAGGATTGCAGGACATGGCACCGATCGTCTCAAAACGATGGGTTAAAAGGATGGTTTCGGCGCCCATGCGCGCGGAGGCCGCAGCGGCCTCTGTACCCGCGTGACCACCACCGATGACGACAACATCACATGCTTTATTGGTTTTCATGATACCACCAATTCGCGTTTGAACAGGTCATACGGGAAGTTCACAGGTTCTTCAAGAATGGTCGTCTCAGGATGATGGGCGCCCTGTTTCACGTGAAACATCCCGGAACCGGAACAACAGGTCTATTTCCCGATACAAAATTCTCCGAAGACCACATCAAGCAGATCTTCAACATCAATCACACCTAAAATCCGTGCCATCGCGTCACTCGCGAGCCTCAACTGCTCAGCACGGATCTCCAAAGGTAATTGTTGATCCAATGCACCTTCTAAAGCCGCAATACCATCCGCAACACATTCTCGATGCCGTTGGCGCGTAATGAGTGCATCTTCAGATTCATAACGAAACGCACCGACCCGGCCTTCGAGGACTCCGACAAATTCATCAATGCCTTCACCCCGATTAATCGACATAACGCAATCATAACGATCCCGAATCGAACGTCCTCGGTCGGAAAGTCTGTCGGCCTTGTTCAAAACGAAGATCACGTCATTCAAGCCGGCGACGGGGATTTCGCGAGATCCGGATCCTTCAGCCTCCCCCATCCAGACCACAATGTCTGCAGCCCTCATGCGTTCAAAGCTGCGCTCAATCCCGATTTTCTCAACCGGATCCTCAGTCGGCCGAATTCCCGCAGTGTCCGTAACTTTCAAAGCCATTCCTCTAAGATCGAGGTGAACATCGATCGCATCACGCGTCGTGCCTTCTATGTCCGTGACGATTGCTGCTTCCCGCCCGGCGAGCGCATTCAACAAGCTCGACTTTCCAACATTCGGAGGTCCAGCAATAACTACCGCCAATCCACTTCGGATCCGTTCTCCGACGTCCGCCTTTGCAAGCGCAGACCGCATCTCTGCAACGATTTCAGCAACGCCATCCCAAACCTGATCGGATACTGAGCCAGGCACATCCTCCTCATCAGCAAAATCCAACTCAGCCTCGATAAAGGCACGGAGCCGAATCAATTGAGATCGCCAAGCAGAATATGTTTCGCTCAAATGGCCGCCCATCTGGCGAACTGCGAGCTTTCTTTGCTCCTCGGTCTCAGAGTTGATGAGATCTGCCAAACCTTCCGTTTCGACAAGATCAAGCTTTCCTTGAAGAAATGCGCGTCGCGTAAACTCACCAGGATCGGCGATCCGATAACCCGGCAGTGACGAAAACACCCCGAACAATGCATTGATGACCGCGCGACCGCCATGGCACTGGATCTCGACAACGTCTTCGCCTGTGAAGCTCTTCGGACCCTGAAAGCAAAGCACCAACGCTTCATCAATCGCTGTCCCGTCTTCAGGATCTGACAGGGTCATAACCTTCGCGGTCCGGATCGGAGGAAGATCTGCAGTCGTTAAACAGTCAAGTGCAAGGAGGGCCTTTGGTCCGGAAACCCTGATAACAGCGACGCCGCTTGGCGGATTTCCGGAAGAGAGCGCATATATTGTGTCGTTAGACACTGTCACGAGCTTAAAACCGAACTGACTTCATTTTAGGAACGGTACCGAATCGATTGGTCCCTTTCGGTTCGCAGCCGAATCGATCAGGTGTTCATCGATTCAAAGAACTCATCGTTGTTCTTCGTCTGACGCAACTTATCAATCAGGAATTCAATTGCATCGACGGAACCCATCGGATTGAGGATGCGGCGAAGAACATACATTTTCTTCAGCTGATCCTTATCGACAAGCAGTTCTTCCTTCCGCGTACCGGATCGTTGAATGTCGATTGCCGGGAAGATCCGTTTATCGGACGCTTTGCGATCGAGAATGATCTCGGAGTTACCGGTTCCCTTGAACTCTTCGAAGATGACCTCGTCCATACGGCTTCCGGTATCGATAAGAGCGGTTGCAATAATGGTAAGCGAACCACCTTCTTCAATATTCCGCGCCGCACCGAAAAACCGTTTAGGCCGCTGAAGCGCATTCGCATCAACACCACCGGTGAGGACTTTACCGGAAGACGGAACAACGGTGTTGTAGGCCCTGCCAAGTCTTGTGATTGAATCCAAGAGAATGACAACGTCTCGGCCATGTTCAACGAGACGCTTGGCCTTCTCGATCACCATCTCCGCAACCTGAACATGTCGAACCGCCGGTTCATCGAAGGTAGACGACACTACTTCGCCATTCACCGTCCGCTGCATATCCGTTACTTCTTCCGGACGCTCATCAATCAGGAGAACGATCAGATAGCACTCGGGATGATTTGCGGTAATCGACTTCGCCACATTTTGAAGAAAGACGGTTTTACCGGTCCGCGGAGGCGCTGTGATCAAACCACGTTGCCCTTTACCAAGGGGTGCGGCGATATCGATGACACGCGCCGAAAGATCCTTGATCGTCGGATCATCGACTTCCATCTTCAACCGCTCATTCGGATAAAGTGGCGTCAGATTATCGAAATGAACTTTGTGCCGCGCCTTTTCAGGATCTTCAAAGTTGATCGTGTTGACTTTGAGGAGAGCGAAGTACCGCTCTCCATCCTTCGGGCTGCGGATCTCGCCTTCAACCGTATCGCCTGTGCGCAATGAGAATTTTCTGATCTGCGATGGCGAAACGTAAATGTCGTCGGGCCCTGGAAGGTAGTTTGCTTCCGGCGAGCGCAAGAAACCAAAGCCATCCTGCAAAACCTCAACCACGCCCTCACCGATGATCTCGACATCTTTTTCCGCAAGCTGCTTCAAAATCGCGAACATCAGCTCCTGCTTACGCATGGTGCTTGCGTTCTCGACATCGTGCTCTTCGGCAAAAGTCAATAATTCGGTTGGTGATTTCGATTTCAGCTCTTGGAGCTTCATCTCGCGCATGTGCGATGTCCGCTTTTTATGAGAATGACGGTCGATGACCGAATGGGGA
>JBCDCU010000266.1:0-5279 GCA_039181265.1 Pseudomonadota bacterium | reverse complement strand
GCGCAGCGCGACGATGTTTGCGACTATATGCGCACCCAGACGCTGGGAGCCCGCGCGCTCTGGACGACCTTGAGTGCTCAGATTCCAGTTTTCGTTGATCGTTTGATCGGCACTTGCGACGCGCATTGGCGAGACGTAAAGGCCCTTCAAAGAGCAGATATTTTGCTCCTGAAGGGGACGGGATACCAGCAATCCCTGCTCTATCAGAATACCCTTTACGGGTTTGCACCGGCCGAGGAAGGCTGGCAGTTGCAGGTAATACAAGACATATCAGGAATGGCCCAAGCGGCGCGCAGGAGCACGGAGGCACCGGCGACTATGATGCAGGAAGAAGACGGTGCCGAAATGCCAGCACCGGAAGCTGATCAACCCGAGGCAGCGGACGAGAGTGCCGCCGCCCCGATCCCGGACGTGCAGGTCGCGCTGACGTTTGATCTTGGGCAAGTTGAAGTTCCGATCGCCACGTTAGAAAGCTGGCAACCGGGCACAATCGTTGATCTTGGAGAAACACCGAATGCGGCAGATGCGGTTGTAACGATCAGGGCCAATGGGACTGCAATCGCCGAAGGCGATATCGTTCAACTGGATGACCGCATTGGGGTGCGGGTCACAAGGCTTCTCTTCAACGGATAGTGACGGTGGCGCTTCTGCGCCTGGGGCGGGGTATTTATGGATCCGTTAAATCTAATACTGATTCTGGCTGGAGCCGCGCTCGTCCCATTCTTGGCGGTCGTTGCGACCTCCTTTATTAAAATCGCGGTTGTCCTTCTGCTTGTCCGCAATGCGCTTGGTGTGCAGCAGATTCCGCCCAATATCGCCTTGAATGCGCTCGCGATCATCCTTTCGGGCTACATCATGGCGCCGGTTGCCGTGGAAACCTACAATATCCTGACCAGGGGCAATTTTTCGTTCAATAACATAGAGAGCGTGGAAGCGGCCTTCCAGGCTGGCAAGGTTCCACTGTTTGAGTTTCTGGACCGGCACGCTGATGATCGGGAGCGCAACTTTTTCTTAAAAGCGACGACTGAGCTTTGGCCGGAAGAACTGTCTGAAGCCGTGACGCCGCAAAGTATCGCAGTTATGCTGCCGGCTTTCACCGTTACACAGTTAAGAGAAGCCTTTGAAATCGGGTTTCTTCTCTATTTGCCGTTTATCGCAATCGACCTTATCGTGTCTAACATCCTTCTTGCCATGGGTATGATGATGGTGTCGCCGCTCACCATCTCGTTGCCGTTCAAATTGTTCCTGTTTGTCATGGTGGATGGTTGGTCGCGGCTCATATTGGGTCTCGTGACGACTTATGTGCCCTGAAAAAGAGGATTGTCATGTCTCCAAGTGACGCACTGCACGCAATTACGGAAGCGATGATCCTGGTCATGATCCTTTCCATGCCGCCCATCGTTGTGGCATCGCTCGTCGGGATTTTCGTGAGCCTTCTTCAGGCCCTTACCCAGGTTCAGGAGCAAACGCTTTCGTTTGCCGTCAAATTGGTCGCGGTCGCAATCACAATCGCTGCAACAGCGGGAACCCTCGGTTCCGAGATGTTCACCTTCACGTTGACGCTGTTCGACACCTTCCCCGAACTCACATGACGACTAAAGGCGGCGCCCGGTGGACGTTATT
Organism: Pseudomonadota bacterium; assembly: GCA_039181265.1. GTDB lineage: Bacteria > Pseudomonadota > Alphaproteobacteria > Rhizobiales > JACESI01 > JBCDCU01. Next base: position 3,656 of record JBCDCU010000266.1, on the reverse strand, counting down.
GTCGGAATGTTCAAGCTTTATGAGGATTACCTCGTAGCGGTCGCATTGTGTCTGCCAAGGATCTACGCCTTTATCGCAACCGCCCAGGTCTTGACGCCTGGTTCCGTTCCAAGGCTTGCGCGTAACGCTGCGATCCTGATTATCGCCATTCCGGTGATTCCCGTTACTTATGCAACGGTTGGCGACGTCGAGCGGACACTGAATTCCTATGCCTATTTCTTTGCCAAGGAATTCGTGATCGGGTTTTTGTTCGGTTATATGATCGGCTGGATTTTCTGGGCCGTCGCAGCGGCAGGCGACCTTATCGACAACCAGCGTGGTGCCGCGATTGCGGCAAGTATCGACCCGCTTCAAGGCCATGAAACGTCACCGCTTGGAAACCTCTTTTCGCAAGCGTTTCTCACCTATTTCTTCTCGATCGGCGGCTTTCTGGTCATCCTTGATATTCTCTATACGAGCTACGTGATGTGGCCGATCACGAAAGCGGTTCCGATTATCGCGCCGGACTTCCCTGAATTGGTCCTGGGTATCCTGGACTTTGGCATGCGGACGATGTTCATCATTGCAGCGCCTGTCGTTGCGATCATGTTTTTGGCTGAGTTCGCGTTGGCGCTTGTCAGCCGTTTTGCACCGCAAATTCAGGTCTTTATTCTGGCAATGCCGATCAAGAGCGGTATCGCGATTTTGATTCTGATTTTCTATTCAAGTATTCTGTTCCCGTACGCTGCGGACCGGCAGTCTTATTTTCATGTTTACACCGATCAGCTTTATGAGCTGCTTGAAGGCGGTGAGACGCTGCTGGACCAACAGGACGCTGAGGAGCGCGATACCGGAGATCAGGCGCGATGAGCCAACCGAGCGGCGAAAAAACCGAACAGCCGACCCCGAAAAAGATCCGCGATTCACGGCAAAAGGGTCAGGTTGCACGCAGTCAGGAGGTCGTCACCACGGTCTCTCTGATGAGCGTGATCGCCTATATCTGGATCATGTGGGATTCGATCTTCAACCGGCTGGTTGCCCTCATCGACCATATCGCGTCGTTTCACGGCCAGGATTTCCAGACGAGCGCCTTTCAGGGGATCCGCGTTGCCTTTGACGACGGTGTCGCAATCCTTATGCCCATTATCGCTGTAACGATTCTTTCTGGGGTGTTTGCAAACTACCTTCAGTTTGGGACGATTTTCGCGATGGAAAACGTCAATCCGAAATTGGAAAAGGTCGATCCCATTCAGGGCTTCAAGAGAATCTTCTCCATGAAGCAGATCGTCGAGATCCTGAAGTCCATCGTCAAAATCATCTTTCTGTCCGTGCTGCTTTTCATCGTGATCCGCGATGCCATCCAGCCCTATGTCAATTCCGTCGAGTGCGGCATGCCATGCATGTTGCAGGTGACTGAATCAATCCTTCTCAGCACGTTGCTGTTCTCAGCCCTCGCCTTCGTGATCGTCGCGGTGTTCGACTTCATGTATCAGCGCCATTCCCACACGAAGAGCCTGATGATGACCAAGGAAGAAGTGAAGCGTGAGTTCAAGGAAAGCGAAGGCGATCCGATCATCAAAGGGCAACGCAAGCAGCTTGCGCAGGAACTCGTCATGAGCGACGGCGTTGAGCGGACAAAGAAATCAACGGCTCTTGTCGTTAATCCAACGCACCTTGCAATTGCGATCGATTATCGGCCTGAGGTCACACCGCTTCCGATTGTTGTTGCCAAAGGGCGCAATCTGAATGCGGCACGTCTTCGGGCCGAGGCGGAATCCTCAGGCGTACCGGTGTTCCGCAATGTTCCGCTCGCGCGCAATCTCTTCGCAGATACGGATGTGAACGAATATGTTCCAGATGAACTCTTCGATGCCGTTGCAGAGATCCTGACCTGGGTCTCACACAATAAAGCGAGACTTTATAAGGAGCCGCTGACCCACGGTGTTATAGACATGGAGGCTGGCGACCATCGCGTGCGCGATCCCTCAAATCCCGCCCGCGATCAGAAGGGGTCTGACAAAGCCTTCCGCTTTGGCCATCACTGAGACATTTGCAGCAACAAAAAAAGGCGGTGCCGATTGCACCGCCGAGAGTTCTGCGTTCTGTTTTCTGCCTTAAAGGGCAAGCTGCATACGATGTTCTTTGTTGTTTGCGCGCGCGACTGAATCGAGATCCAGCTCCACAAGATCGGCAAGCTGAAGGAAGACACCGAGCGCTTCATAGAAGCTGCCGAGAAGTGCGAAGGTTTGCTCAACCGCAATCTCGACCTCGACGCCGTCAATTCCGAGTTCACTCAGGAAATCCTCGACCTTTACGTCTTCCAGGTCGATCTCAAGAATTTCCTGAAACTCCGGCAGGATGTCCGTCAGGCGTTGCTCGACTTCGACTTCCTCGTTCTCTTCCTGGGTCTCTTCCGTATCGACCTCAACGGAATCTGCGACGGCTGCTGCAACCAGCAAGGTCAACTGAGTGATCGTCGTTTCAAGCGTGAGAATTTCAGTTTCGGTCGCCGAGATCAGGCCGTCGAGTTCCACATTACGAGCTTGAAGATTTGTTATCTCGGTATCGATTTCGCCAAGCCTTGTATCGATTGCCGTAATGCGGGCATCAATCTCTGCTATTCGGGTATCGATGGCGGTTATTCTGGTGTCGATTTCAGTGTTGCGCGCTTCTTTCGTCGTCTTTTCACTCAATAGCGCGGTGCGTTCCGCCTTAAGGGCATTGATCTGGCTCTGCGGCGGTTTATCCATCGCTTCCAGAGCTTGGATCTGCGCATTGATCTGGCCGACTCGAGTATCAATCACGCCAATGCGGGCGGTATTCGTGGCCTTTTCTTCTGCAAGCGTTATCCGCTCTGTCGATAAGGTGCCGCGCTCGCTCTCCAGAGTGCCCTTTTCCGTGACGAGGTTTGCCCGTTCCGTCTCAAGGGTTGAGATCTTCGTCAGGTTGGCCTGCTTCTCAGCTTCAAATGATGCGAGCTTTGCCTGTTCAGCCGCTACCTGGCTTTGAACCGCGAGGACATCGCTGAGCTTGATCCGGTTTGAATTGGCTTCCGCTTCAGCCCTTTGGCTGTCGTTGTCGTCCTGCAAGCTTTCCAGAATGAGCGTGACCTCAGCGAGAAGCACCTCTGTATCGCCCTGGTTGCGCGGCGTCCGCAGGCCGAGACCCTCAAGGGAGCCACGCGGCAAAATGAAATTTTGCAGAAGCCCGCTGTTGTTGCCAGCGATTGGCTGGGTTGTTTGTTCGTTGACTGTTTCTTCAGTCTCTTGGGTCTGAACCTGATTTGCGGTGTTCAGAAGCTGCTGCGCCGGAATTGTGTTCGTGACGCCGGAAGTGAGCCCTGACATGTCGGTATCTCCTTAAGCCCCGGTCATGAGTCTGTGTTGCGGTTACTCTGCCCGCTTTACCGGGAGCCTTTTGTGTCAAAGAATACTGGAAAGCCATTTTTTGGCAAATCAGTTGACGAAGAACCGCTTCCGTCCGGATCTGTTGGGGACAATGACTTCGGACGCGTCTTCGCGTTCTTCTTCTTCTTCGGACAACAAAATGTCGTCAGCGATTTCCTGTGCCATGGTCTTCAGGATATTCGTCACGAGACTCGTGAGGGCCGTCAACCAGAAGGTCAGTTTGATCTTGTCGCCAGCCTGATTGAAGAGTTTCTGGATCTTCTCAAGAAG
>JBCDCU010000265.1:0-5280 GCA_039181265.1 Pseudomonadota bacterium | reverse complement strand
CTCAGTTTCTTAGCATCAGTTTCGTTTCCAACAGCGTCGAGGCTCTGATCCTCAGAATTGAGTTGTTTTCCCTCCACCACCACGCCCTGCAGCTCTGTGTCGGGTCGGTTCCCTTCGGCGTCAGCATAACAAGGGTGACGCGGGCATCCTTGGGCGACACCGCGCGCTCAATGAGACCCTTTCCCTCAAGAGAGCGGATCATCCGCGTCATTTGCGATTTATCGCGGGCAACCCGCTTGGTGAGATCGTTGAGGCTGATCTTCCCGGTATCGGCAAGCGTCATCAGAACAATCCCGCCCCCGGGCCCAACGCCCTCGCGGTCAAAACCCGGCGCGCGTTCCTGCAAGCCGAAATGAATGGAACGCATCAGGCGATCGACAAGAAGAGCGAGATCGGTATCTTGCATTAGTTGACAAAGTCTACTTTATTGAATAGTTGACAAAGTCAACCTATCAGGCCACCCGCAAGGTCGCAACGGCAAGGAAAACAATCATGACCAATCCACAAAAACTGGCGCTCAAAGGGGCGTCCATCCTCTGGGTCATATGGGGTCTCGTTCATATCCTTGCAGGCTTCATCATCCTGTCGAATGATGCAACAGGGGGCTTTCAGGCGATTGCCGATGCTGTCAACCCAGCGGCCCTTCAAGCGGACTATCATGCGGCCGTCGGCGGCGTTCTTCATCAGCATGGCTGGAATCTCGGCTGGTTCGGCATCGCGACGACGATCGGCGGAGTCCTGATCTGGCGGGAGAGCATCACGGCCATATGGGTGACGGGCATGATCGGCGGGCTTGCCGATCTCGGTTATCTGATCTTTGTCGATCTTCCAGGCTATGTGAATTTCATACCGGGCACCCTGATGACATTCGTTTCGGGGACCGCGATTGTTCTGAGCTTCTGGGTCTGGTTTTCCGTCAAACGCCCTTGAAGGTGACTTCCCGTTCGCGCTCGATCAGGGTCTTGGCTGTTGGTTTTTTGAAGACTGGCAGACGGTCTTTGAAGACCCCGATCTGACCGACTGCAATGCCTAAAATGATGATAACACCACCGATGAGGACAGCGTTGCTCGGCTCTTCCCCGATGAGGAGATAAGCGAAGATCACGCCCGCAATCGGCGTGAACGACGAGGCGACGGAAACGTCTGCCGTTTTGGCGCCTTTGATACCGGCGAACCAGAAAAACTGCCCGCCCACCACGATCACGGCACCATAAAAAACCATCCATTGCCACAGAAGCGCACTGCCGAGATCGGCGAAGTGTTCGAGACCCAGAAGATAGATCGTGGCAATCAGAAAAATGATCGATCCAAGACCCGTCCGCACAACCGTGAAAATGCCGAGCGAAATGTTTTTCAATCGGACTTTCGCAATAATGGTGGAGACCGCTGTCAGTGCGGCTGCGGCAGCCGCCTGTAACTCGCCGCGTCCGATCGCGAGGCCATCGCTGCCGCTTTCAAGGAAGAAGGTGAGCAACACGCCGAAGAAGCACACCGCAGCGCCAAGTGTCGGCCAGATGCTCGCCTTTTCGCGCAGGAAGAGAACCGACAAGGCAATGAGGAAAAGCGGTTCTATGCGGCCAACCAGAATTGTGTTGGTAACCCCGGTGTTGGACAGGGCAAGAAACAGGAGAGACGGGACAAGCGCGCCGGTGATTGTTGCGAGAAAGACGAGGCTTGCCCAATCGCCTTTCGACAATTTCGAGAGGTTCTCCCTGGTCCATTCCTTACGGTAGAGCCCGATCATCGTCAGACAGGCGCAGACATTTCCGGCAAAAAGGACATTGCAGAAGTTGATTGGATTGCGCCCGTGCACGGGATTTGCGGCCCCGACATCAATGATGAGCAGAACGATGGAATTGGCGGAGGCGAATATGATGATGGCAAGCCAGACAAACGGAAGGCTGAAACGATTTTCCAGATTTTCTGCGCTGGTCGGGCTAACAGACATGGCTCAAATCCTTTTTTCGCTTTCCGTTGGAGGTGTGAGGCACCCGGATCCCCACCCGCAGGCAGGCGGCATCCTTCTATAGTCAGTAATTCGTACACGGATTCGCAGCCTGTCGCTCTGCTGGCACGTCAGCGCCCCAATCCATACGGGCACAAAGCTTCATAAACAGATCCACGGTTGGTGTGTGCATGCGGCCGCGACGGGTCACAACCGATATGGTGCGCCGCAATTCCGGTTCGACAAGGGGTTTGCTTGGAAGTTCCGGATTAAGCGAAAGACTTTCCGGCATGATTGCGCAACAGAGCCCGGCAATGACCATCGCCTGAATCCATGTTTCGTGTTCGCTCTTGAAGCGATGATCGGTTCCAAAGTGATAAGCAAATCCTTCGGCTTCAAAGAGATCGAGATATTCGCAATTGACGCGTTTCAGATAGCGTTCGCCCGCCAGGTGCTCTACGGGAACCGCATCCATCTCTTCAAAATGATGCCCTTTTGGAAAGGTGATCACATAAGGTTCCTCAAAGAGCGGATAGGCGTGCAATTCGTCGGGAAGCTCAGGCAGCGCGAGAATGGCGACATCGATTTCGCCGTCAAGCAGGAGTTCGGTCAGTCGGCTTCCCGATGCTTCGTGCAGCATCAGCGACAATTGCGGCGTGTGATGGCTGAAAAATTCGATCAGGCTGATGATGCTTGAGGGCGCGATCGTGCACATGCAACCGAGATCGAGTTTCGCATTCACCATTTTCGAAAAATCGAGGGCGTCGTCTTTTGCAAGATCCGTCAACGACAAGGCCTGTTCGAAACGGGGCCGAACCATTCGCCCGAGTTCCGTCAAATGGGTCCTGCGGCCCTCGCGGCGAAAGAGCGGGCCTCCAAGTTCATCCTCAAGCTTTTTGATTGCGCGCGTCAGAGCGGGCTGTGAAACACTGCACAGCTCGGCCGCGCGCGTGAAGTTCAGGCATTTGCTCATCGCAACGAAGTAACGGATCTGGTTCAATTCCACGATTCGTACCTCGGTATTCGACAGGAATTCGTCTGATGATAGGTTATCATCGCACCGAAGTCGTATGCATTTTGTTTATTGTTTCTATGACTTGCGTTCGAGCGTCGTGGTCCCGTGCAAACCAGAGGCCTCTTCAAATACGTCTTTATTGCTACTGACGTCTTACGATGTGTCACGATTTGCAGGCTTCCTCCAGTCAAGCGACATGTCGGTCAATCTCGTTGCGATAACCGACGTCGGAGATTTCGTCATTCTGTTCTGAGAGAAACAGTTGCAGCTCTCACTTTACCGCGGTGAAGGGAGCGAGCGCAGTGGCGACAGATTGATCCCGAAAGATCCATCAATGCATGAAGGTGCGAGAGTGTCTCGAGCCTGGGAGGGCGGCAGCGTCGGTATAACGTTGATACCCACAAACATCCTGTCGCCTATCCAGGAAAGTCGAGCTCGATTGTGTAGTCGATCGGTCTTGGCACGGGGCCGAATTTCTTCACCGAGACGCGCCAGACATCGCCGCGCTCCAGGAGCTCCGGCGTCACCTCGAATCTGATCTCCAGGGGCGAGACGCCATTCTTCCGCTCAAAATATCCGACTTGCCCGGGTCCGTTCAGTATAAGGGCGACGGGGCCATGCTCCGGGTCGTAGTCCACGAGCGCCCGCACCATGCCGGGCCTTGCGAGGCGGATATGCCAGGTTTGACCGGAAAACTGACCCGTCAGGCGTTCAGCGTGCCGCCCTGGAGGAAAAACCTCAACCTCCGGCAAACGCGCCTCGAAAGAAATATAGGGGCGTTCAAGATGATCCTTCAGCAAAGAATGAAGGAGCAATCGCCCCTCATTGGTGAGCGTGTTGAGCGGCGCGTCAAACCCCCAGAAGAGAAGGTTTCCCTGCCGCACCACCGGCCAGTGATGATCGTGACCGGCGACATTGGCGAAGGCCTCAAAACCTTGCAGCGCCGGAGAGCCGCCATCATAGATCCCTTGAACATCGAAACGGCCGGGCCGATGAACCGGAAAATCCCGCGGAAGATCCGGCCGGTCGATATGGCCTGACGGAAAATTGGCGAGCGTCACTTCGTTGCTGCCGCCAAAATGCGCCGCATGGCCCTTTCCGATGGTGGCACCAAGCGCCCGGAACAATTCCGATCCACCGGTCCCAAGGCCGACGATCTTCTGTCCGTCGAAAAGCGCGCGCAGAACCCTGTCCGACATTTCCGGCCAGACGCGGGCGGTATCGGCGGCAATGACGATGAGGTCCGGATTATAGATGCCGAGTTCCTGCAGCCCGTTATGGGGAAAGACTTCAAGATTGGCCCCTACGGACCGGGCAAGCGCTTCAGCCGTGAGTGTGCCCAAGCGGTCGTCCATGGCAACGACGGCAATCCGCGCGCGTAGGGGCGGTAGCGTGCTGTCTTCCGCATCCGCCTCCGGCCCAGGGCCGGGTGGAGGGCCTGCTGGTTCAGGCTCTGCCGGCTCGGGGTGAGGCGGGCCATATACCGGTCCGGATGGGTCAGTCGGTGATCCGCGACCGCCCGTGCCGAGATTGAGACCGGAAAGGATCTCGCCAGCCGGTGAGATCAAAAGCGATAGCGCGACAAGGCCGACCCCGATCACGCCGACCACAACGCGTGTCACCGGATTGGCCGTGCCGACTTCAAGCTCCTTTGCTTTCACCCTGCCGATAAGGCCGACGAGGAGGAGCAAAATCCCGAAAATGAGTAGGGCAACACTATAGTCCATGCGAGCCTCGTTTTCCTGAAACGATTCCGAATATCGAACCCTGATTATCGACCCCCGGGTATCTGTCATTGAAACAGTCCTGCCGGACTTGCGCATTGAGATGGGACAATTGCTTATGCGCGCTGCAAATCAGGAAGGGCTCAGCGGTCAGTTCGATCCGATTGTCGATCGGCAAAGCCAGCTAGCGGGAACCGGGACGGCGCGCTCGCGATTGATGCCGCTTTCCGGTACCGATGCGAGCGGTCGGTCGCGCCAGGCGTTCTTCTATCCACACTGTGGTCACTCGACCAATTGACGGCGCTCCCCTGCTTACGTACGGTTCGGTCCATAACTTGGAATCGATTTTGAATTGATACTTGCGGGGGCTTTGCCGATGAAGACGATTACGCTTGCAGCCACACTCTGTTTGGGGCTTTTTTCCACCATGTCCCAGGCTGCGACCTTTGCGGTTTTCGGCGACAATGAAATAGATGACTTCATCAATGGGATCAGTGGCTTCACAGCGACTCTTGTGAGTGATGCTGAACTTGCGACGGACGGTTTTCTCGATAGCTTCGACGCCTTTGTCTATACGCGTGACGGCTTTACGTTCG
>JBCDCU010000264.1:0-5293 GCA_039181265.1 Pseudomonadota bacterium | reverse complement strand
GCGCGCGCGGATGCGAGCTTGTCCGGATTGCGTCCGATGAGCACGAGGGCGATGCCCCGTGCCGCGAGCCTGTGCGCGGTTGCAAGGCCCATGCCTGAAGTTCCGCCCTGGATGATCGCTATGGTTTTCGTCACATTCGTCTCCATTTCCCGGTCAGTTAAATTTATCTATCTATTGATAGGTAGGTAGATGTTTGAGATATCGGTGTTGTGCTTTCCGATGTCAAGATCTATCTATCAGTCGATAGACAAGGAGATCGATCCGTGAGCGCATCCCCCGCAGATACAGAAGAACGAATCCTCGATCTTGCGGAAAAACTGATCCGGCAAAACGGCTATAACGGCTTCAGTTTCCGGGACATCGCATCGGGTGTCGGCGTGAAGAGTTCGAGCGTGCACTATTATTTTCCAACCAAGGCCGATCTTGGTGCCACGGTCGCCAGGCGGTATACGGAGCGTTTTCTGGACCGGCTCGGTGATCCGGAAGCACCGGCGATGCCGGCCGAAGCACTGATCTCGAAATTGCATCGGGAGTTTGCACGTTCCCTTGGACAGGACGGGCAGATGTGCCTTTGCGGCATTCTTGCCGCAGAGTCGTCCGGCCTGCCAGAGGAAGTCGTGACTGAGGCAAAGGCGTTTTTCGACCGGACCGGTGGCTGGCTGACGAGAGGTTTGAGACGATCGGAGTGGGGAGCAGGCGTTCCGGAAGATGATCTGGGCAAGCACAGTCTGGCCATCCTCGCCCAGCTCGAGGGTGCGATGTTGATCGCCAAGGTCCAGGGGCGGCCGGAAGTCTTCGGCGATCTTGCGCCAAGGCTCGCAGCGTACTCATAGCAACATTCGGCCGCCGACTTGCCAGATTCCTGTATCGGTAATTAATTAAACCGGAAAAAGTAATACAACTTAATGATTTAATCTCTTTTCTTAAAAATACTTAATTTGAATATCTTCCGTTTGCATAACATCTTCTTTCGTATCGAAACACACCTGAGTGGAGGATGTTGACATGCTGAGATACGCAACAAGACATATGGATGAACTCAAGAAAGAGATTGAAATACTACTGGACCGGAAGGATCTCGATCCTGCCGAAAAGAGCAAAAGACTGAACAGATTGGATCGATCTTACCAGTTCTGGCGCCAGTTTGCCTGAACCATCTGCGCGGGGCTCAACGGGGCCCCTGCCATCAAGAAAAAATGCGGCCGGTGTGGCCGCATTTTCTTTGATCAGAAGATCAATGACCGATCAGCTCGCCTTGCGGCGCCGGGAGGCGTAACCGAGCAGCCCAAGCCCTACCGGCAGCAACAAACCGGCTGCCGGGATCGGTACAGCGGTGAGTTTCACCGTATCGATCAAGCCACCATAAGAATCCTGTTCGCCGGCCGCTGCGAATGTCAACGTGTAGTCCCCGGCGGTTTGAACCTGGAACAGGGACCGCACCAGTGTCCAGGACCCGACCGAGGTCGCCGGCGATGTGCCGGGACCCGTGATGAAGCCCGACAGGAGCCCGTCGCTGACTGAATAGTTGATGCGGTTGGAATCTGCATTTCCGGTGCGCGGGCTGTACCAAAACGACAGTGCGTATGTGCCGGCATCCAGCGACACGTCTTGCGCCATCGACGAATTGGAGTTGCTGCGCGGGTGGCTGTCCAGTTCGATATAGTGCTGGCCGGAATGCGCGTCGATCGACCCCAGCGTGCGGTTGGTCTGGACTTCTATGCCCGCGCCGCTCGTCGTCTTCCATCCGCTAATCTTGTCGAATACGTCCCAGGAAGATCCGGTTGTGGCAAGGTTGGAAAGCTGATTGCCCTTCACCTGTCCCGTCGGGTCAAGCGTCGCAACGTCTTCGAAATCACCGTTGATGATCATTGCATTTGCAGAACCGGCGAACAGAAGCACAGAACTGGCAAATGACGCGATCGCGATTGCCTTGAACATTCTTTTTATCCTTTAAGGCCGGCGCGATCCGAATTTGTGTTTTTCAGGACGGGGCAATCGCGACGGTATGTCTAACACACATAAGAAAATCTTTTCATCCTATAAATTCTCTCTATTCGCAGTGCAATCAGATCCGCGCAAATCGATCCAACTGACTGACTTCATGGTTAATTTTCGGGGTGGACGTGTAACCGTGCTCCGGGTCGAAAAAATCCGGCCCCTGCGCTTGGCGGCAAAGCAGGGACCGGATCAAGTCGCGGATCGAAGGGGAGGCAACCCTCTGAATCCGCAAAGCAACTGGGCACAAAAAATCAATCGCCGGCTGGTGGCATGTTGTGGTGATTTGATTGGCGATTCATTTGTTCACTATTTGTTCCTATTTCATGAAAACTGTCAAGCGGAGATCGCGCAGTTAGCCGGACAATCTCCCTAACGCTCTGGAAGTAATAAAAAAAATTCCGACTTAGATGAAATTCGCCTCATCTTTCGACCCTGGTGCCTTTTCCATCCAAGCGTGAGCGGTCCGGACACGCACCGGAACGGCGCTCGCGGGGTTCAGTCCCTACAGGACCCCCCGAAATTCTTCACGCATGTGTGAAGGCGCATTCGCTGAAAGCCAGCAAAAGCCACGGAAAATTAAGTCCCTTGTGTCAAAAATACGGAAAGAAATTCTCAAGGGCCCTCTACGTGCGATCGACTGCCAATTTCTGGACGAAGCGTTTTCAGGACGCCGCCTGGATGCAATTGCTGGGCAAGGGCGTCGAGCAGATTGCTGCCGGTTCAGGGCGCGCTTCGTCGGAAAAAGCCGCTGCAGGACGCATGGCCGTTTCCACTTTCGCCGTTCGGGTGGCGGGGGCGGGGCTCGCCTTCCTCTCCCAGATTGTCCTGGCGCGTCTGCTTGGGGCCTATGACTACGGCATCTATTCGGTCGCCTGGACTTTCGTGATTGTGCTCGGGGTCATGGCCTGCGGCGGGTTCTCGACCTCCGCAAGCCGATTCATTCCGCAATACCGCCAGGCCGGTGATCTCGACGGGCTTCGCGGCTTCCTGTCTGCCAGCCGTCAGGCTGCCTTTCTGATCGGTGTCGGCACGGCGATACTGGCGATGGCTGGCGTTTTTCTGTTCAGCGGGTTTATTGCTCCGACCTATGTCGAGCCGCTGGTCATCGTGTTTCTGGCGTTGCCGTTCTTTGCCTTCGGACTGGTTCAGGACGGCATTGCACGAAGTCATGATTGGCCGTCTCTTGCCATGCTGCCGACCTATATCTGGCGCCCGCTTGCAATCCTGTTCCTTCTGGTCGCTGTCAGCATTACCGGGATGCCTGCAACGGCAACGACCGCGGCTATGGTCGCGGTTGCCGCAACATCCCTGGTCGCCGCGTATCAGTATTTTCATCTGAGAGCCAAGTTACCGCGCAAAGTGCCCAAGGGGCCGGCAAGGACCGACCTGAAGACATGGCTTGCCATTTCATTGCCAATGCTGATGGTGGAAGGGTTCCTGCAGCTGCTCACCAGCGCAGACGTGATCATGGTGAGCTTCTTTCAGAGCCCGGACGAGGTTGCGGTCTATTTCGCAGCCTCCAGAACGCTTGCACTTGTTCACTTTGTCTACTTCGCTGTGCGGGCGGCTTCGGCACATCGCTTTTCCAGCTATCAGCACAATGAAGACAGGGAGGGGCTCGCGGCCTACACAAGGCAGGCAACGCTCTGGACATTCTGGCCCTCGCTGGCCGCAGGGCTCGCCCTGCTGCTGGTTGCGCCGTTGCTGCTCCGGTTGTTCGGCAGCGGATTTGAAGCGGGCTATCCCCTTATTGCCCTCTTGATGATCGGCGTGCTTGCACGCGCCTCCGTCGGTCCGGCAGACGCGCTGCTGTCGATGACGGGCCACCAGAAAACCTGCGCCGGGATCTATGCAGCGACATTCGCGGTCAATGTCCTGCTGAACCTGATATTCATTCCGCTGCTGGGTCTGGCAGGCGCCGCGATCGCCACAAGCTGTGCAATCCTGTTCGAGGCGACGGCCCTTGCGATTGCCGCCAGGCGCAAGCTGCACGTCATGACCTTCGTGCTGCCGCTCATGTTTGCCGGCCGGAGACCGTCAGATGACCTCTGACAGTGGTGATCTGTCGAATGTAAAGACACGCTTTTTCGATCCCCTTCAAGACGGGTTGCCACGGGAAGCCTGGCAGGCACTGAGCGATGAAGCTGCCGACCCGAATCCGTTTTTCGGTCCTGCGTTCCTCATGCCTTACCTCAGACATATGGGTGCGAGGCACGTGAAGGTGCTGGCGGTGACAGACGGGCTTACCGGTCAGTGGCTGATGGCGGCGCCGGTCCGGCCGCGCCCGGCAGGTCTGCTTCTCCCGGTCCCGACCACCTTCACGACGGATTACGGTCCGGTCGGTACACCGCTGCTCAGCCCGGACGCCGGCATGATCCACGCCAGGCTGTTTTTCGGAGCAGCCGCGGGAAAGGCCGGGGTTCTTGCGCTTCCGCACTTGCCGCTCGGCTCAAGGGCGGCCCGTTTGCTGATGGATCTTGAGGAGGCGGATGTTACCGTCGCCGAACGGTCGCACAGGGCGTCTCATGACAGCGGCCCGGAAGGACAAGCCCAGTTCGACGCGGCGTTCAAGGGGAAGCGGCGAAAGGAAATGAAGCGCTTGTTGCGCCGCCTTGAAGACGAGGGAGATGTCAGCCTGGCAACCGTCGAAGACAGCGCGTTGAAGCACAGGTTCGAAGCCTTTCTCGCTCTTGAAGCCTCTGGATGGAAAGGGCGCGAGAACACGGCGCTTGCCAGCACGTCGCAAACAGCGGCCTTTTCGCGGGAAACTGTCGGTGCAATGGCCGGCGCCGGCCGTGTCCGCATCGATGAATTGCGCGTCGGTGAAACGCTTATCGCGTCGCTGGTGTCATTCGTGGACGGCGGGCATGTCTTTGCCTGGAAAATCGCGTTTGACGAGGCTTACGCGCGGTACTCGCCAGGCGCCCAGCTTGTCCTCTACACGTTCCAGCAGAACCTGGCCATGCCGGGATTCAGACTGGCGGACTCGCTCGCCATCCCCGGACATTCGATGATCGAGCCGCTGTGGCGCGGCCGTCTGGAGATCGGCACGGTGCTTGTGTCGTCCGGCCCACTCGCCGCATTCAAGAACAGGCTCTGTTCCGCGGATTTCGCCCTTGAACAGAGACTTCGGCGCCTGGCCCGCGACTTCAGGAAAAAAGTGAAATCCTGACGCTAGAGTATCCGTTTTGATCAATCAGGAATTTGTCTCCATTTTCTATCCTGCTTTATCAAGGTGTTTGCGAGCTCTATGAGCTTTCGCATGATTGCGGTTAAGGCGACTTTTGGCGGTTTT
>JBCDCU010000263.1:0-5307 GCA_039181265.1 Pseudomonadota bacterium | reverse complement strand
TTTCCATGTGACCCTGACGGAGTATCATGAACTCGTCGATTATCTGCATGGTCTGATGCCGCTCCGACCCCATTCGGAACATTATTCGACGATCGGCTACAATCATGTCGGCAAAATCGCCATCATGAACCAGATCACGCAGGGCCTCGAAGAGCACAATGAGCGACTTGACCATGCGCCAGGGCCGCGCGGCAGTGTTGCGCTCGGTTTTACCGCACCGAACATAAAGTACATGCTCAAGGTCATACGCGACCATCCAACAGATCAATACAAGTGGGGCGTTTTTGAAGGTGTCCCCTCTGTTTTGCAGAAATACTCAAGCGTTCACGAACTGAACCGCTCCGGGAGCATGCTCGACAATGTGAATTATTCCGACCTCCTGTTGCCGGAATCGATGTTCGATCCTGCCTTTCTTGAGGAAATGCTTGAGGCGTCTGCCGGATCGGTGCGACGTCGCGGCACAAGTATCCTTTTCGATCATCTGATCGTACAGCGTAAACTCGTTCCGATTCCTCTCTATCTGCAAGGCTGCACGGATCGCGAAGCGGAAATGGTGGTGATCCGGCTTGGCCAATGTATCCGCAACAACGCGGCAACCAACGTTTTCAACAAGGACCTCGATGGCCGCAATTATGGGGTCTCAGCACTGCGCTTTGTCTATCTTTTCGACTATGACGCGGTTGAAACCCTGACTGATGTGAAGATCCGAACCAATCTCGGCTACGAGGACGAGGAAGACATACCCGATTGGTTTTTCGAAGACGGCGTCATTTTTCTGCCAGAAGAAATGGAAGCGCATCTAAGGCTTCCCAATAAACAGCTCAGGCGCCTTTTCCGAGAGGCGCATGGAGACCTCCTCACAGTGGAATATTGGGAACGCATGCAGCAATGGCTTCGCGAAGGCAGGGTTCCGCGTGTGCGAACCTATCCGCGAGCTACGCAGCTCCGCCTCAGCACCGTGCAGAACCTGACACTTGCTAAGGTCTGACGGGATTGGAAACAGCTTATTAATAAGAAAGACGTGAACTCTTAGCCGAGTGGTTTAAAGCCGGACCGAAATCGGCTAGGCCTACAGTGCTTTTTAGCCCTTCACCTACACGGACCCAGCCCCATGACGATCCGCTTCCACAAAGGCGACCTCCCGGACCTTTCCCTCTATACCGGTGATGTCGCGATAGACACCGAAGCGATGGGCCTTAATCCGCATCGTGACAGGCTTTGCGTTGTTCAACTTTCGCCTGGGGACGGCAGCGCCGATGTTGTCCAAATTGCTGCCGGCCAGACAAGCGCTCCGAATATCGAAGCGCTTTTGAGGGATCCACAAAAGACAAAGATCTTTCACTTCGCGCGTTTTGACCTTGCACTTCTCCAGCACAGTTTCGGCGTTATGGCAGAACCGGTTTTCTGCACGAAAATCGCCTCGCGTCTAACACGCACCTACACCGACAGGCATGGATTGAAGGACCTGACCAAAGAACTTCTTGATGTCGACATTTCAAAGCAGCAACAAAGCTCCGACTGGGGTGCCGATACGCTCAGCGAAGCGCAGATTTCATACGCTGCGTCCGATGTGCTCTATCTTCACAGTATGATGGATGTGCTCAAAGTACGGCTCGACCGGGAAGGACGTACGGAAATTGCGGATGCGTGTTTCGAGTTTCTTCCAACACGAGCGAAACTCGATCTTATGGGTTGGCCCGAAACAGATATCTTCGCCCATTCGTAGCAAAGCCTCTGGGTATCGTTCCGTTCGCTTTGAAAAACAGACCGCAGAATGGTATCAGTTGAAGAAAAGCGTGGCTGAGCCCATTTGAGGGCGAGGGGCAGCATTCAGCGTACGCTGGGGACTACGGACGATTGGTACTATGAACGCGCATGATGCAAAGATGCATGATCTTGCGCGCGGGCCTGTGGCAAACACAGCATCAGGCCGCGCGGAGGTAAGTGCGCGCGCGGATGACCAACGCAAATTCGCAGATGCCCGCCGCTACACCCGTCAAGTGCGGCGCCTGAAAATCGGCCTGCCGGTTCTCGGAGGCGGCCTGATTGTCCTGTTTATCGTACTCGCAATTGCAGGCCAGTTGATCGCGACGCCTTTCGGACCCGCAACCATTGATCTGACCAAAGGCACGGTCGTTATGGATAAGCCGAGCGTCAGCGGGTTTACGGCCAGCAATTCGACCTATGAGATTGTTGCAACCCGCGCGCTCCAGGATCTCAAGAATCCGAAGACCGTTTCGCTGGAAGAAATCGGCGCAACTCTGACGCTTGAGGACGGTAATATCGCCTCGATCGCGGCAGGAGCCGGGAAATTCAATGTTGAAAGCGAGCAGCTTGAACTTTCCGAAGGCGTTAGAATGCATATGAGTTCGGGATACAGGGCCGAACTCGATCAGGCGGAAATCGATGTGAAGGGTGGCGTTCTAAAGAGCGAAGGCCAGGTGATGATCGAAGCTGCAATCGGCGATATTCAGGCGAACCGCCTTGAAGTGCGCGATAACGGCGAATATATCCTCTTCGACGAGCGGGTCAGAATGGTGATCAGACCCGAACACATCCGGCAATAGGGCCTGGCGCCGGACAATCTGCAGCCAGGAAATTGTCCCGGAGGGAACCCCTGACGCAACCATGACCGCCCAACGACTCGCCAGTTTTCTTCTCATCTGCGCCATCGTGCTGGGTTTCACGCTTGGTGTGCATCATGCTGCACAGGCTCAGACCGGCGGGGAAGCCTTTGCGGGCTTCAGAACCCAGAACGATCAGCCAATCAAAATCGAAGCCGACAGCCTGGAAGTGAAAGACACTGAAAAACTCGCGCTCTTCAAGGGGCGGGTCGAAGTGCGCCAAGGCGAGACCGTGATGAAATCGGCGACGCTTCACGTCTTTTACGAGGGTGATGTTCAGCCTGGTGGTGGCACTCAGGGAATTCGACGTATCGAAGCCCGTGGCAAAGTGCTCGTGACATCCGGCAACAATACGGCAACTGGAGACCGGGCCGACTTCGATATGCGCCAGCAGGTCGTTGTGCTTTCCGGTAATGTTGTCCTGTCACAATGCGAGAACATTGTCGTCGGCGAAAGCCTGACCGTTAATCTGGAAAGCGGCGAGGCCCAATTGTCAGCCCCGCGCCGCACGAACGGGCAGAGGGTGACCGCAATCTTTACGCCTGGTGAAGGCGAGGCCCAGGAAAACAGCCCTTGTGAGTGAGGATAACAGGCGGCCTCAACAAGCGGAGGCCCGTTTTTCCTGACATTTCAGTCAAAAAAAGCTAAATAGAACGGTATGAACCGCCACACGCCCGCCCCGACAGTCAGCGACGCGCAACCTACCGGAGCGGCCGAACCGCTTCGCGATAAGAGCGGTCGCGGATGGCTGATCGCCAAACAATTGCGCAAGAGCTATCGCGGGCGGACAGTCGTCGATGGTGCCAGTCTTGCGATCGGGCGTGGGGAAGCTGTCGGGCTGCTTGGCCCGAACGGCGCTGGCAAAACAACCATGTTTTACATGATCACCGGCCTTGTTAAGGCCGACGAAGGCCAGATCTTCTTAGACCGGCATGACATCACATCCTTGCCGATGTACCGCCGCGCACGTCTCGGTATCGGTTATCTTCCGCAAGAAGCTTCAATCTTTCGGGGCCTCAACGTGGAAGATAATATACGGGCTGTCCTTGAAGTTGTCGAAAAGGACAAGGCGAGGCGTGAAGACGATCTCGACAACCTCCTCAACGAGTTTGGCATTGACCATCTCAGGAGATCGCCCTCAGTTGCCTTATCGGGTGGTGAGCGCCGGCGCTGTGAAATCGCCCGAACCCTTGCAAGTCGGCCGAATTTCGTACTCCTAGACGAACCCTTCGCGGGGATCGATCCGATTGCCGTAGGCGATATCCAGCTTCTCGTACGCCATCTCACAAAGCGCGGCATCGGGGTTCTGATTACCGATCACAATGTTCGCGAAACCCTTGGCCTGATCGACCGCGCCTACATCATTCATTCCGGTCAGGTCCTTACCCACGGAACTCCGCGCTCTATTATCGATAATCCAGACGTCCGCCGCCTTTACCTCGGCGATAACTTTACCCTTTAGCAACAGCATTCGCTTCTCCCGTTTGCCGGTTGTTTTGAGGATCGTTAACGCTGTGGCTTTGGGAGCATTTACATTATCCGCGTGAGTGTGCTTTAAGCTTGGCGTAGCACAAGCAAGACTCGGACCAAATTCCTCAAGTCTCTGCAATTTCTTGAACAATCGGATCGTGCAATAATCCATGGCACTGACGCCAAGACTAGAATTCAGACAGTCACAGTCACTTGTGATGACGCCGCAACTGATGCAGGCGATCAAGCTTCTGCAATTCTCGCACGCCGACCTTCAAGCCTATGTGGAAAGTGAAATCGAGAAGAACCCGCTGCTTCAGCGGGTGGATGATCAGGAAGCGGGTCCAGACCGCGGACTGTCCGATGTAAGCGACCAGTCGCCTGACGGAACACCTCGCCTCAACGATACCAATGGGATGGAAACCGCACCGTTGATGAACGGAGCGGGCGACGATGGTGACTGGATCGACAAGCCGTTGCAGAACTCGGCTGAAGCCATTGCCAGCACTTTCGATACGGATGCTGAAAATGTCTTTCCCGAAGATGCTGGCCAAGCGGGTATCGAAGTTGCAGCGATTAATGGGCGCGATAACAGCCCGCTTTCCTCGCCAATGAGCCAGCTTGGCGACAACGATTACAATCTCGAAGCCTTTGTCAGCGAAACGCCAACCCTGACAGACCATCTGACCCGTCAGATTGGATTAGTGATAGAAGATCCCCGCCACACGATGATCGCACGGACATTGATCGACAGTGTCGACAATGCCGGGTATCTGAGAAGCGATCTCTCCGATATTGCGGAAGCCCTCGGCGTCACCCCTTGCATTATTGAAGATATCCTGGGCCGGCTGCAAACGCTTGATCCGCCGGGCGTTTTCGCACGGGATCTCAGCGAATGCCTCGCCCTGCAACTCAAAGAAAAGAACAGGTTCGATCCGGCCATCGCGGCCCTGATAGACAATCTTGATCTTCTGGCAAAACGCGAATTCGACAGGCTGCAAAGCCTGTGCGGCGTGGATCGTGATGACTTGATTGAAATGATCGACGAAGTGCGGATGCTTGACCCGAAACCGGGCGAAGCTTTCGAATCGGTCTTCACAGAGATCGTGGTGCCGGATGTCATCGTCCAAGCGCGACCTGACGGCAGCTGGGCGCTTGAACTGAACAGCGACACTCTTCCAAAAGTGTTGGTCGATCAAAGTTATTTTGCGAC
>JBCDCU010000262.1:0-5315 GCA_039181265.1 Pseudomonadota bacterium | reverse complement strand
GCAATTTCCAATCTTTGGCGCCGAAAAGACCTTTTCAGCACAAAATCCCTCGCCTATAGAAACGTCTTAGCCTGAAAAATGCTGCACCATTCCGCCCGGCCGTTTCCGCGTCCGGGCTTTTTGCGGACCCATCGCGCTATACCGGAGACGAACACCCCTTATGCCAAAACGCACGGACATTTCCTCCATCCTTATCATTGGCGCCGGCCCGATTGTTATTGGGCAGGCTTGTGAATTCGACTACTCGGGCACCCAGGCCTGTAAAGCGCTCCGAGCCGAAGGCTATCGAATCATTTTGGTGAATTCCAATCCGGCAACGATCATGACGGATCCGGAACTCGCGGACGCAACCTACATCGAACCGATAACACCTGAGATCGTTGCCAAGATTATCGAGAAGGAGCGGCCTGACGCGCTGCTCCCGACCATGGGCGGACAAACTGCGCTCAACTGTGCTTTGTCCCTGAGGCGCATGGGCGTTCTTGAAAAGTACGGCGTTGAAATGATCGGTGCCCGCGCCGAAGCGATCGACAAAGCGGAAGACCGGGACCTTTTCCGTGCAGCGATGCACAAGATCGGTCTCTCAACGCCGAAGGCTGCTTTTGTCAACACGTCCGAACTCAAGAAACGGTTCGAAGCCGAGTACAAAGAACAGCGTGCAAAGGCGGAAGCGAACGGGACTACTGCCGTTACGAAATTTGAAGAAAGCTGGAACGAAAGCGAACGTTACCGGCGCGAAGAACACCGCCTGACAGCCCAGCTCCAGGCCCTTCAGGCAAGCGCGGTCACTGGACTTCCTGCGATTATCCGCCCGTCATTCACCATGGGGGGCCAAGGCGGCGGCATCGCTTATACGCTTGATGAACTCTACGATCTCGTTCTTCGCGGCGTCGACGCATCGCCAACCGACGAAGTGCTCGTCGAAGAAAGCGTTCTTGGTTGGAAAGAATACGAAATGGAAGTTGTCCGCGATAAAGCGGACAATTGCATCATTATCTGTGCCATCGAAAACGTCGATCCGATGGGCGTGCATACGGGCGATTCCATTACCTGTGCCCCAGCGCTTACCCTGACCGACAAAGAATACCAGATCATGCGGAACGCTTCGATTGCGGTCCTCCGAGAAATCGGTGTCGAGACCGGCGGATCGAACGTCCAGTTTGCAGTCAATCCGGAAAATGGCCATCTGGTCGTCATCGAAATGAACCCGCGGGTCTCCCGGTCGTCAGCCCTTGCGTCAAAAGCGACAGGTTTCCCGATTGCAAAAGTGGCAGCACGCCTCGCAGTCGGCTACACACTCGACGAGCTCGAAAATGATATTACCGGTGGCGCAACACCGGCCTCTTTCGAGCCGAGCATCGACTATGTCGTCACCAAAATCCCGCGCTTTGCGTTCGAAAAGTTTCCCGGTGCGAGCCCGACACTCACCACCTCAATGAAATCGGTCGGCGAAGTCATGGCGATCGGGCGGACGTTCGCAGAAAGCGTCCAGAAGGCGCTACGCGGCCTTGAAACCGGGCTGTCGGGGCTCGATGAAATTGAAATCGAAGGGTACGAACCCGGCCAGGAAAAAGACGCCATTCGCGCCGCTTTAGGCACGCCGACACCGGACCGCCTGCTTCAGGTCGGCCAGGCCATGCGCCTTGGCTGGGACAATGAGTTCATTCACTCATTCTGCAAGATCGATCCGTGGTTCCTCGACCAATTGCGCGCAATCGTCGACATGGAAAACAAAGTCAAGGACGCCGGTCTTCCAACGACAGCCTATACTATGCGGGAGGTCAAGGCGCTTGGCTTTTCAGATAAGCGCCTTGGCGAACTGACCGGCAAGACGGAAGACGAAGCTCGTAAGCACCGTGAGCAGCTAGAGGTCTTTCCTGCCTACAAACGGATTGATACCTGCGCTGCAGAATTCTCATCGCCGACTGCCTATATGTATTCAACATATGAGCAGCCTTTCGCCGGTGCGGTCCAGTCAGAAGCCTATCCGTCCGACCGCCGCAAGATCGCTGTTTTGGGCGGTGGTCCGAACCGGATCGGACAAGGGATCGAGTTTGATTATTGCTGCTGTCACGCAGCCTATGCGCTCAGCGATGCCGGCTTTGAAACAATCATGGTCAATTGCAATCCGGAAACGGTTTCCACCGACTATGACACGTCCGACCGGCTCTATTTTGAACCGCTCACCGCTGAAGATGTTCTGGAGATCCTTCGCACGGAGCGGCAATCGGGTGAACTCGTCGGTGTCATCGTGCAGTTTGGCGGTCAGACGCCGCTGAAACTCGCCAATGCTCTCGAGGCTGCCGGGATCCCGATCCTCGGCACGTCCCCTGATGCGATTGACCTTGCGGAAGACCGGGACCGCTTTCAGTCTCTTTTGACAAATCTGGACCTCAAACAGCCGAACAACGGCATTGCGCGCTCCCGCGACGAAGCAAAAACCATCATTGACACAATCGGTTATCCTGCCGTTATCCGGCCATCCTACGTCCTAGGTGGTCGCGGAATGGAGATCGTCCGCGACGATCAACAATTCGACCGCTACATCAACGAAGCTGTCATCGTCTCCGGCGACAGCCCCATCCTGATCGACGGTTATTTGTCGAATGCCGTAGAGGTCGATGTCGATTGTTTATCTGATGGGAAGGACGTCTTCGTTTGCGGAATTATGGAGCATATCGAGGAGGCAGGGATCCATTCCGGCGACAGCGCCTGCTCACTACCGCCGCATTCGCTTCCGGCCGACGTGATAGAAGAACTCAAGAAGGAAACCGCAGCGCTCGCGATTGCGCTCAAGGTCGGCGGCCTCATGAACGTGCAATATGCCGTCAAAGACGGGGAGATCTTCGTTCTCGAAGTAAACCCCAGGGCCTCGCGTACGGTTCCATTTGTAGCGAAAACCATTGGCATGCAGATTGCCAAGATCGCTGCAAGGATTATGGCCGGTGAGAGCTTGGCGTCGTTTGCATTGGAGGAACCAGACCTTGATCATATCGCTGTCAAGGAAGCAGTCTTCCCATTCGCCCGGTTCCCGGGTGTGGACACGGTTCTCGGACCGGAGATGCGCTCAACCGGCGAGATCATGGGGCTCGACAAAGCCTTCGGTATTGCCTTTGCAAAGTCGCAGCTTGGCGGCGGCACGAAGGTACCGACTTCCGGAACCGTCTTTGTATCGGTGAAAGACGCCGACAAGCCGCGCATTCTGGAAGCCATGAAACTTCTGGTCGATTGCGGTTTCCGTGTCCTTGCAACAGGCGGCACGCAATCCTACCTCAATGCCAATGGAATTCCGGCTGTCCGAGTGAATAAGGTGCTCGAGGGCCGACCTCACGCGGTCGACTCATTGAAAAATGGCGAGGTACAACTCGTCTTCAACACGACAGACGGGCCGAAAGCACTTGCAGACAGCCGCTCACTGCGTCAGGCTGCCCTTTTAAACAAAGTGCCGTACTACACGACCCTTTCAGGAGCCGTCGCGGCGGCACAAGGCATTGAGGCATATAGCCGTGACGTAGTCGAGGTCCGCTCGCTGCAATCCTATTTTCCACCGGCCGCATGATGACCGAGCGGTGTTGGAACACACCGCCAGGATAGTGCCGGGTTTAGACGAGGTATGAAGGAGACGCTATGGTCGATAAAGTTCCCATGACCGTGGCCGGATATCAGGCGCTGGAAGAAGAACTGAAAGACCGCCAGCAGAATGTTCGTCCGCGCATCATTCGCGAGATCGAAGAAGCGCGCGCCCACGGCGATCTTTCTGAAAACGCCGAATACCATGCGGCGAAAGAAGCGCAGAGCCTCAACGAGGGCCGTATCATGGAACTCGAGGACAAGCTTGGTCGCGCTGAAGTCATCGACACCGCAAAAATGAGTGGCGACACGATCAAATTCGGAGCAACGGTCAAGCTCGTCGATGAGGACACCGACGAAGAGAAAACCTATCAAATTGTAGGGGATCTTGAATCGGATATCCGAAGCGGAAAGATTTCTATTTCGTCTCCGATTGCCCGCGCCCTGATCGGTAAGGAAGTTGGCGATAGCATTGAAGTCGTCGCCCCCGGTGGTGCGCGCGGCTATGAAATCCTCGAAGTTGCCTATCGATAGGCGCAAATCCCTTCGGCAAACCTGTGGCGCGACCCAAGATATGGATTGTCACCAACGGTCGTCGGGGTGACATCGTTCAGTGCGAGGCGATCGGGCATCGCATCGGCGATATCATCCGGAAAATCGAACTTGCACCGCGCGCGCCTTATTCGTGGTTCATGCCATGGGGGCCTTGTGATCCTGCGGAGTTGGACAAGTTCAAACCGCCCCTGCCGGACCTGATCATTGCATCCGGCAGGCGTGCTGTTCCTTATGTTCGCAAACTTGCACGCGCTAGTACCATCGCCCCGCGCGCAATTTTCATGAAATACCCAGGCTACGATGTGAGCCGGTTCGCAATCGCCTGGCACCCGGTCCATGATAGGCGCCCTGGTCGTCACGTCATCGAGACGCTAACCACACCTCATCTGATGATACCGGAACGGATCGAAGACGAGCGCAAGAGCCCCGATCCGCGCTGTGTCGCCCTACCTTCACCGCGGCTCGGCATCCTTCTTGGCGGAAACTCCGGCAAGGTGGTTTATGACGCGGCAACGATCAAAGCGTTCTGCGAGCCACTTAGGCGTCTCGATCACTTCGCGTCCGTTTGCGTCACCGGATCCCGGCGTACACCGCCCGAACTCCTTGACACAATTCGAAAAACGCTCACGAACCCGCATTTCATCTGGGATGGAAACGGCCCAAACCCGTATTCAGCGATCGTCAGTTTATCGGACGCACTGCTCGTCACGGGCGATAGCCACAATATGGTAAGCGAGGCCCTTGCAGCAGGGCGAAAAACCTATGTATTTCTTCCGCCAGACCTCCCTGCAAAATTTTCGTCAACCCTCAACGCTTTGGCAGCCGAAAACGCGCTCGTTCTTGACCACAACTCCATGCAGCCTGGTACACAGTCACCCATCGATGCAACCGCCGAGATCGCTGATCGAGCCGTAAAAATGCTTAGTCTGTAGAGCATTTATTCCCGGAGTTCTCCCCGCTCCTGTCACCAGCCTGTTACGAATGACGCCAGTATGCGCCCTTACCCTTGACCCGGCCCAGTCCAATAGCGATATGTTTGCCTAGGCCGGGCGAATGCGTCGGCACATGAATCGCGAGATAAGACATCATGCACACCAAGGTCCTCATTATCGGGTCCGGTCCCGCCGGATACACTGCTGCCATTTATGCGGCGCGCGCAATGCTTGAGCCCGTCCTCGTGACCGGTCTTG
>JBCDCU010000261.1:0-5361 GCA_039181265.1 Pseudomonadota bacterium | reverse complement strand
GTGCCTGAAGGATCCCCGCAGCATGTCCGGCTTACCGGAATTCATGACCAATTGATGACATATCAGGAGGCTGTCGCTGGTGTCATCGAAATGGCCGCCATTGACGTCTCAATTGCCGTTACTCTGCTCGGTAACACCGACGAAAGCTTTGAAAACATCATCGGTCTCATGCGCGAGGCACAAGATGCAGACGCTGTGCGCTCAAATGATATTGTTGGCGCGCTCAAAAGCAACGGAGAGAGCAGTCAGCAATTCTTCCTCATGATTGCGATCATTGGCACGGTCGCAGGGTTCGGCGTGAGTTTCCTGTTAAACCGCGCAACGGTAAATACGGTCAAATCGGCAACCGAATCTTTGTCAGAGATTGCCAATGGAAACCTGGACGCCGAAATCCCCAATATTCAAGGCACAAATGAACTCGGGGCAATGTGCCGGTCCATCGAGACGTTCAGAACAAAATCACAAGAAGTGAAGGAACTGGAACAGAGCCGCGCGGAAGACCGCAAGGCAGCAGAAGAACGCCGCCGTTGCGAGATGTTAAAGCTTGCAGATCGTTTCGAAGAGCAGGTCTCCGCGATCGCTGGAGCCGTCAATTCATCCTCGACAAGCATTTATGATCTCGTGGTGAACGTGGCAGATGCTGCCCATCAAACGAAGGAGCGGGTCGATCAATCCCTGGGTTCAGTCTCCTCGGCTTCGGAAAGTGTGTCCGCCGTGGCAAGTGCAACCGAAGAGCTCGATAGCTCGATCTCCGAAATCAGCGCACAGGTCCAGCGCACAGGTACTCTCATTGAAAACGCAGTGTCGGCTTCAAAGACTGCGTCCGGTGAGATGTCTTCGCTGTCAGCCTCTGTGGATGAGATCAACTCGGTTCTGGCCCTCATTCAGGATATTGCCGAACAAACCAATCTGCTTGCCCTGAATGCCACCATCGAAGCTGCACGTGCCGGCGAGGCCGGCAAGGGCTTCGCTGTGGTCGCGACCGAGGTCAAGGCGCTTGCGGCGCAAACGGCAAAGGCAACCGAAACGATCGACAGCAAGGTATCGGAGATATCCGCTGCGACCAAGCATTCGGCAGAATCGATTCTGGCCATTTCGAACAATATCAGTGAAGTGGATGAATTCTCCAAAAAGGTTTCAGCGACCATGCAGGAGCAACAGCTCGTGACAGGTGATATTGCGCGCAATGCCGGAAGTGCAGCGACCGGAAGCGGAGACATCCAAAACCAGATCAATGTCATCGGCGATGATGCAGGGAATTCGCAAGTGGCTGCAGAAGGTCTGCGCACGGCCACACAGGAACTCAAGACCCAATCACAGCGCCTCGTCGGCGAACTCGGAAGCTTCCTGGCCGAGGTCAGGGCCGCGTAATCTTCCCCCGGATCTTTTTTGCAGATTTGTGAATCTTCGACGCCCGCCTCGCGCGGGCGTTTTTCTTTGCCTTTAAAAACCTGACGGTTTGCGGTTAGCATCGGGTGGATGAAGTTCTTCTATTTCGCATATGGATCAAACCTTCTTGGCGAACGCCTGAAAGCCCGCTGCCCGAGCGCTGAGCTGGTCGGTCGAGCCATCGCAAACAATCATCGGTTCGATTTTTCGAAATCCAGCATCGACCTTTCCGGCAAGTGCAATATCAGGAAGAGGCCCGGCAGTGTCGTTGCAGGGGCTGTCTACGCAATTGATGAGGCCGAGCAGCCGCACCTGGATCGAGCGGAAGGAACACACCGGACCACCGATCCCGTGCGATATGAAAGACATCACGACTTTATCGTCTCCCTGGAAAACGGCAGCACGGTCAACACGCGCACCTATCAGGCCGCAACGCCCGAACGCTTCGACCCCCCCTATGATTGGTATCTGGCGCTGGTGATTGCCGGTGCGATACAAAACAACTTGTCCTCCCAACACATCGCAGGACTAAGACAGACCCGGTTTCGGCGGGACCGGGAAGCACCCGGTTTTGGCGCAGCCGTGGATGCGCTCAAAGCTGCCGGATACAATAAGTGGGAGCATCTCCTTGAACGGGATTAGGAAATTGAAAAGACCGCGTGTGGGACAGGAAGACCGCCTCGCTATCGTGTCTGTGATGACGATCGCATTTTTCTGTGGCCTTTCACCGCAAACTTATGTTCACCTTCGTGAAGCATAATGCCAATTCGAAGACAGAAATCCGCCATCTGCTAGGGAGTGCAGGAATGAACCGGACTTTGAAACTCGCCCTCATTGGTTTTGTCGTCACGCTTTCCACCCCGGCATTGGCCTTGCAATGCAGCAACAACGGCAACGGATTTTCCGCCTTCAAGAAAGCCTTTGACAAGATCGCCAAGCAGGAGGGGATCGGGAAACGCGGGCGCGAGGCGCTGAAATCAACGCAGTACTCCCGTGAAGTCATCCGGTTCGATCGCATCCAGCGCAAGGCCTTCAAAAAAGATTTCAATGCTTTCTATAAACTGCGCACCACCGGTCTCACCCGCCCGTCACTTGGGAAATTACGCAAACACGCAAGCACGTTCGCAGCCGTCGAGAAAAGGTTCGGTGTCCCGCGCGAAGTGATCGTGACGATCTGGGGGATGGAGACCGCTTTTGGAAAATACACCGGCGATTGGGATGTGATTAACTCGGTTGCGACATTGACCCACGATTGCCGGCGTCCGGATTTCTTCCGCCCGCACCTCATTGCCGCCCTCAAGATTGTTGACCAGGGATGGTTGCCGCGTTCGGAACTGCGCGGCGCGCGCCACGGTGAAATCGGTCAGACCCAGTTTCTCGCCGCCAACTATGTCGCCTATGGAGTCGATTTCGACAGAGATGGAAAAGTCGATCTTGTAAGATCAGTGCCCGATCTTCTCGCGTCCACAGCCAATTATCTCGTCGGACATGGATGGAGAGCCGGTGAGCCGTACGGGCCCGGCACACACAATTTCGAAGTCATCAAAACCTGGAACGCCGCAACGATCTACCAGCAGTCGATCGCTAAATTCGCGGCATCGTTGCGGGCTAAGCGCCCCACACCGCCTCCGGTCCCGCCATTGCCGCGCCGGTCACCTTCGCGGGCTTGATCACGCCGCCCCATTTTGCATTACATTTACATATTTCTTACCTTTCTGAAGAACGCCTGCTTAAGAGGTCTCACCTATAATCTGCCCAGATTTGAAAGCATTTCATTTTCAGGGGCAGGTCATGGGTCACAAAATCACGCGATCAAAAAGTGTAAATCTCGTCAAAATGGGAAAAGTGCGCGCCAAACCAGTTGGCGCTACTGTGGTTTCCTTGTCGGCACTCGCGCTTGCAGCCTGTTCGCAGCAACCTGCAGTCGACAATACGCCAATCGAAACCGGCCTTTTCGACACCGTTGAAAAATGCGAAATGCATTATCAAAAATTTGGGCCGCAAGAAGAAATTGCACGATGTGAAGAAGGTCGCGCTCAGGCGCTGGCCCAGCATCTGGCTGTCTCCCCGAAGTTTCAAACTCTTGAAGAATGCGAAGTGGCGCATGGCGAAGGTCAATGCGAGATCGAACAGAGCGACGAGCCGCGCTATTCTCCGGTTTTCGCAGGATTTTGGATAGGCCGGACCTTTGACGATCAAAGTCGGTACCGTTCACAGCCGGTCTATAAAACGGCAGACGGCCGCTTTATGACCGGAGGTAACAAACCTTTCATGCTCACCGATCTCACAGGCCGCTACACGGTAACGCCTGCTGCATGGAGCCGACCGGAAACAACGTCAATCAATACGACAAAGACGGCGCGCGGAGTGCTCGCGGCACAGGAACGCCGCGAAACTGAGCGCAGAACCCGCACCGCAAGCCGGGGCGGTTTCGGGCGGTCATTCTTTGGGTCGACGCGCGGCGGTTAATTCAAGCAAAGGAAGACCGAGACTAAGGCAACACAAGAAGGATTGTGTCATGAAACGCCTTTCTGTTCCTGCCCGCCAAAACTGGCAGTCCCTAGTCGAAGGCCGTGGGTTTGACTTCCATACCCCAGTTAATGCGGACACGGCGCTTGCCGAAAAATACTGGGAAGAATACGCCGCCTATTGTCTATCGGAAGACGACGTCAACGCACTCTACGATGCCGCCGAAGCTCTGAACGATCTCTGCTACGAGGCCGTTGACCGCGTCCTTGCAGATGTCGATCTGATGGATCGCTTCCGCATTCCTGTCGCCTGGCGGGAGACGATCGTCAAATCCTGGGAAAGTGGCGAAAAGAACCTATACGGACGGATGGATTTCACCCGTCATGACGGCCACTTCAAACTGATGGAATTCAACGCCGATACGCCGACAACGCTTTATGAGGCGGCGGTCGCGCAATGGGACCGGCTGGAAGCGCTCGAAGAGACAGGGACGCTCCCAAAGGCCGATCAGTTTAACTCGCTCCACGAGGATTTGATCAAGGCATTCAGCGATCCGAGGCGGGACCTGTTCGACAAACGCGTTTACTTCTCTTGCGCGAAAGACACTCCGGAAGATCTTGGAACGACGGAATATCTGCAAGACCTCGCCGAACAGGCAGGGCTCATGACAGGTTTCGTTTTTGTGGAAGATATAGGTCTTTCAGAATGCGGTCGCTATCTCACAGATCTCGATGACAGAGTGATTGATGTCCTCTTCAAACTCTATCCGTGGGAAATGATCGCAGAAGACGCGTTTGGTGACGCGATACCCAATATCGAATGCACCTTCATAGAACCCTTATGGAAGATGGTGCTTTCCAATAAGGCGCTCCTGCCGCTCTTGTGGGAGATGGCACCAGAGCATCCGAACCTTCTGCCGGCATTCTTCGACGATGATCCGGCGGCGGCCACGCTTTCCTCTTATGTTCGCAAACCCATCTTCGGTCGCGAGGGTGCGAACGTGTCAATCGTCACGCCTGATCAACGGCTCGATCAGACGGGGCCCTATGGCGCGGAAGGATTTGTGCGCCAAGCCTATGCCCCTCTACCATCCTTTTCGTGCGAAGCTGGCGCGTCGGTCCACGCGATGGTCGGTGTGTGGTTGATCGGTGGGGTGAATGATGATCCTGAAGACCCGGAACGCCACGGCTCCGATAAACCCTCCGGTCTCACAATCCGGGAGGACGATGGCCCGGTAACGACCGACGATGCAAGGTTCGTCCCGCATTACTTTTTGCCCGATCAGTAAAGCGAAACCGGCTGGCGAGGCATAAGACCAACGCCATTCCCTGATCGCTCACCTTCTAGGGCCCAACCAGAACCGAAACGCTGTTTGGCTCTCCTGGAACGCTTCTTCCGGCCGGGCCTGTGTACGCGGTCACAGACAGGATCGCCCCAAACAACCAATCTCCATTCCAACCCCGCAGCTGTCTCACCAGAGATCGCTCACCGCCGCACCAGAAT
>JBCDCU010000260.1:0-5369 GCA_039181265.1 Pseudomonadota bacterium | reverse complement strand
GATATGGGCGAGGTGATGGCAGTCGTCACAATGGCGCTCGTTTTGTCTTTCCTTGCAACCGTCTATCCGGCCTGGCGCGCCGCGAGGCTCGATCCGGTGGAGGCGCTCCGCTATGAGTGAACCTCTTGATCCTCACGCGCAAGCGCGCGCGCTTGACCAAAAGGCTTTCGACGAGCCGGATCAATCGCGTGAGGTTGTGGCGCCCGCACTTGTCTTGTCTGGTATAAAACGCAGCTTCAAGCAGGCCGAAGGTGATCTGGTGGTCTTGAACGGCGCCGATCTGATCATCCGCCACGGTGAAATGGTTGCGCTTGTCGCTCCCTCGGGGGCTGGGAAATCGACTCTTCTACAAATCGCCGGCTTGCTGGAAAAACCTGATGCTGGCGAAGTGTTCGTCGGCGGCAAACCAGGGGCATCAATGAGCGATGACAAGCGAACGCTTTTGAGGCGCCATGATATCGGGTTTGTCTATCAGTTCCATCATCTGCTGCCGGAATTCGATGCTCTCGAGAATCTCGTTCTACCTCAATTGATCGCCGGGATCGGCCTGAACGAAGCGAGAGATCGAGCGATTGAGGTTATGAAATACCTCAAGATCGACCACCGCGCGGATCACCGTCCTGCGGAACTCTCCGGTGGTGAGCAGCAAAGGGTTGCGATCGCGCGTGCTGTCATCAATGCACCGCAAATTCTGCTTGCGGATGAACCGACCGGCAATCTCGATCCGCAGACATCAGGACATGTCTTTGAGGCGCTGAAATCTCTTGTTCGAGGCAGTGGCCTCGGCGCGCTCGTTGCCACGCACAACCTCGACCTTGCTGCACAAATGGATCGACGGGTCACGATCGAGTCTGGGATGGTTCGCGAATTTTAAGGATTTGTTAATCAAAGACTCCGGACGGAGGAGAGTAATGTTGACTTAGGAACAAAACATGAACATTATTGTTTTCAGATAACCAATGGAGGCAATTATGTTCTTAATACGCGACGTTGCAGCACTTGGTGCCCTTGGCAGTTTTTTCGCTTCGACAACCTATTGGGCTGAAATCGTAAGGCACATGTTTTAAGGTTGTGTGAACAAAACGGGCACAAACGTGTTGTGTCCGATAAAGTCGGGGATCATGGGGATTGCCTGACTTGCATGCCTCTGTCCCTGTTTAGATTACGGTCTAGCGAGACTCACTTGGTTCACCCGCATGCGGAATAGGTGGAAGAAGCGTGTCGTCTGGGTGAGGAGGTAAGAGCCATGGCAGAAGCAAAACCACCAAAAGCGGAATTCATCCATCTGCGAAGCCATTCTGCCTATTCGCTGCTAGAGGGCAGCATAAAGCTCGGCGCCCTGATCGACCTTGCCGTCAAAGATGGAATGCCGGCTCTCGGGCTGACGGATACCGGCAATCTCTTCGGCGCTCTTGAGTTCTCGGAAAAGGCAAAAGGTGCCAGACTGCAACCGATTATCGGTTGCCAGATGAAGGTCGCGTTCGAGACGAATGATGCGCCCGTCCCGGGTAACGATTCTCCATCGCTTTCGACGCTCGTTCTGCTCGCTATGGACGAGGCGGGGTATGCCAATCTCGTCCGTCTCGTATCGCGCAGCTATCTGGAAACGGCGACTGACGCAGAGCCGCATATCACTCAATCCCATCTTAAAGAATTGCACGAGGGGCTCATCTGTTTGTCGGGCGGGCGAGATGGACCTTTGGATCTTTCGATCCTCGCCAACAGATTGGACGAAGCCGGTTCGCGCTTGCAGCGTCTTAAAAGTCTTTTCGGCGACCGCTTTTACATTGAATTGCAGCGTGTCGGACTTGCCGAGGAAACGCGGAGGGAACGGGCGCTTATTGATCTTGCCTATACGTACGGGATACCGCTTGTTGCAACCAACGAACCGTTTTTTTCGAAGCGGGATGACTACGAGGCGCACGATGCGCTGATTGCAATTGCGGACGGAGCCGTCATCGCAATCGATGAACGGCGGCGGCTCACGGAAGAGTGCTACTTCAAAAGCCAGGCGGACATGGTTGCCTTGTTCAGCGATCTTCCGGAGGCCGTCGAGAATACGATCGAGATTGCAAAACGCTGCCGGGTCAAGGTCGAAAAGCGCAACCCAATCCTTCCGCAATTCACCAGCAGCAGCGAGACCGGCGACGACGCACTCAAGGCAGAAGCAGACGAATTGCGGCGACAAGCCCGTGAAGGGCTGAAGATGCGTCTCGAAGCCCACGGCCTTGCGCCAGACTGTACTGAGAAAACCTATTTCGAACGCCTCGATTATGAACTCTCGATTATCGAGAACATGCAGTTTCCAGGCTACTTCCTGATCGTTGCGGACTTCATCAAATGGTCGAAAGACAAGGGTATCCCGGTCGGACCGGGCAGGGGGTCCGGGGCGGGCTCCGTGGTTGCCTGGGCGCTCACGATCACCGATCTTGATCCGCTGCGCTTCTCGCTTCTTTTTGAGAGATTTCTCAATCCGGAGCGGGTTTCGATGCCGGACTTCGATATCGATTTCTGCCAGGAAAGGCGGGACGAAGTCATCCGATATGTGCAGGAACGTTATGGTGCTGAAAATGTTGCGCAGATCATCACCTTCGGAAGCCTTCAGGCTCGCGCGGTTTTGCGCGATGTGGGGCGCGTTCTTCAGATGCCTTACGGCCAGGTCGATAGCCTCTGTAAACTGGTGCCGAACAATCCTGCCAATCCGGTTACGCTGAAAGAAGCAGTCGACGACGAACCCCGCCTTCAGGAGGCCCGGAAATCGGAGGAAGTGGTCGATAGACTCTTCCAATTTGCGATGAAGCTCGAAGGTCTTTATCGACACGCATCAACGCACGCAGCGGGTATTGTGATTGGCGACCGCTCGCTTGAAGAATTGGTGCCTTTGTACCGCGATCCACGGTCCGACATGCCCGTTACCCAGTTCAATATGAAATGGGTGGAGCAGGCGGGCCTCGTCAAGTTCGACTTTCTTGGGCTGAAAACACTTACGGTTTTGCAGAAGGCGGTCGATTTGATCGCGCGACGCGGCATCACAATCGATCTTGCGTCCCTTCCTCTTGACGACGCGATAACCTACGAGATGCTCTCGCGCGGTGAATCCGTTGGTGTGTTCCAGCTTGAAAGCATGGGCATGCGCAAGGCGCTGGTCGGCATGCGTCCTGACCGGTTTGAAGATATCATCGCGCTTGTTGCGCTTTATCGACCAGGCCCAATGGACAACATACCGCTTTACAACGATGTGAAGCATGGCGTGGTCAAGGCGAACTACATCCATCCGAAAATCGAAAAGTACCTGATCGAGACAAACGGCGTCATCATCTATCAGGAACAGGTGATGCAGATTGCCCAGGAACTCTCCGGCTATTCGCTCGGTGAAGCGGATATGCTGCGACGTGCCATGGGCAAGAAGATCAAGGCGGAGATGGAGGCGCAACGTATCCGTTTCGTCGATGGAGCTGTCGAACGTGGCATTGCGAAAGCGAAGGCGACAGAGATTTTCGACCTTCTGGCGAAGTTCGCCAATTACGGATTCAATAAGTCCCATGCGGCAGCTTACGCGCTTGTGGCCTATCAGACCGCCTATCTCAAAGCGAATTACCCCGTCGAGTTTCTTGCCGCGTCGATGACTCTGGATATGGGGAATACCGAGAAACTGAGTGATTTCAAACGTGAAGCCGAGCGGCTTGGCTTCAAGGTCGCGACGCCGAACATCAACCGGTCTGACGTCGACTTCGAGGTTGATGGGGAAACGATTCTTTATTCGCTGGCCGCGATAAAGGGAGTCGGTGGACAGGCGGTCAGCGATATTGTCGAGGCCAGGCCGTCCGGCGGTTTCCGAGATCTCGCAGCCTTTGGTGATGGTCTGGATCCAAAATCCATTAACCGGCGCACACTGGAAAATCTCGCGGCCGCCGGGGCATTCGATAGTCTTGCTGATAATCGAGCTGCTGTCATAGATGCCCTTGATCAGATCATCGGCCTTGCAAACCGAAGGCGTGATAGTGAGCTGAGCGGTCAGGACGATATGTTTTCAAACCTGAGCGGCCCTGATCCGGTACGACTTTCAAACCGACCTGATTTCGAGCTTGCTGAGCGTCTGGCTCGAGAACTTGCGGCGATCGGGTTTTATCTTTCCGCTCATCCTCTCGATGAATACGAGAACACGTTAAAAGGCCTGGGCGTGAAGAGCTGGGCGACATTTGCCGAAGATGTCAGGCGTGGTGCGCCCGTTGGGAAAATCGCCGGGACCGTGGTTCAGAAGCAGGAGCGCAAAACCAAGACCGGCAACCGGATGGCGATCCTTCAGATTTCCGATCCAAGCGGCCAATTTGAAGCGGTCTGTTTCAGTGAGACCCTGAATGCACATCGGGATAATCTTGAGCCTGGGTCTTCTGTTATCATGATCGTCCAAGCAGAAGATCGGCCGGAGGGAATTAACGCCCGGATCCAGTCGGTCGAACCGTTGGAACGGGCGGCGATGGGTTTCCAGGGATCACTTCGGATTTTTGTGAAGGAGCCGGATGTTCTGGCTCATTTGCCAAACCATCTGAACCGGAGCACAGGCGGCGACGGCGGAAATGTCAGCATTTTTGTGCTCCATGACGAAGCAAGGCGGGAAGTCGAAGTGCGTTTGCCAGACCGGTATCGAATTTCTTCCAAGCTTAAAGGTGCGCTGAAGGCCCTGCCGGGCGTCGTTGATGTGCAACTCCATTAAGCGGCCCCACCTTTTGGCGTAGTCCTTAAACCGAGGCCGGTGACTTCGGCCACATTTGCAGCCGAAACCCTTTATTGCGGCCTTATCAGACAGGATTGTCACAGATATTTTGGCAGGACCGTACGCTCCCGCGCTTGCAATTCGCGTAAACACAGGGTATGAGCGCCGCCATCACACACACAGACGAGGGTTTTAGCTCGTTCGCGAGACCCATTTCGGTGTCCTGATCCCAAGGAAAGTTTTTGGGCGGATACAAGTCTGTGGAGGAACAACCGAAAGAAGGAGAACGGAGCCATGGCTCTGCCCGATTTTTCTATGCGTCAGCTCCTTGAAGCAGGCGTCCACTTTGGTCACCAAACACATCGCTGGAACCCACGAGTCGAACCGTATCTGTACGGGTCGCGCAACAATATCCACATCATCGATCTTTCCCAAACCGTCCCGCTCCTGCATCAGGCGCTCAAGCAGGTCAGTGATACGGTATCGAAAGGTGGCCGTGTTCTTTTCGTAGGTACCAAACGCCAGGCCTCAGACACGATCGCATCCTCAGCGAAATCGTGTGCTCAGTACTACGTGAATGCACGTTGGCTCGGCGGCATGCTGACAAACTGGTCAACCATCTCAAATTCGATCAAGCGCCTACGGGAACTTGAAG
>JBCDCU010000259.1:0-5395 GCA_039181265.1 Pseudomonadota bacterium | reverse complement strand
TTTTCGTTTTGCGCTCGTTTGAAAGCTCATCTATTCTCCCATTGGCGGATATCTTAGAAACAAAATCCGCAAACGTGAACTTTTAATCCAAGGTGAAGATCACGAAATATCTGCATGGGTTCGTGCGGCACCTGCCACTCGCACGGCCTACGCAAAATATATCCTATGGGCAGAGGAGTACGACATGGCCTTGAGATTAAACGACGACGCACCGAACTTCACCGCTGTGACGACGGCTGGCGAAATTACCCTTCACGATTACCTCGGCGATGGCTGGGTGATCCTGTTCTCGCATCCAAAAGACTTTACGCCGGTCTGCACGACCGAACTCGGTTATATGGCCGGTCTTATGGGCGAGTTCGAGAAGCGTAACTGCAAGATCCTTGGGATCTCGGTCGATCCGATTGATAGCCATGTGAAGTGGAAAGACGATATCAAAGACGTCACCGGCCATTCGGTCGATTATCCGCTGATCGCCGATCCTGAAATGAAGGTCGCGAAGCTCTATGACATGCTGCCAGCCGAGGCCCATGGCGCGCCGGGTGAGCGCACACCTGCCGACAATGCGACAGTGCGGTCTGTTTTCGTGATTGGACCGGACAAAAAGATCAAATTGTCGCTCACCTATCCGATGACGACGGGCCGGAACTTTGACGAGATTCTGCGTGTGATTGATTCCATGCAGCTCACCGCGAAGCACAAGGTAGCAACGCCGGCACAATGGCAATCCGGCGACAAAGTCATCATTACGGCGGCAGTCTCGGATGAGGAAGCAACAGAGAAATTCGGGACCTTCGACAAGGTAAAACCTTATCTGCGATACACTGATCAGCCCAAATAGCCGGGTGAGATAGAGGGAGAAGGAAGATGATCTTCCGTCAATTGTTCGATCACGTTTCAGGCACCTACTCTTACATTATCGCTTCGAGACAAGGTGCCGAGGCCCTCATTATCGACCCGGTGCTTGAGAAGGT
This sequence comes from Pseudomonadota bacterium, assembly GCA_039181265.1. Taxonomy (GTDB): domain Bacteria; phylum Pseudomonadota; class Alphaproteobacteria; order Rhizobiales; family JACESI01; genus JBCDCU01. The sequence goes on along the minus strand of JBCDCU010000259.1, from coordinate 4,421 downwards.
TGACCGCTATTTGAAGCTCTTCGAAGAGCTCGACCTGAAGCTTGTGAAGACAATTGACACCCATATCCACGCCGACCACATCACCGGGGCCGGCCCGCTGCGTGATCATACCAAGTGCATTACCGTCATGGGCGAAAACACCAAGGCGGACGTGGTTTCCATGCGGGTCGCCGACGGCGATACGATCAAAATAGACGGGGTAGCTCTTGGCGTGATCTACACGCCTGGGCACACCGACGATTCCTATTCGTTTACGATGGAAGATCGGGTTTTTACGGGCGATACGCTTCTTATCCGTGGTACAGGGCGCACTGACTTCCAAAACGGCGATGCGAGGCAGCAATATGATTCCATCTTCAATCGTCTTTTGAAACTGCCGGATGACACCTTCGTCTATCCTGCGCACGATTATAAGGGGGATACCGTGAGCACGATCGGTGAGGAGCGCCGGTTCAATCCACGTCTGCAAGTGAACTCCGTCGAGGAGTATGTGGCCATTATGGAAGCGCTTAATCTGCCCAATCCAAAAATGATGGATGTCGCTGTCCCCGCCAATTTGAAAGTCGGTTACCAGCAGGAGCTGGTCGCAGAACGGGGCTGGGCGATAGGTGCGGAAGAAACAGCAGACTGCGCCGTAGCAGACGACATCCTTCTCATTGATTTGCGTGAGGCAGCAGAACGCGATCGTCATGGCGAGATCGCCGGATCGATCCACCTTCCTTATCAGTCTCTGCAAGAAAACCTGGAAAACGGTGTCCTAAGGAACCTCGAGCGCGACAAGAAACTCGTGTTCTACTGCGCTTATGGCGAGCGCTCCGCAATGGCAGTTCAGGCGGCTCAGGATGCGGGCCTTAAATCCGCGAAACATATAGCGGGCGGGATGACGGCAATCCGCGAATGCAATGGGCCGATTGCGAAAAATCAGCAACCGGCCCACTAGGTACTCGATTCACACTTGAAGAAAGCAAAGCACGGTTGGCTATTTTAACCGGCTGCTTTGGCTTCCATAATTTCCGGCCAGCGGCGGTCGCCTTCTTCAATGAATCCGGCCCGATCCTTATCCCACTTAGTCTGGACTGAATCGTTGTAGTTCAGGTAGAGACGTCCATCGACGACGGCCCAGTTGTTCTCGTTGGTCGAGTAGAGCTTGCCGTGTTCAGCAACCGCCCAGGCGCAAAATCCGCCGTACGCGGGGGCATACTTTTTTGGATTAGCCAAAAAACGGTCACGGTTTTCAGCGCTGGCGAAGTGCCATGTCGCGCCAGCCCATTCAGTCGAAAATTCAGCGGAGCCGGCTACCGGGCCGCCATCGGTGAAGTAAGCGACTGTATCCGTGCCGCCCAGCGCAACACCGTCAACCGCGTAGATTTCTTTGCGCGCGAGTTCCTGAGGTCTCAGCGCGTATCCCGTTACTGCATAACCTGCGACGCCAACCCCAAGAAGGGCAGCACCTGCAGCAATAAAAGTGCGTCTGTTCATCGTCGCTTTCTCCTTAAAGCACTTGATTCAGCAAGGACGTTCGCAAACCCGTCACCGAAAGTGTTCCGAGTTCGGACGCAAAACGCCCCAAGGTAGTTCTTCTACTGAGATGGTCCACCGCCATAGGAATTCGAATAACGGCTTTTCAAATCCCCGTGTGGTTAATGGGTTGACAGCCCGGGACCGACCGCCTAACCCTTTAAAGAAAGTATGAAGGACAACACAATGGCCAAAGCCATTCTTCTTGTGATGACGCGCGTTGCCGGAGGGGCAGGATAGCTCCTCGGATTGGTAGCGCGCGGAAAACAGGCTCCCATAGGGGGCCTTTTTTGTTGGTGCTGTCTGGCCGAAAAGGATCGGGCCGATAAACAAGAAGCTGCGGCAAGGGTGCATGCGTTGAAACGGGAAACGGCGAAAGTGCCCCGCAAAGAGGAGAGAGACGGGATGAGTTCGGATCAGGCACAGTTGAATACGCTTTTGCAAGGCGCAGCCCAATCTGGCGTTGAAATGACGGGTGCCGAAATGGTGCTCCAGGCGTTCCGTGACAACGGTGTCGAACACGTCTTTGGCTATCCCGGCGGAGCCGTTCTGCCGATCTATGACGAAATCTTCCAGCAGGAGGATATCGAGCACATTCTGGTCCGACATGAGCAGGGCGCGGGGCATGCGGCAGAAGGTTATGCCCGCTCAACCGGAAAACCGGGTGTTGTTCTGGTGACCTCCGGACCGGGTGCCACCAATATGGTCACGGCGCTCACCGATGCGATGATGGATTCAATCCCACTCGTTTGCATAACCGGTCAGGTGCCGACCCATCTCATCGGCAATGATGCGTTCCAGGAATGCGATACGGTTGGCATTACGCGTCCGTGCACCAAACACAACTGGCTTGTTAAGTCTGTCGATGATCTACCGGGTATTCTGCACGAAGCGTTTCATATCGCCACAACGGGTCGCCCGGGTCCGGTCGTTGTCGATATTCCGAAGGACGTTCAGTTCGCGACCGGGCTCTACTCGCGCGGGCAGCGCAAATATCATGCGAGCTACAAACCGCGCACTGAGGGCGACGCGCATGCAATCCGTGCTGCTGTCCAGGCGCTTGCAGCGGCAAAGCGGCCTGTCCTTTATACGGGCGGCGGGGTCATTAATTCCGGCGATGGCGCGACGGCGCGGTTGCGGGAACTGGCCAAGCTCACCGGCTTTCCTGTCACCTCAACGCTCATGGGGCTCGGCGCGTTTCCCGCCTCAGACCCGAACTGGCTTGGCATGTTGGGCATGCACGGAACGTATGAAGCCAATATGGTCATGCACGATTGCGATGTCATGGTCTGCATTGGTGCGCGTTTCGACGACCGGATTACCGGTCGGACCGATGCTTTTTCACCCGATAGTTTCAAGATCCACATCGACATTGACCCGTCGTCGATCAACAAGAACATCAAAGTCGATATCCCGATTGTTGGCGATGTCGAATATGTTCTGGCGGCCATGATCCATGTCTGGAGCGAAGAGCAGCGCAAAGTCGATGCCCTCGCTCTGAAAGACTGGTGGGCGCAGATCGATAGATGGCGCGCGCGGGATAGCCTGAAATACTGGCCCAATGAAGATATCATCATGCCGCAATATGCAATCCAGCGGCTTTATGAACTCACTAAGGAGAAGGATTGCTACATCACGACGGAAGTCGGTCAGCATCAGATGTGGGCGGCACAGTTCTATGGGTTCGATGAGCCCAACAGATGGATGACGTCTGGTGGGCTCGGTACCATGGGATACGGCTTTCCTGCAGCAATGGGTGTTCAGGTCGCCCATCGCAACAGTCTGGTGATCGACATCGCTGGCGATGCGTCAATCCAGATGATGCTGCAGGAAATGTCGACCTGCGTTCAATACAATCTGCCGGTCAAGATTTTCATCCTGAACAACCAGTATATGGGCATGGTCCGGCAATGGCAGCAGCTCCTTCACGGTAACCGCCTCTCGCATTCCTATTGTGATGCGTTACCGGATTTTGAAATGCTTGCGCGCGCTTATGGTGGCGTTGGGCTGATGGCTCAAAAGCCAGCTGAACTCGATGAAAAGATCGAGGAAATGATCAACGTGGACAAACCGGTGATCTTTGATTGCCGGGTCGCAGCACTGGCGAATTGTTTCCCGATGATCCCGTCCGGTAAGGCTCACAATGAGATGCTGCTTGGTGACGAAACAAGTGACGAGGATATCGACAAGGCAATCGACGAAGAAGGTGCGACCCTGGTCTAGGCCCGGTCCGGTGGATATGAGCAGCGGCCTTAAAGCTCCGGTTCACTTTGTAGTGCTCTGTTTTGCACTCGTTTTGGCCGGGTGTGATCTCTTTTCGGACGGGCGGGTGGATATAACTGAATCGGTCATATCCATGGTGCCGCCGGCAGAATACGAATTGTCGAAACGGTTTCCAGGCCTCGAAGATCCTGCATCCGATGGCTCCTTCACTGTTAACCAGTTCCCGGTTCAGTCGACGGAGGCGCTGAGCGAACTCTTTGGATCGCGTGCGCGCGCCGAACCGACCTTGAACAATCGTGGAATTCTGGTTGAGGGGGTGGAAACGATCTCGTTCAACGACCAGGATATGCTGTTGTTCCGCGGCACCCAGAACAATGAAGAGGGTGTACTTTACGAAAAATGGATCGCCGTCTTCATTGGCCCGCGCCCGGTCATGGTGGCCTTCCAGGAGCCGAGACCTGGAAGTCTCAGCAAGGCGCAAATTATGGAGACCTTAGCTTCCGTTCGCTTCACTGTTGAGGCTGGGCAGTAAAATGATCGCCTCGACGGGAAACCGACCCGGTCTTATGGACTACAGCCTTCTCTTTGGGCGTGCGGCAGTCTGGGGGTCGGCCTTCATCTTCATCAAGATCGGGGTCGCTGAAATACCGCCGGTCACGATGACAGCCTATCGTCTGCTG
>JBCDCU010000258.1:0-5412 GCA_039181265.1 Pseudomonadota bacterium | reverse complement strand
CGCTGGGCGGAGAACGAGGCGCGCAAACACTGTATTGAGATGGGCAATGACGGCAAACTCATTAAGGGTCGTGTCGATGCCCAGACTGCGCGGGACGGCCTGCATAAGTCCATGCACCAGCTTCTGGACGCTTATGACGGCAATGACGTGATGATCTTTGCCCATGGCGGGCTTAACGATCGCGTTAGCGCCATCCGGCGGGCACAAATGCTTGGTCCCTGGTTTCAGGCAAACGGAATCCTGCCGATCTTTATCGTCTGGCGCACCGGGTTCGGCGAAAGCCTCGCAAATATCGGCGAGGACTTTGTCAACGCGACCTTCCCTGCCCTGGAACGTGCAGAACGCGGACGGGTGGAAAAATTCTTCGGCCAGCTTGCCCATCAGATCAAGGAGCGGTCGGACCGGGGTTTCGAAGTTCTTGCAGAAAAGGTCTTGGGTAAGGCCGTCTGGTCCCAGATGAAGCAGAACGCTGAAGCGGCAAACCAGCGTGATACGGCCACCGGACTTAGAGGCGGAATGCGGGAGCTTGCAGACTACCTGAAGGCCCGTCTCGGGAAAGATCGGTCCGGGTTGCGTTTGCATCTCCTCGGCCATTCGGCAGGGTCTATCATTCTTGGTCACTTTGCCCGCGACCTCGCGCTTTTCACCGAGATTGCGTCAGTTGGATTGCTTGCTCCGGCATGCACTTTGAAATTCGCCAACAAACACTTCGTACCGCTCGTGGAAAAAGGCAGGCTTGATCCAAAGAAGCTCTATATTGCCAATTTGAGCCGTCAGAATGAGCGCGCGGACCGCATCGGGCCTTACAACAAATCGCTGCTCTATCTTGTGAGCCGCGCCTTTGAAGTCCCCCGGAAGACGCCGCTCCTTGGACTTGATGACAGTTGGATTCTGGATTGCGAGCTCAATGGACCTGACAACAGCACCCCTAAAGTCGCTGCTGAACTTGGCAGCATCGATACGCCGCTGCACCAATCGCTTCTCCTTGCCAAGCTCGGGCCCCGTTACGCGCTCACCGGCCAGAAGCCACTCTCGGACTTTGTCAGGACGGCAGACCCAAAGAAACGGAATGAGCAGCCGGATGTTCTTGCTGAACTCCAGAGTCTGAAAGACCTCAGCGACCTTCGACTGCCGAAGAAACTCATCAAGCACATGAACCTGAAGCCTTTGACGGCGCGGGACGCGATCCACGATGTCCTTTCATGGCGGGCCTTCACAAAAAGCCATCCGATCGACTACCGCCTGCATCTGGCGCCGAATGTGCAGGTACAAAAAATCGCTGACATCTCCGCCTTTGAGCCCACTGCCCATGGCAATATCGACAATGATTTGGAGATCATGGATTGGGCGATGTCACACATGATCGATACACTCAAAGTGCCTGCCACCGACCTTAGAGAAAGCTGACCCCACCCACGCATCTATCCCGGAAGGAGACCGCCATGACCACGCCCAGAGATCGGCTCGAACGCCTTAGAGCGATGCTGTCCAACGATGATCTCGTGAAGATGCGTGATGATTTGGCGGAATTTGCGACCGATCCCGGCGATGATCCGGATCTCTTTGCGACAGATGAAGAAGACGTGCCGCAGGAAGGACCGATGCGAATGGAAAGCGCCGAGCCCCCGGCAGAACCGAGCATCCGGGACCGTAGCGGCGATTTCGATCGCTTTTCAGACATCATGCAAAAATTCGAGGACGGGGAAGACGTGACCATCGAGGACGTCATGATCGCTGAGGCGATCATTATGCCTTTGAAGCGTCCCGCGGTGCTCGTCAAAAGCAACAGTTTCGAGACCGTTCACCCCAACTGGCTGCATCTCAACGATGAGGGTGAGAGCGCACGTGGGCATATTCTCGCGGCGATCCCATCGGTCGGCCGGATCAATGTGCCGAGCGACTGGTCGATCCCCTATGCCGGGACCGGGTTTGTCGTCGGAGAAAATCTTCTGATGACCAATCGCCATGTGGCTGAACTCTTTTCCAATGGTCTCGGGCAGAACGGCGTGGCGTTGAAACCCGGCGCCTCCGTGAACATCGATTTTCGGGCGGAACACGGCTCTTTCCGGCGCCAGCGTCTTCAGATCGAAGGGGTCAGAATGATCCATCCGTTCTGGGATATGGCGCTTCTTGAAGTCGACGGGCTCTCCGGAGCCGACATTCTGCAATTGTCGCAGACCGCGCCGTCGGAGCTTTTCGGCAAGCAGGTTGCAATCATCGGCTATCCCGCTTTCGATCCGCGCAATGACACCAAGGTGCAGCACGATCTCTTCAAGCGCATCTATAACGTCAAACGGTTGCAGCCCGGCTATTATACCCGCCAAGCCCACATCCGCAGCTACGACAACCGCGTCCATGCGTCCTGCCACGATGCGTCGACCCTTGGCGGCAATTCGGGCAGCGGAGTGATTGATTTGGAGACCGGCCATGTGGTGGCGCTGCATTTTGCCGGGATTGCAAGGCGGGAGAATTACGCGGTACCGGCTTCGGAGCTCGTCCGGGACCCCCATATTGTCAAAGCGGGCGTGACATTCGCACCGGCCGCGCTTACGCCGAAAACGAACCCGTGGAAGCATTTATGGCGTGAAGCAGATGGGGTCGAAACCGTCGGGACATCAGCGGCTGCAGCAAAGCCGCCCGCCGATCGGGCGACTACAAGCACCGTCCTCAATGTGCGCACCGGGGTCGGCGCAGATGGCGCCGAGTTAAAACTCAATGTGCCGGTCAAAATGACGATCGGGTTCGATATTGGTAGCGACACCCAAACATCGAGCGCTGGAGATGATGACGCACCTGAGATCACCGAGCGCAAGGTCGAACCTGTCCACGACAAAGATTATTCTGGCCGTATGGGGTATGACCGGGAATTCCTTGGGATCCACGTGGCGATGCCGATCGCGACCAACGACGATGACCTCTCAGAACTCCAGGACGGCTCGACGGAGCTCCGCTACAACAATTTTTCGCTGATCCATAATGCCGGGCGGCGGCTCGCCCAAATCACAGCTGCCTGCGTTGACGCAAGCCTAGAGGCCAAGGAACCCGAGCCCGGCTTCACCTATACGCGCAAAGAGCTGAATGGATTCACAGGCAGATGGGACCGGGAGAAATGGTTCCTCGATCCGCGTATCCCGGCTTCCCACCAACTGCCTGACAAGTTTTACAATGACGACCGCACTGCTTTTGACAAAGGCCATCTGGTGCGCCGGGAAGCCGTCGCCTTCGGATCCACATTCGAGGAGGTACAGCTTGCAAATGGCGATTCATTCCATTCCGCCAATTGCTCTCCGCAAGTGAAAGGCTTCAACCGTTCCAATCTGAGCGGCATCTGGGGCGAGCTTGAAAACGATGTCCTGGAATCAGCCGAGACAAAGCGCTGCGTGGTGTTCAGCGGACCGGTCTTCAATGACGCTGACCGCGATTTTCACGGACGCGATCTCAATGGCGATACGGTCGTCAAGATCCCTGCGAAATACTGGAAGATGATTGTCACCCGGAACGGAGACGACCTCAAGACCCATGCTTATGTGATGGAACAGGATCTGAGCGACGTCGACTTTGAGTTCGCCAAGGCTGGCGAGTGGACCCATCACGAGGTCACGCCGCAAGCGCTCGAAGACATGCTCGGCAATGTCACCTTCCCTCACCTTCTTGATGGCAGCGGCAAAATGAGCGCCGCCGAGTGGCGCGAATTAGTCAGCGATCCGGAAACCAGTGAAGAAGAGATCATGGAGGTGTCAATCATTCTGCCCGGCACCGGGGCGTTCGACTTCCGCATCGCACCGGATCCGGATCTGGTCCACCTGCAACCCGGGACAGCTGACACTGAAAACGCAATGGCCGTTGGAAACGACCTTGCGCGCGCCCGCCGCGCGGCGTCTTTCAAAATCAGAACAGGGCTCGGAAATAAGGATCCGGTTCTCGTTTCTGAGATGGACAGCTGGGGGCAATTCCCGATGCTGATCCGGGAGATCGTCGATCACCTCAACAAGGATTACCGCGTCTGGTCCGTTGGGGCCGCGGGGGACACGGCTCAAAACATGGTTCTCGGCCCGAAAGAGCCCGGCGCAACCGAATATATGATCGCGCTTAATGACCGGCGTGACGATGTGAAGGGCTTCGTCTTCTCGGCGGCGGGCAACGACATCATCGGGGCCGATCCCAATACGGGCCGCCCAGTGTTGACCGATCTGATACGCCCGTTCAACGGGAACCCGCTCGACGTCCAAGGACACATCAATCACACTTTGCTCGACGAGAAGCTCACGTTCCTGCGCACGGTCTATTCAAAGGTGATCAGCGACATCCGCAGCGACCCGGACTTCAAGCAACTGCCGATCTTCATCCACGGTTACGACTATCCGTTCCCCTATCCATGGGTGAATGATCATCGCAAACCGAGATACGCCAAGAAGGACCAGTGGCTTGGCAAGCCGTTCTCGGAGCGGGATATCCATGACAAGACTTTGCGTCGCAACATCCTGATTCATATGATCGATGAACTTTATAAAATGCTCGGGGAGTTTTCGGGCAACTCGCGCCGAACAAAAGTCTGGCTCGTCGACTGCCGCGGGGTGCTACCGAAATTGACCGACTGGAACGACGAGATCCACGGCACGTCGCGGGGCTACCGAAAGGTCACGGCGAAGTTCAAGGACGCATTAAAGGACGCAAAAGTTCGTTAAATGACGAGCGGATGAGACCCGCCGGAATACCTGGCGGGTATAGTTGGTCTTTTCGGGATCAGAGCGTGATCTCAACAAGATCATCCATCGCATCATCGATGGTCGGGTAGAGAAACCTGTATCCGGAAGCGAGAGTTCGCTTGGGCACGACGTTTTGCCCCTCCAGCAAAATGGAGGCCCGTTCCGGACCGATAACCGCCGTGATCAACCAGGATGGCATGGACCAGACCACCGGCCGCCGAAGGGCGCGGGCAAACGCTTCGACGAACGCACGGTTGCTGACGATGTTTGGCGCGACGGCATTATAGCGCCCCGTCGCATCCAACTTATCAAGCAAGTGAATCAGAATACCGGCCATGTCATCAATGTGGATCCACGGGAACGGCTGGACGCCTTTTCCGAAAGATGCGCCCATTCCAAGACAAAACGGCAAACGGATAATCGGCAGGACGCCACGGGTACGGCCAATCCGCCAAAGGCGACCAAAAAAAGAGGTCCTCCGGACAGCACCAAGAACGATCCCGATCCGAACGCGTACATGGCGGATACGGCTTGTGTCGAGGTGATCGGCGGCGTGCTCCCATCTGTCGACTAGTTCCGCGGGAAAATCGATCCCCATGGGCGCACTGTCTTCATCGAGTTCGGGATATCCCTCGCCCGGTTTCACATTGCGGGTGCCGTAGAAGCACTTGCCTGCCGTTGAAATGAAGACTGCCGGCGGGTTCGG
>JBCDCU010000257.1:0-5423 GCA_039181265.1 Pseudomonadota bacterium | reverse complement strand
TGATCAACTTGTGCACCCGGATCCGGATGAGGTGAAAGGTATTATGGGTCCAACAAATCCGCTTTTGGTTGTGCCGAGAGTTGCAAGATATGCGCAAAAGATTGGCGCACCCATTCATGTGTACTTCAAGGGCGGAGAGCCCATTCAATTCGTCGGCCGAATAACGACTGACGGCGACAAAGTGCTGGTAGAAGGTGACCTGAGAAACATTCTCCTCGCGAAGGGCTTAAGCTTTTCGCGTGTTAAGGCATCCCTTCCTGAAGAAGCCCACGGAGAAGTGCTCGAGCGTGTCACAATCGGGGAAGGCTGGATGTTGAAATTGGCGGAATTTATCGCAAGGGATGAAGTCGATGCACGACCGTATCAATGAGCTTCTGGGTTGGGAAGAAGACACACAAAGGCTCATCAGGAATTTGAGCAAGGCCGATATCTCCATCCTTATCGGAGCTAAAAGGGCCCATGAAGGAAATTTGCCGCAAAGCAAAAACAATGAACCTGATACCGGTGATGTGAAGGCGTATCAGGATCGTCCGAATATGGTTCATATGACGACAAAAGACAGCGCGAATGCTGCCCTTTTCAAACGACTTGAAACAAAGGGTTGGATGGAAGAAGGCAGCCCCGATTTTCCGCCTGAGATACCCGATGAATTAAGAGAGAGTACAGTCGAGTATGGCTGGACGGAAAAGGGAGCGCGCTTGTTGCCGCAATTGCTGGCCTATTACTTTGCGTCAGGGAATACGTCGCCGGATCATGTTTTCGATACTCAAATCCATTAGCGTCCTCGGTCCTCTTAGCTAGCCGTTGAAGACACGACATGGCGAGAGGCGTTGAGCGTATTTGTCCATGGAGGTTGAGCCAACCGGAACGGGTTTTCATCCACTATGCGCACTCTATCCATACTCTCTCTGGTCGGCGTCATAGTATTTCTCGGGCTCATGGTGCTCAACCTACATGATTACTGGTATCGGCCTGATCTCCCCTGGCGCGAGGGGGATTTCCGCGCGGTCATTCTGAAGAATGGGCTCGGAGCGTTTGTCTGCGGCCTCACATCCCTTCTGTTTTTCATAATGTCAAAACTGGTGCGCTAGCTGCGCAGGGGTAATGTGATCGTGGCGTCAAGACCGACTTCCAGCCGGTTCTGGAGCGTGAGTCTGCCGCCATGCGCCTCGGCAGTCGCAAGAGCAAGCGCCAGCCCGAGGCCGCTTCCGCCTGTATGACGTGCCCGCGACGTTTCGAGACGGACGAACGGCTTTGTGACCTCGCCGAGCCGATCTTCCGGAATGCCGGGCCCGTTGTCAGAGACGATGATACGAACTTCATTGTCCTTCACGCGAAGCGAGAGCCTTCCGCCTCCGGCGTAGCGATGGGCGTTTTCCAACAGGTTCGCGACTGCGCGCCGAAGACCCTCCCGCTGAACAGGCGCGTGCACATTCTGAACGTCTTCCAACGCAACATTGATGCCGGCATCGTTGAGGTCATCTGCGAGCGCGTGGAGGAGCGTTTGTAAGTCGGTTTCCTGGACAGGTTCGGAGCCAGCACCCCGTGCGAGATCGAGGGCGCTTTCCGTTAGTCCTTCCATCTCATCGAGATCGCGCAAGACCGGATCGCGCAGGTCCGTGTCTTCAATCAAATGCGCCCTCAGACGCAACCGCGTCATCGGTGTTCGAAGATCGTGCCCGAGCGCTGAAAGCATGCGGGTGCGTTCGCCGATAAGTGAACTTATGCGCTCCTGCATTGTGTTGAAGGCAGAAAGCGTGCGGCCCACTTCGCCGGGCCCTTGAACGGCGACAGGTTCCGCTTGCGCACCGGCAAAGCTCTCTGCCGCACCGGCGAGCGCGCGCAAGGGGCGGATCACCCGATGGGAAATCGCAATCGCAGCGAGGGTCAGAGCAAAGCTTGTGAAGAGGAGGGCGGACCAGTTCTGTTGTGCCCAGAGATCGGTCCAACTTGGCATTGCGAGTGTTGCATGGAGCCAGCGCCCATCGGCGGCCGGGAGCGATAGGATCGCAGCCGCATAGGAGATTTCTGCGACGGAAACACCCATCGGGCCTGCCTGCCAGTTCAATGCGGATTGTGGAGCATCGGCACGCACGGCGAGGAAAGAGGAGCTTTGTGAACCTTCAAACAAAGACATTGCCGCAAGGGGCGCTTCCGAAAGATTGGTGATCTGATCCGACGTCGCCCACACATGCACGCCGTCACGGGCTGGAACGTCTGTCTCGGGACCGGCGGCAGCAAGAAGCAACAATTCCCGCGCAAGGGAATCTGTGGCGACGATCCTGAGCATCTCAGCCCGTTCATCGCAGAAAGCCCATACGGACATCCAATGGGCGGCGATCAGACAGGCAAGCATCAACCCGGCGGTCTGCACCGTTAGACTGTCCCGCCACCGGGATTGTGAGATTGCAAAGGTTTTCATAACCACTCCACCTCCGCGTCAAAACTGTAGCCGCCGCCTCTATGCGTAAGGATCAAACGGGGATCCGACGGATCGCGCTCGATCTTACGGCGCAGCCTGGAAATCTGTGTGTCGATTGCTCGGTCGAAAAGATCCGACGATCGTCCTCGAGTAATGTCGAGCACCTGATCACGGCTCAGGACAACACCGTTATGCTCGACCAGCGCCTGCAACATTACAGCTTCCTTTTCGGATAAGACGGTCGTCGACTTTCCATCACTGAGTTCACGACGTGCAATGTCGAAAACCTTGCCATCGAACCTGACACGGCCGGAAGGGGCTTTAGCAAGAGGGGGCAACGCATGGGTGCGGCGCAGAACCGAGCGGATGCGCGCGACAAGTTCCCTTGGGTTGAAGGGCTTTGAAAGGTAATCGTCTGCCCCCATTTCGAGCCCGATGATGCGATCTGTCTCTTCCGCCATGGCGGTCAGGAGAATGACCGGAAGATCCGAGGTTGTCCGGATTTCCCTGCAAAGTGACAATCCGTCTTCCCCCGGCATCATGATATCGAGAACGACCAGGTCAAAGCGCGCGGTCCCGGCTGCCCGGCGAAACACTGCGGCATCTTCCGCCGTTGTGACCTTGTAATTGTAGCGGCGCAAATGCTGCGCGACGAGACGCAGGATTTCCGGATCGTCATCGACAACCGCGATATGCGACATCACATGGGCGGCGGCCTCATCGCTCATGCGAGAACCCATAATGCGTTCGCTCGTATCCAGCATGTTGTCTTCATGAAAACTGTCATTTCGTTCGATCATGACACCATCCTAGCCGAGTTTTGAAAGGCTCTGCAGGAAATTGTGTGACAGCATGTGTCACGGTTTGGGCCTGTAACACACTGTCACAGAAAAGCTTTCTCCCGGCATCTTAAGACGCCCCGTCTCGGTCATTCTTCAGTCACCGGAACACTCCCGTTCCGCATTGAAACCTGAAGGAGACAGAAATGTTCACACGTACCTTTGCCATGGCCTTTGTCACGCTCGTAGCGCTTGCCGGACCAACGCTAGCCGCAAACGGGATCGGCTGCCACTGGGGCGCCCACGCCCAAGAAACCGCTGCCGAAACGGAAAAAGACCAGGCCGCACTTGCCGAAAACGAAGACGCCGCGCGCGGCTGAGATGGCGCCGTCCCGCTTCCCATTTTTTCAAGAAAGGAGAGGTCCATGTTGAAGTCGCTTTTTGCACTTCCACTGCTGATTTCAGCGGCTTTTGTGCCGGCACATGCCCACGAGACACCGGAAAAACAGTTCATCGAAACGTCGGAGGCCCGCATTGCCTATGTCGAGACCGGTAACCCAGAAGGACGAGCGGTCGTGTTCGTCCATGGTCTGCCGTTCTCCTCTTACATCTGGCGCAATGTGACGGCGGCCCTTCCAAAAGGGGACTACCGTTTGATTGCGCCGGATCTTGCCGGGTTCGGTGACAGCACAGCCGGTGAAGGGCTTTACGGGGTCGACGATCAGGCGCGCCACCTGAAGGCGTTTCTGGATGCCTTAAAGGTTTCTGACGTCACCCTCGTCGGCCATGACTGGGGTGCCGGCATCGCGCTCATATATGCTGGTGAAAACCCGGATAATGTCACAGGCTTTGCCCAGTTTGAGGGTGCGATGCCGCCGGTTTATCCACGCCCGACCTACGACCAACTGCCCGAGCGGGTCGGGGCCATGTTTCGCGCGCTCCGTGAGGAGAACGCCGAACAGAATGTGTTGCAGGATAATTTCTGGTTGGACACAATCCTGCCGACCATGACTGCGGAACCGTTGCCTGGTGCGGCGCGCGCCGAATATGACCGGCCTTTTGGAACGCCGGAAGCGCGCCAGCCTTTGCTTGAAATGTCTCGTTCCCTTCCAATCGGCGGCGAACCGGAGGGAGTCCAAACGCTTTACGAAAAAGGCGTTGCCTGGTGGACCTCAAGCGATGTCCCGAAGCTCGTTCTTTATGCCGAACCCGGTCGCCTTTATCCCGAAACTTTGGCGCGCTGGAACACGGAAAACGCAAAGAATGTGAGCGTCGCAGGTGTGGGGCCCGGTCTCCATGCCCTGCAGGAAGAAGCGCCCGAGGCCGTTGCAGCGGCCCTCGCGAAATGGCTCTTCGAAACGACGTCTCAATGACGCCCTCAGAGGAAAGGAGGACACCCGTCATGAGAACCACGCTCATCTTATGCGCTCTTGCAATAGCGACCCCGGCTGCAGCACACGACAGTCATTACATCATTGATTTGGACAAAGCCGACTACCGCAAACCGCCGGTGAGCGATCTCGTCGAGACGGCAACGGTTTACGGCAATGTTAAAGCGCCGGGGCTTTATGCAACCCATGCGCGGGCGAAAGAGGGAGCGGTCATCCCGCCCCACACGCATCCGAACACGCTCACGACATGGGTGACCTCCGGCACCGTCTATGTCGGCATCGGCGAGGTCTTCGATGAAAGTGCGCTTGTCGGCTATCCGGCGGGCACGTTCTTCGTCACAGAAGCTGGCGTGCCGCATTTCATTGTTGCCAAGGATGGAGATTTTTCCGTTCTTGATCATGGGGCCGGACCAGGCGGCTTCACTCTGGTGGAGCAGCCAACGGAGTAACAAACAAGGGGCCGCTTCCGGCGGCCCCTTGCCAGCGATTTGTGCCCGCCAAACCTCTGAGTCTGACTGAAATTCTCATGCACTGTGGTAGATGAACGCGGCGTTTGTTCCGCCGCCTTGCCCGACTGCGATGGCGATATTGAGATGGGCCATCGCTTCCAGATAACGGCTGTTTTTTAAAGGGCCTGTCTGTATGGGATGAAGGCCAATGCTGCTTGCAAGCTCGCTGACCCGTTCGATCGCATGATCATCGTCGCCCTGGCTTGCGAACAGGTATCGAGCGACCCCGGTGCGCCATCGGGCGAGACACCGTCTGAAGAAGCGGCCTTCCTTTTCCAAGTCTGCCGAAAGGCCCGGTGCGAACGGCCCCTCAGCGATTGGG
>JBCDCU010000256.1:0-5453 GCA_039181265.1 Pseudomonadota bacterium | reverse complement strand
ATCGGCCCTTCCGCACCACAGTTTGCGCCGAGGGCAAATTCATAAGGCAATGGCCTTATTTGCATTGGAGGACAGGGGCATGCTCGATCACGAAGAGCTGAGAAAGAACCGAATTGCCGAAGCAGCCGATCATCTTGCCGAGAAGGATAAGGACCTTGGTCGCTTTGCGGATGAACTTTTTTCCCATGGTCTTGCAGAGGACATAAACCGGTATCACGCCGAAGACCTGGCGGCCTTTGCTTCATCGACCTACAAGGCGATGACGAAACGCAAACCAGGTACCCCAATCGTCCAATTTGGGAGTCACACTGTTGAAGGTGCCGGGTTCAAGGCGAGCGCGCTTAAACTCACCACCATAACCATCGTCAACGACAACATGCCGTTTCTGGTTGATTCGGTTATTCCAGAGATGCGCGAACTCAGCCATGAAATCCTGCTGATCGTCCACCCGATCTTCGCCGTTGAACGCGATGAACAGGGCGTCCTCAAAAAAACACCGGAACTCTTCAGCGCAGAAACGCATGTCCAACGGAACCGGGAAAGCGTTCTGCATATCCATATCCCGGAAATTCCAGCCGCTGAGATTCGGGTCGTCAAGGCTGCCCTTGCCAGCCTTCTAAAGGATGTGCGCGGCATTGTACGCGACTGGCGCAAGATGACGGATCGGCTTGAAAGCACGATCCGGCACTACAAAACCAACCCGCCCCCGATCGAAGTGACACAGCTCGCAGAGGCGGTACAATTTCTTGAATGGCTAACGGACAACAATTTCACGTTTCTGGGCCTTCGGGAAATGCGCTACGACGACACTGCGGACCGCTTTGTTCAACCGGTCAAGGGCAGCGGTCTTGGCATTTTGCGCAACCCGGATGTGCATGTTCTGAAACGCGGCAACGAACTTGTCGAAATCACACCGGAAATTCGCGAATTCATGACGAGCGCGGACCCGCTGATCATTTCCAAAGCCAATGTCAAATCCCGCGTCCACAGGCGCATCCACATGGATTACATCGGCGTCAAACTCTATGACGCAACCGGCATGCTGACCGGTGAGTTGCGGATCGTCGGCCTCTTCACGTCAACAGTCTACGCCCGCTCCATTATGGCGATTCCCTATCTGCGTCATAAGGCAAACAACATCATCAAGCGGTCCGGCTTTGATGCAAACAGCCATTCGGGCAAGGCACTCTGGAATGTTCTGGAGAGTTATCCGCGCGACGAGCTCTTCCAGATCGCCGAAGATCTCCTTGAAGAGTTCGCTCTTGCAGTTCTGGCTCTTGACGGGCGGGCGAAGGTCCGGGTCCTGCCGCGCTGGGACAAATTCGACCGCTATGTTTCAGTCATCGTTTTCGTGCCGCGCGACCGCTACAACACCGATGTCCGTATCCGTATCGGTGAGCATTTGTCGAATGTCTACAATGGATCGGTCTCTGCCTTTTATCCGGGTTTCCCGGAAGGTCTCCTTGCCCGCGTCCATTTCATCGTTCGTCGCGAAACCGAAGAGCAACCGGATGTCAATCGCCCTGATTTGGAAGCACGGATTGAGGAAATCGTCTCAACCTGGCCGGATCGTTTATCGAGGCTTCTTGCAACAGCGGAAAAGACCGAACTCGCCAATCCCTACCTGAATGCTTTTTCAGCAGCTTACCGAGAAGCCTATTCACCGGCCGAAGCGCTGAACGACCTTGGTATCTGCGAAACCCTCACCTCTCCCGATGTGATAGCGGTTGACATTTATCGCCGTGACGACATGGACGGGGCACGCATTGGTCTTAAAGTCTTCCATCTCGATTCACCGATTGAACTGTCGCAGCGTGTGCCGCTTCTCGAAAATCTCGGCTTCCGGGTGATTAACGAGCGGACCTACAAAATTGCGCCGATGGACGGCCCAGCACGCTATCTGCACGATATGACCCTTTTGAGCGCAACGGGAGACGACATCGATCTTTCTGCGATCAAGGACCGTTTGAGCGATGCAATTCTTGCCATCTGGCAGGACAGGACCGGCAACGACGGTTACAACGCGCTCATCTTGAACGCAGGGCTCGTCTGGCGAGATGTAGCCTTGCTGCGAACCATATCGCGCTATCTGCAGCAGATCGGGGTCACGTATAGCCAGCACTATATGTGGGAAGCGCTCAACAAGAATGCTGAAATCGCAGGAAAGCTCGTTGACCTGTTCCATGCTCGTTTCGATCCCGCTGCAAAAGCGAGGGACAAAGCGCAAAAGACCCTCTCTGAAGCCATCGATCACGCGCTCGATCAGGTAACAAGTCTTGATGAAGACCAAATCGTGCGCCGTTTCCGCGATGTCATTATGGGGACGGTTCGAACCAACTTCTTCAAGCGCACGGCAGACGGTATGGCAATCCCGGAAGTATCCCTGAAACTCGCACCACGCGAGATTGAGGGGCTCCCCGAGCCTCGACCGTTCCGGGAAATCTTCATGACCAGTCCGCGTGTCGAGGGTCTCCACCTGAGGTTTGGAAAGGTCGCACGCGGCGGTTTGCGATGGTCCGACCGACCGGAAGACTTCCGCACGGAGGTTCTCGGTCTCGTGAAGGCCCAACAGGTCAAGAATGCCGTCATTGTTCCCGTGGGATCCAAAGGCGGCTTTGTTCCCAAAAAGCTGACACCGCAAATGAGCCGCGACGTTGCTTTTGAAACCGGACGCGATGCTTACAAAATCTTCATCTCCAATCTTTTGGAATTGACGGACAATCTCGACGGGGATGATGTGGTTCATCCGAAAAAGGTGATCCGCCATGAAGACGACGATCCCTATCTTGTGGTCGCGGCAGACAAGGGAACGGCGACGTTCTCCGATACGGCAAACGGGATCAGTGCGGACTACGATTTCTGGCTCGATGACGCTTTCGCGTCAGGCGGGTCGGCTGGCTACGACCATAAGAAAATGGGCATTACGGCGCGCGGCGCCTGGGAGGCCGTGAAGCGCCACTTCCGTGAGATGGACAAGGATATCCAGACGGAGCCGTTCACGGTTGCCGGTATCGGCGATATGTCGGGCGACGTCTTCGGAAATGGAATGCTTTTGTCAAAGGCGATCAAACTGGTCGCAGCCTTCGATCATCGCGACATTTTCATCGATCCGGACCCGGACCCTGCAAAGAGCTGGGACGAACGCAAACGGGTGTTTGATTTGGGCCGGTCAAGCTGGAACGACTACGACACATCCCTGATTTCAGAGGGCGGCGGCATCTTTTCTAGAGCGGCAAAATCGATCCCGCTGACACGCGAGATGCAGAAGCTTCTCAATGTCAAGAAATCGGCAATGACACCGGTCGAGCTGATGCAGGCGATCATCAAGATAAACGTCGAACTCTTCTGGTTCGGTGGAATCGGCACTTATGTTCGCGGCCCACTGGAGACGAACGCCGACGCCGGCGACCGCGCGAACGATCCGATCCGCATCGCGGCTGCCGATCTTGGCGCGAAAGTCGTTGGCGAGGGTGCCAATCTCGGCATGACCCAACGCGCACGCATCGCGTTCAACAAGCGGGGTGGACGGTGCAATTCCGATGCAATTGACAACTCAGCGGGCGTGAATTCATCGGACGTTGAAGTCAATATCAAGATTGCGCTCGGCAGCGCCATGCGGACGGGCAAACTTGATCTGAAGAAGCGAAACAAGATCCTTGAATCGATGACCGACGACGTTGCGGCGCTCTGCCTTCGCAACAATTATCAACAGTCGCTCTCAATCTCGCTGACCGAAGTCCGCGGATGGGAGGATTTCGGTCATCAGGCCCGCTACATGCAGGACCTTGAGGCGCGTGGTCTGCTTGATAGAGCCGTCGAAGACCTGCCCGGTGATCAAGCCCTCGATGAACGAAGACAAAACAACGAGCCCCTCACCCGTGCGGAGATCGGTGTTATTCTCGCCTACGCCAAGATCACACTCTTTGACGATCTCATCGAAAGTGACCTGCCCGACGATCCCTACCTCGAACGGGAATTGATGCGCTATTTCCCGAAGAAGATGCAAAAGGACTTTGCGGACGAAATCAGGGGCCATCGGCTGGGACGCGAGATCATCGCAACCCAGATTTCGAACACCATGATCAACCGGGGCGGCGCAACCTACCTGGAGCGCGTCACTGACCGGACCGGCCGATCGACTGTCGACATCGCGCGGGCTTACATCGTCGTTCGTGACGCCTTTGTCATGCAGGATCTCAATGCCCGCATCGACGCCCTCGACACGAAGATTGCAGGCAAGGTTCAACTCGATCTTTATGCAGCAGTCCAAAACCTGCTGCTCGGGCAGACCGTCAACATCCTTCGATCCCTCGATCTTGATCAAGGTCTCGAAACATCGATCGCACCTATTGCAAAGGGCGTGAAGGCGCTCAAAGCGGAAATCGTCGAGATGCTGCCGAAATATCTGTTGCGGACATTCGAACGCAATCGCAAAAGCTTTCTTCAGGCAAAGGTTCCAGCCGATCTTGCAACCGACATTGCGCTTCTGCCGATCCTGGGAACGGTGCCCGGTATTATTGCAGTGAGTGAGCGGGCTAAGCGCCCGCTCATCGATACTGCTCGAACCTATTTCGCGATTGCCGGAATGTTCCAGATCGGCAGGATCGAGCATTGTGCCCGGATGATCGACGTCACCGACTATTACGAGGGACTGGCACTCGAACGCACGCGTTTCCAACTCGCCAGCGCGCACCGGGCTATTACGCTCGAAGCGCTTTCGCTCAAGAAGACCGATGATCCGGCAACTGCATGGAAAGAAGCAAACGCGGCTCGGATCGAGCAGGTTACAAAAACCGTATCCTCAATCCTCGAAAGCGAAACATTTACACCCTCGAAAGTCGCTGTTGCCACCAATCTGATCGACGATCTTGTCGAGAAAATGTAGTGCCTGATCTTCTCGTCAAACTCTATGACCGTCCGCAAACGCGGATCGATCTGCCGGATGGCATAATCATCAGACCGGTCCGCCCCCACGAAATCTCGTATGTGGCGAAGACTGTCGGCGAGGCCTTTGCCGACTTCTGGGCTGACGAATTTACGCGTGGGGCGCAAATGACCCCAATCGGCTCCCTGATCGCCGTAGACGATGGAAAGGTCGCCGGATTCGCGTGCTTCGATTGCAGCGGCCCGGGCTTTTTCGGACCAACGGGCGTTCTTGAAGCCTGGCGCGGCCGTGGGATTGGAGCTGCTCTTCTTCAAGCCGCGCTCGATGGGCTCGCCGCGAAAGGCTATGCCTATGCAATCATCGGAGCAGCCGGACCAGTCGAATATTACGAAAGACTGGCAGGTGCGATTGTGATTGAAGATTCCGATAAGCGATATCTCCAAGACCGTCTGTCCTGAGCTTTGCTGCGCGCAGTACTTGCTCACATTTTCTTCACATAAGGGGAACTCGGTGTTGACCGTGGCGTGAGCAATAGTGTCTGTGAAATCAAGACACCCCGGACCACATT
>JBCDCU010000255.1:0-5465 GCA_039181265.1 Pseudomonadota bacterium | reverse complement strand
TGCGTTGTTGAAGACGGCTGGCTTCCGCCAATTCCGTGTTCTGAAGACCCGCAGTCCGATGCTGACCAGCGCACTCATTACTAATGGATAAGTATTAGTGTCGATTTTTTAGGCAATAGTTTGTGTCAAATTATTTTGACAGGCATAGATGCTGGATTTTAATCGGGTTTTCCGATTTCGAGGGGAGGTAGGGTTAGCGCCCGCCATAGTGATGCAAACGCTTGCCGTTGTTCTTGAAGAGCCAGAAAAGCTGGGCTTAAGTGAGGTCGATCTAGCTCCGGCGTGCGATGACGATGTGGTTGTTGACGTCACCTGGAGCGGTGTCAGCACCGGCACAGAACGGCTCTTATTCACCGGTAAAATGCCGCCTTTCCCAGGGATGGGGTATCCACTCGTACCAGGCTATGAAGCAGTCGGGGTCGTCCGTCAGGCTGGCTCGAATTCAGGCCGCTCCGCTGGCGATCAGGTTTTTGTGCCTGGTGCTCGTTGCTATGGCAAAGTCCACGGCCTTTTCGGTGGAGCTGCCGCAAAGATCGTTGTCCCTGGCGCTCGGACGACTGTGATTAGGGATGACCTCGGGGTGAATGGGACTTTGCTGGCACTGGCCGCAACTGCCTATCATGCGCTCGCCATGCGAGATGCCGTATTGCCCGATCTGATCGTTGGTCATGGTGTCTTGGGTCGGCTAATGGCCCGGTTAACAACAGCGCTTGGCGGGGGTGTCCCAACGGTTTGGGAGCTTGCGCCGGAGCGGATGGCGACGAATTACGGCTACCGCGTTATTCATCCGGATCAGGATGAGCGCCGTGACTACAGAAGCATCTATGATGTGAGCGGTGACAGCGGCATCATCGACCGAGCGGTCTCGGTCCTTGCGCGCAACGGCGAAATCGTTCTTGCCGGATTTTACTCTAATCCCCTGAGCTTCGCGTTTCCGCCCGCCTTCATGAAAGAAGCGCGATTTCGGATCGCAGCTGAATGGAAACCACAGGACCTGGAAGACGTCATTCAGTTGATCGCAAGCGGCCGCCTGCCGCTCGACGGCCTGATCACCCATACCTGTGACGCGCTCGATGCGGTCTCGGCCTACGATACAGCCTTCAATGATGCGGGCTGCCTGAAAATGATCCTCGATTGGAGGCGCTGTTCATGATTGAAGACCTGCATCGCATTTCCGAGGAGGCGCACGAAGTTGCAGACTCGACCGAGCGTTTAAGGGAGGAAGCCTCAGTCGAGCCCGATCCTGTCCACACGGGACCGGTCAAGAAGGAAACGCAGATCATTGCGATTTACGGCAAGGGCGGTATCGGGAAAAGCTTCTCGCTTGCAAACCTCTCTTACATGCTCGCGCAGAAGGGCAAGAAGGTCCTTCTCATCGGTTGCGACCCAAAAAGCGATACGACGTCGCTGCTCTTCGGTGGACGGTCCTGTCCGACAATCATTGAAACCTCATCAAAGAAGAAAGCGGCTGGCGAAGATGTGACAATCTCCGACGTCTGCTTCAAGCGTGACGGTGTCTTTGCGATGGAGCTTGGCGGACCGGATGTCGGGCGCGGCTGTGGTGGGCGCGGCATCATCCACGGTTTCGAAATCCTGGAAAAGCTTGGCTTCCATGACTGGGATTTCGATTATGTGCTCCTCGATTTCCTTGGCGACGTCGTTTGCGGTGGTTTCGGCCTGCCGATAGCACGCGACATGTGCCAGAAGGTGATCGTCGTCGGATCGAACGACCTTCAATCGCTTTATGTTGCAAACAATGTTTGCTCTGCGGTGGAATATTTCCGCAAGCTTGGCGGCAATGTTGGCGTGGCGGGCATGCTCATCAACAAGGATGACGGCACGGGTGAAGCGCAGGCGTTCGCTAAAGCCGTTGGCATTCCGGTCCTCGCAGCAATTCCCCAGAACGAAGATATCCGCCGCAAAAGCGCGAACTATCAAATCATCGGCTATCCCGAGAGCGAATGGGGACCGCTCTTTGATGAACTCTCGCAGAACATGATTTCGGCTGAGCCGGTCTTGCCCGCCTCACTCGATCAGGATGGCCTTCTTGGCCTCTTTTCAAGCGATGAGACCGGGGCCGATTTCGTCCTCGAGCCCGCAACGATCGACGATATGTGCGACGCGGCAACACTCAACAAACCCTCTCTTGAAGTCATCTACGACAAGGCGTGAGGGGAGAAGGAATAATGGAAGGGCAGCGGCCATCAGATAGCGAGAAAGACAGCACGCCGGAAGTCGCTTATGACGTCGCCGGTGAGTTGACGAACTCTGCTGAGATTGATGCCGCGCGCGCCGCTGGCGAAACAGCTCAAGAGTTGGCTGACACAGGAGGCGGGTGCCATGGTGGTGCCGCGCTGATGCGTGAGGCTGCCGAAAAGGCCGGTAAATCCGATATCCTGAAGCGCTATCAAGACGATTATCCGCAAGGTCCGCATGACCAGCCGCAAAGTATGTGCCCGGCATTCGGATCGCTTCGGGTCGGGCTTCGCATGCGGCGAACTGCGACGATCCTCTCCGGTTCGGCCTGCTGCGTTTACGGACTGACATTTACATCCCACTTTTATGGTGCACGGCGCTCCGTCGGCTATGTGCCGTTCAATTCCGAATCTCTTGTGACCGGCAAGCTCTTCGAAGACATTCGTGATGCCGTCCATGAGATGGCCGATCCAGAGCGCTATGATGCGATCGTAGTCACGAACCTCTGCGTGCCAACCGCGTCGGGCGTGCCGCTACAGATTTTGCCGAAAGAAATCAATGGTGTCAGGATCATCGGGATTGATGTTCCAGGCTTCGGTGTTCCAACCCACGCGGAAGCCAAAGACATTCTGGCGGGCGCCATGCTTGCCTATGCGCGCCAGGAAGCTGCAGCGGGGCCGGTGCAGGCACCACGAAACCATGCCGCCAATGATGGCAAACCGACCGTCACGCTCGTCGGAGAAATGTTCCCTGCTGATCCGGTCATCATCGGCCGGATGCTGGAACCCCTTGGGTTAGCTGCAGGGCCTGTCGTGCCAACCCGTGAGTGGCGCGAACTCTATGCCGCTTTGGATTGTGCCGCCGTTTCCGCAATTCATCCTTTTTATACGGCAAGCTTCCGCGAGTTCCGCGAAGCTGGCAGGCAGATTGTCGGCTCCGCGCCGGTCGGTGTCGAGGGAACGGCCGATTGGCTTTCTGCCATTGGCCGCGCTTGTAATGTGTCCGAGGCTGCAATCGACCAGGCGAAAGCTGCCATTTTGCCAGCCATCAGGGGCGCACTTTCTGCAAAACCAATTAAAGGCAGGATCACGCTTTCCGGCTACGAGGGCTCGGAACTCCTGGTCGCGCGTCTCCTCATCGAGAGCGGCGCAGAGGTGCCTTACGTCGGTACAGCCTGTCCGAAAACGCCTTACTCAGAGGCTGACCTTGAGTGGCTGACCTCCCGGGGTGTTGAGGTGCAGTACCGCGCGTCGCTTGAGAACGATTGCGCGGCGATGGAGGCCTTCAAGCCCGACCTTGCGATCGGCACGACACCGGTCGTTCAAAAGGCTAAAGAAAAGGCGATTCCTGGCCTTTACTTCACCAATCTCATTTCAGCTCGACCGCTCATGGGCGTTGCGGGCGCTGGATCGCTTGCCGACGTTGTGAATGCGGCAATCGGAAACAAAGCGCGCTTTGAAAGGATGACGGATTTCTTCGAAGGCGTCGGCACCGGACATGCGAGCGGTGTCTGGGAAGATGTCCCACAGGATAACGAGGCCTTTGCCAGAAAATTCGCGAACCGTGCCGCAAAGGCAAAGAATGCGGTTGATGCAGGGGAGGCAGTCGGATGCTGATCCTCGATCACGACAGAGCTGGCGGTTATTGGGGATCGGTCTACGTTTTTACAGCGATCAAGGGCCTTCAGGTTATTATTGATGGTCCAGTCGGATGCGAGAATCTCCCCGTCACATCGGTTCTCCATTATACCGATGCGCTGCCGCCGCACGAACTCCCGATTGTTGTCACGGGCCTTGGGGAAGACGAACTTGGCCAGACCGGCACTGAAACCGCAATGAAGCGGGCGCGTGCCGTGCTTGACCCGAACCTGCCTGCCGTTGTTGTTACCGGATCGATCGCTGAAATGATCGGTGGCGGTGTAACGCCTGAGGGCGCGAATGTGCAGCGCTTCCTGCCACGCACGATTGACGAAGACCAGTGGCAGAGTGCCGACCGGGCCTTGAAATGGCTCTGGACAGAATATGGTCCGAAAAAAGGTCGGGTACCCGCGCGCAAACGCAAGGACGGCGAAGCACCCAAGGTCAACATTATCGGACCGGCCTACGGCATGTTCAACCAGGCTTCGGACCTTCACGAGGTTCGCCGTCTTGTCGAGGGGATCGGCGCCGAGATCAATATGGTCTTCCCGCTCACCTCGCATCTTGCTGATGTTTCAAAGCTTGCCAACGCTGACGTCAATATCTGCATGTACCGGGAATATGGACGCCTGCTCTGTGAGGCGCTTGAGCGTCCTTATCTACAGGCGCCGATTGGTATTCATTCGACTACCAGTTTCCTGCGCGCGCTGGGCGAACTCACGGGCCTTGATCCTGAACCGTTCATCGAACGCGAAAAACACACGACGCTGAAGCCGGTGTGGGACCTCTGGCGGTCTGTCACCCAGGATTTCTTCGGAACTGCGAGCTTCGGTATTGTCGCTGGCGAAACCTATGCTCGCGGTGTGCGCCAGTATCTCGAAGACGATCTCGGCCTGCCTTGCACCTTCGCTTATGCACGCTCGGCTGGCGTTAAGCCGGATAACGCCACCGTTAAGAATGCGATCTCCGAGAATACTCCGCTGATCGTATTCGGTTCCTATAACGAGCGGATGTATCTCGCCGATCAGGGCGCCCGTTCGATCTATATTCCGGCCTCCTTCCCGGGCGCGATTATCCGCCGCCACACCGGGACACCCTTCATGGGGTATCAGGGAGCAAGCTATCTGGTGCAGGAGGTCTGCAATGGCCTCTTTGATGCGCTCTTCAATATTTTGCCGCTGGAAAGCGACCTCGACCGCGTCGAGGCGACGCCAGCCAGGCAGGACAAGGCTTTGATATGGGACGATGATGCGCGCGATCTTCTCGATGAGATCGCCGAAAGCCTTCCCATTCTCATCAGGATTTCCGCAGTCAAGAGGCTGCGGGATGCTGCAGAAGCAGCGACGCGCGGTGCGGGGGCACAGCGCGTAACGGTCGAGCGTGTTCGGGGCGCTCACGACCAGATCATGCAGGGGAGGGCAGCCTAGATGGCGGTTTTACCTTGCGGTTCAGGAGAGGAAACACAGCAATGTCTTTGTTGAAACAGAAGCCCCGAGGCTCGTTTGCAAGGGCAAGTATGGAAGAAGCGTGGGAGTTTCGGCTCATCCTCGCAGTCTCTTTCGTGCTTTGCCTGATTTACGCAATGCTCACCCGGCTTATGCCGCGGTCCGGGCAAGCGGCGCAAACCGGTTT
>JBCDCU010000254.1:0-5468 GCA_039181265.1 Pseudomonadota bacterium | reverse complement strand
TGAAATCGCTTGACGGCGAAATGTCCAACATGATGCTTGATAGATCCCGCCTCGCCCAATCGCTCGATAAAGTCGAAGCAAAGGCGGCGCGGCTGGAAGACGCCAATAAAGAAGTATCCCGTCGGTTGGTCACGGCAATGGACCAAATTCGCACTGTGTTGGAAAAGAATTCTTCGAAAAGGTAGGGCAAAGGCCGGATCATGGCCCATGTGAGCGTAGTAATAGACGGGAAAACTTACCGCATGGCCTGTGATGAAGGCCAGGATGAGCATTTGCGTGCCCTTGCCGTGAAACTCGATTCAGCCATTCAGAATCTGAAGGGCGGGTTCGGTGAGATTGGCGACCTGCGCCTTGCAATCATGGCAGGCATCATGATCGCCGACGAACACAGCGAAATGGAACGGCAAAACCGGGCGCTCGAAGCAGAAGTCGCGTCTTTGAAGGAAAACCGTAAAGCCTTGATAGAGCGGTATCAGTCAACCGAAGAAACGCTTTCCGGTGCCCTATCCGAAGTTGTCGAACGCATTGACAATATGGCGGAAAAACTCAAACAGGATGTTGCTCTGCGTTCATCCGGAACCTCCGCGTTAGGATAAAAGGCCTCCAGCCTCAGCTCAAAATGAGTCTTTCTCAACACAACAGTGCCGCAAACGCACTGAAGATTGCCGCAACCCTATGGTGCCCGGTCAGGATTGCCCCTATATGATGACCGGGAGCTGCGCTTCGCGTCTGGATTACTCAATCCCCGGGGCCTTACCGATCCGAACGGGAGCTGTCACTGCCTAGGCTCGTGGGTCTTCGCATCACGGCGCCCACCTACTTTGTAGGTTCTCGGGATCGAAAAAAATCCGACGGTCGCCGCGGCTCCCTCTTACCTATTATCCGCATGGATCGTTTGGCCTAGATCTGACCCAGAAAGCACCTGTCCCGATTGAGCCACGATTACAATTTCCCGGCATAAGATCGATCCGATATGGAAAACGCTGGAAATAATCATCAGGACATACGGGCGCTCAAAACGGAATTGCGGGTTCGCACCCTGACAGCGCGCGATCAATTGCGCCGTCCTTATCGTGAGAAATGCAGCGATGACCTTGCTGGGTTTGCCGACGCCATAGAAGCTGCTGCCGGGCCAGTGTCAGGCAAGACAGTTTCGGGGTTCTGGCCGATCAACAGCGAAATCGACCCACGTCCTGTTATGCATGCACTGCGTGACCGCGGCGCCCGCCTCGCTCTTCCTGTTGTTTTGAACCGGACCACGCTCGAGTTTCGCGAGTATCGCAACGACGAAGACCTCATTGATGCGGGATTTGGCACCAAGGGTCCCTCCCCGAACGCAGCACGGGTTGATCCCGATGTGATGCTCATCCCATTAAGTGTATTCGATACATACGGAGGCAGGATCGGTTATGGCGCCGGCTTTTATGACCGAGCCATTGATGCACTTGCAGCCCAGGGAAAACCGCCCTTTAAGGCTGGCCTTGCATTCGCTTTGCAGGAGGTGCCATTGGTGCCTCAAGAGCCCCACGACTGGCGGCTTGATCTTATTGTAACCCATGAGGGGCCGATAAAGCCGGAACGGCGATCTCACTCCGGACCCGCCAACGACGATTGAGAAGGTAACGGCTGATGCGGCTTTTGTTCATCGGTGATGTAGTAGGACGGTCCGGTCGCGCGATCGTGGAAGAGCGGTTACCCGGCCTCATTGCGGATCACGCAATAGATCTCGTCATACTCAACGGCGAGAATGCGGCGGGGGGCTTTGGCATCACGGAAGACATCCACACATTCTTCCTCAATTGCGGTGTGGATGTTGTAACAACCGGAAACCATGTTTGGGATCAGCGTGAAGCGCTCGAGTTCTGTTCGCGCTATGATAATTTTCTGCGTCCGGCGAATTTCCCAGCCGGCACACCGGGGCGCGGATCGGGGCTCTTTACGGCTCGAAACGGAGCGCGGGTCATGGTCATGAATGTTATGGGCCATCTCTTCATGCATCCAACGCTTGACGACCCGTTTCGGACCGTCAACGAGGCTCTGGCGGCGTGTCCGCTCAGCGAACAGGCCGACGCCATCGTGATCGATTTCCATGCTGAGGCAACATCCGAAAAAGTGTCCATGGGGCACTTCACTGACAGTCGCGTATCGCTGGTGGTTGGAACGCATACACATGTTCCGACAGCGGACCATCAGATTCTCAATGGCGGCACCGCCTACATCTCCGATGTCGGCATGACCGGCGACTACGACAGCTCCATTGGCATGGGGAAAGAGCCACCGCTCCAGCGCTTCCTGACCAAACTACCGGGCGAGCGTATGGAAGCAGCCCAAGGACCGGCGACACTCTGCGGCGTCGCCGTCGAAATCGACGATGATACGGGCCTTGCCAATGCGATCGAACCCTTACGCCTTGGACCACGGCTCAGCGAACACCTGCCGTCTTTTTTCGCAGCCTAACCCGAGCGTCTAGCCGAGAACCGAGAAACTCGATTCCTCATTGATCGGACGTTTGCGCGAATAAAAGCCTGTATCGATCGTGCGATCGATGTAAGGCATGTGGAAGGCAAGGGGTGACGTGTCATGGTCAGCCCCGTCCTCGCAATATTGGACAATTCCCGCCATCATTTTTCCCGCAATCGGAGCATTCTTGTACTGATTGCCGCTCGTCCCGCAGGCCATGTAAAAGCCCGGCAAACTTGACCGGTCGTAGATCGGAATCCAATCGGTCGAAGCATCATAAAGATCGACGACGCCGCGCGATTGCTGCGGAATACCGAGGCTCGGGACACGTTGACCATAGCGCATGGCCTGAACCGTCCACTGATCCGTGAAGCTCCGGTCATAATCGGTGTCCGTCTCAACCCACTGGTGCGTGTCACAGGGCGGGTCCTCACTGCCGACCAGAATATTGTTGCCATGTTCCGGGCGGCAATAGACGGCGATATCGCTGTCTGAAACAACCATCCCGTCCGTCTCGAAGTTAAAGCCCTCTGGGGCAGGAACGTGCACAACTTCCTGGCGAAGTGGCCGGGTCGAAATGGTCATATCATCAAGCACACCAGCCATCTCGTTAATGAACGAGGACGCAGGCCCCCCAACATTGATGACCACCGGTGCATGCAACTCATCACCACTTGCAAGTTTAACGCCTTTCACGCGGCCACCCGCCTGCAGGATCTCGCTAACCGTTTCCCCAAGCCGGAAGTTCGCGCCCTTACCGCGCGCGGCATCGGCAAGGTTTTGAGCCGACAGGGCCGGATCCGTGACGTAACCGCCATTCGGCCAAAAAACCCCTCCACGAACGGCAGAACCATTTGGTTTTCCAAAATCCGGATCGTCTTTCGCCTTTGCCGGATGAAAACTCTCAAGACTGTAGATTGGCAATCGCTCTGTGATTTTGCCGCTATCCCATTCCTCAAAAGGGCAATCGAGTTCAGCGGAATAGTGCATATGCTTTTCCAGGTACCCGTTTTGCTCTGTCTTCATGACAAGGCAACCGGTTTCCCGGAACGTCGCGAGATCGACATCGCCGGTGAGTTCAAGGTATTCGCGCCAATCGCGCCAGTAGTGATAGCCCTCCCAGGCGAATGCAGTTCCATCAAACGTCGAATAATGCATGCGGATGATGGCGCAGGAACCAGCGGTCGATCCGTGACCGGCCTGGGTGTTACGATCTACGCTCAGCGTCTTGTAACCGAGCTTTGCGAGTTCAAACGCCGTGGCAGCTCCAATCACCCCCGCCCCGATCACAATGACATCAGCCGTATTCGCGCTCATTTTCCTTCCCCTTTCCTCACCATCAGGAGACTACTGTTCACTAGTGTACAGAACTTGAGAGCGTATTGATGACCAAGACACCGGCGATAATCAAGCAAATTCCAACAAGCCCCGGAAGGTCGACCGATTGCTTGAAGATGAACAAGCCGATGACCGTGAGGGAAGCAATTCCAATACCCGACCAGATCGCATAAGCGATACCGAGCGGGATCGTCTTGATCGCAAGACCGAAGAAGAAAAGCGCAACACCAAAGCCCGCAAAGCCGATGACTGAAGGAAGAAGATTGGTAAAGCCATTTGCCGCCTTAAGAGCGGTCGATCCGATAATTTCTGCAATAATTGCAATGGTAAGATAGAGCATAGGAAGCACCTCACTTGACCGTCTTGTCGCGCGACCTTGGTGATATTGGTCAGTTCAGGCAACAAAAATCCCGGCGGGAGGGCCGAATTTCCAGCCGGTGCCATGGGGCTGTCCCTCAAACAGGACGGCCTCGTAATACTACGCAGTCGACGACAGCATCCACACATGTGTTGGCTGGACGCGCAAATCGCTGATTCGAGAGAAGATAATGAGACCTTTCGACGAAATCTATCAGTTGGCAGCATCCCGCAAAGGCGGACCCGAAGCACTCGAAGATCTGCTTGAGCCGCCGCTCGAAAAAGACCAGTTGCTCACAATCCCCGACGATCGCTGGCTGTCGATGATGACGAAGTGCATCTTTCAGGCAGGTTTCAGCTGGAAAGTCATCGAAAAGAAATGGCCAGGTTTTGAAGCCGCGTTCGACAACTTCCATGTGGCACGCTGCGCGTTCTTAAACGATGAAGATTTCGAGCGGCTTCTCTCAAACAAGGACATTGTGCGAAATGGCGTAAAGATCCGCGCCGTTCAGGAGAACGCCCGATTTATTTCAGAGATTGCCGAATGCCACGGCAGCGCGGCCGCCTATTTCACGAGCTTTCCAAGCAGTGCATATGTGGAGCTTCTTGAGGCGCTCAAAAAGCGCGGCACCAGGCTCGGTGGCTCAACGGCTCAGTTCTTCTGCCGTTTTATGGGTCTCGACAGTTTCATGTTGTCTCGCGACGTGACTGCGCGATTAATCGCTGAGGGGGTAATCGACAAGCCCGCAACATCCAAAGGCGCCATGAAGAAGGTTCAAGAAGCCTTCAATGAGTGGCACAGCCAATCGGGCCGGTCGCTGAAAGAAATCAGCCGGGTTTTGGCGATGAGCACCGACTAACCGACCTTGGAACTGAGCGGCATCAAACTGACGCCCTTTTTTCGCATTATCCTTCGCCCCGGCTTGGTAGTATCCTCAATTGCCGCACGCGTGAAAGACCGCGAGGATAATGCTCATGAATGCGCCACATCCGGTGATCGCCAACAAGAAGCCCGTCTTTGCGCCTCCCCTAGCGGACGCAAAACCCCGGGCGTTGTGCACTGATTGTGGGCTATCGCGGACGGAGGACGCGAAGGCCTGCGGACGGGCCTGCCAGTTCCTCAATCCAAATTACCCGTTGCTTGAAACGGTAACGCACGGTCGCCCTCGGGAAGACGGTCGGAGAGATGAAACCCACTTCGGGGTTTACCGGCAGATGATGCGGGCTCGTTTGGCTGCTCCCAAGAGGGGAGCCCAGTGGACCGGAATAACGACCCATCTTGCCGAGGATTTGCTGCGCCGGGGAAAAGTCGA
>JBCDCU010000253.1:0-5471 GCA_039181265.1 Pseudomonadota bacterium | reverse complement strand
TCTTTCATGATCAACAACTCCATTTCGAACGCCAAAACAATACGGTTATCCGGATTGCGGGTGCGTCGATTCCTTCCTTAGCCCGCTCAAGGCGATCTGACCATCCGAAACTCTGCGGCGTTTGTCGGTTGAACGGTTAACACCACCGTATTGACACCTATATCAAACTGTCACAAACCCGATTTCAGAAAACCAAGCTTACATTTATTGCCATGTTGAACGACCGGACGTTGGAATTCTTTAACACGCTCTGCGATGCGCAAACGTCGGGCGAGATCTGGGCTGAGACCGAATCCTATTTCAGTAAGCTTGGCTTTGACACCGTCACCTACGGCGTCATTCGAAGTGATCGGGGATCGGTCGAGCGCATTTTCAGCAACATGGATCCCTCATTCATGAGGCACTATGTGCGCGAAC
The DNA here is from genome assembly GCA_039181265.1 of Pseudomonadota bacterium. Lineage (GTDB taxonomy): Bacteria > Pseudomonadota > Alphaproteobacteria > Rhizobiales > JACESI01 > JBCDCU01. The sequence continues at coordinate 5,054 of JBCDCU010000253.1, read as the reverse complement.
AATATGAGCGGATTGATCCCTTTCCAGGCTGGATCGTGAACCAATGGCAGCCATTCCTGTACTCTCGTGAGACGACCCGAACGGATCACCTGAAAGACCCGGTTCGATCCGTCTCGCTGCTGGATGAGGTGAGCGAAATTGGCATCCGGTCATCCATGCTGTTTCCATTTCGAAACGAGCGTCGCGATTACGCATTCGGCCTCAACCTTGGCATCAATGGAGAGCGTGACGCTCTAACCGACCTGATCGGAGAAGAGCCGGATGCCGTGCGTCTTGGAGCCGCCGTTGCCCAATGCTTCCTGCCAGGAATGCTTTCCGATGCTGATGGGCTCACATTTTGCTATGCACCTGGACCGTGCAGAAATCCTTTGAGCGATCGGGAACGCGAAGTGCTCTTCTGGCTGGCAGAAGGCTACCGGAACACGGACATTGCCGAGAAAATGGATGTGGTCGTCGCGACGGTCAATTTTCACCTGAATTCGATCAAGACCAAGCTTGGCACGCGAACGAGGGAACAGGCGATTGCGACCGCGCTTCGCCGCGGTATCATCAAATAGCTCTGAAGATCGTCTAAGCACCCGCTTCCCTTGAAAGCCTTCCGAATCCGAAAGACCCCCGCTAGACTGAATGTTCTCAAGGGCTGGAGAGACGGAGGAGCGAGATGTCGTCCAGACATGACACCTATCGGGAAGACGTAATCGGGCGCGCGAATGTGGAGGATTCCCCCGAACTCGTCGCCTATTACGAGGAGCTCGAAACCTATGACGCCGGTGCTTTATGGACCGTAGCAAACAAGATCGAGCCATGGGAACCGAAGTCTCAGTCGGTTCCGGTTGTCTGGCGATATGGCGATTTGCGTGACCATGTTCTAAAGGCGCTCGATCTTGTGACCCCTGAAAAAGCTGGCCGCCGCGTCATCTACATGAAAAATCCAGGTCGCGCCGATGTGGCTGCTGCTGTCGGATGGATTTACGCCGGCTTGCAAGTGATGAATCCAGGCGAAGTCGCCTCGGCGCATCGGCATTCGGCATCGGCAATCCGCTTCATCATGGAAGGCGAGGGTGCTTATACAATCGTCGATGGTCACAAGATGACCCTTGGCGCGAACGACTTTGTCCTCACCCCCAACGGCACCTGGCATGAACATGCCGTGGAAGCCGATGGAACCGTCTGTATTTGGCAGGACGGCCTCGATATCCCACTCGTCAACGCGCTTGAGGCGAACTTCTATGAAGTCCATCCCGATCTACGACAGGCTGTGGGATACCCCGTTGACGATATGACAGGAACCTGGGGCAATCCGGGTCTGACACCGGCCGGCACGCCATGGTCGAAAGATTATTCCCCGATGTTCAAATACGAATGGGAGGTCACCTATGAAGCGCTCACCAAATTTGCAGCTTCGACCGACGGGTCTCCTTTTGACGGTGTGATGATGGAATATATCAACCCGGTTACATCGGGGCCTGTTATGCAGACCCTTGGCGCAAGCATGCAAATGCTCAGGCCCGGCGAGGCGACCCGTGCTCACCGCCATACTGGCAGCTTCCTTTATCACGTCGCGAAGGGACACGGGCATTCGATCATCAACGGAAAACGATACGATTGGTCGGAGCGCGACATCTTTTGTGTGCCGTCCTGGTCATGGCATGAACACATAAACGGGTCTGATACGGACGATGCGTGCCTCTTCTGCCTGAATGATCTGCCTGTGATGCGGGCGCTCGGCCTTTACCGCGAAGAAGCGTTTGGCGACAACAACGGTAACCAGCCAATCATGGACGATCCTCAGACATCGGAGTCTACCCAATGAAGCTTGCAACCTATCGCGCAGGTGTCGAAGCACCGGCAAGGCTCGGTGTCGTCAAGGGCGATATGATTGTCGATGTAGCGGCGCTTGGCACGGCACTCGGCATTCCATTTCCAGACCGAATGCTTGACCTTATCGACGAAGGTCCAGATATGCTGAACGCGCTGAAACGTGCGCTGGATGAAAGTGCGGAGAGGCGACCAGCTGGCGTCGCGCGGCCCCTGGAAAATGTTCGGCTTCTCGCGCCGATCCCGAAACCACGCAAAAACGTCTTCGGTATCGGCCTCAATTATGTCGATCACATCGAAGAATCGAGCCGATCACTCGACACCGCCAAGGAGCTTCCAGAAAAACCGGTGATATTCTCAAAACCACCGACCGCAATCATCGGGCCGGATGATGCCATCGAGCACAATGGCGAGATCACGCAGCAGCTCGATTGGGAAGTCGAACTTGCCGTCATCATCGGGCGGACGGCCCGTCGCGTTTCCAAAGATGACGCCATGGCCCATGTCTTTGGTTATAGCGTGATGATTGATGTCAGTGCTCGCGATAACCGCAGGGCCGGTCAATGGATCTTCTCCAAGGGACAGGACACCTACGCACCCTTCGGCCCGGTCATCGTCACCACGGACGAAATCACCGATCCTCACACGCTCGATCTCTGGCTCACCGTGAATGGGGTCGAGAAGCAGAATTCCAACACCAAGCATTTGCTATTCGATGTCCCGACCCTCATTGCGGACATATCAACCGGAATGACGCTGGAGCCCGGCGATATCATTGCAACGGGAACACCGTCCGGTGTTGGAGCAGGGCGCACGCCTCAGGAATGGATGTGGCCCGGCGATACTATCGTCGCTCATGTGGAGGGGATCGGCACGATCCGCCACCCCGTCGTCAATTCAACCTGATTGGACTGAGGAAAGGAAAGCGCCAAGCGTTTCATTGAAGAGATCGGGCTTCTCGATGTTGATCAGATGTCCGGTTCGGGGGAATTCGATATAGGCAGCGCCAGGTATCGCGCGCGCCATATCGGAGCCAATAGCCGGTGTCGCGAGACTATCGTTTTCGGCGAAGATCAAGGCACACGGTACCGCGATCTTGGAAAGATCAAGGCGTCTCTTATAATGCGCCATGGCTTCAATCGTTTTGACGTAGCTCTCCTTATGGAGCGCGGCCATGCTTTCAATAAGCTTCGCCATGGCCTCATCACTGGCATCCGGGCCTGCAAGGACCTGAGCGACATTGAGTGCGATATCACGCGGCTCTTTTCCCTCGTCGATAAGGGGTTTGCGGCGCAGATCCACGAAACGCTGCCGCTCTTCCCGTGTAAGGTGATCGAACCCCGTGAATGTGGCAACGAGCGCGAGAGACTTCACCCGGTCAGGATAAAGCGCATAGAAGTCCTGAGCGATCAGACCACCCATGGAGAGCCCGCATATATGGGCCTTCTCAACGTTGAAGTGATCAAGCACGCGGAGAAGGTCATGGGAAAACATACTAAAATCAAGCGGCCCATCATAATCATCACTGAGCCCATATCCGCGCGCATCCCACGCGACAGCGTGATAGCTAGGCGCAAAAAAACCAAGCTGTTCGGCCCAATTCGTTCGGTTTCCACCGATGCCGTGGAGAAAAATCAAAAACTCGCCCGATCCGGCGTGTTCGATCCCAAGGGTGGGATGATCGAGGATCCTTTCGCTCAAAATGTCAGTCATTGGCGTGACCGATCTCCTAAAAAAGTCCGAGAGCTTGCAATCTCCTTAAAAACAAAAGCGAGGTAAAGCAAAGATCCCAGGCTTAGGGGGAGATCTGCAGCAAAAAATTTGGCGGCCGGGGATGCGAAATCCGGCCGCCAAAAAGCAGGGTTTGCGTTGGACGGCCCGGGGGATGAGAAAGCCGCCTAGAGGAACGCCCCTCAAGACTAGCACCGAGGCCTTAAACGCTCGTAGACGGTTTCAGGAAAGTTCGTTTACGAGATCGTTACGATTGGAAATCTTCCCTCATCGGAAAGCATCAGAACATTTGTCAAACGTAGAATTATTTGTCTCTGCCAAATAAATGGGAGTAACTGACTGAATATTTATCTTTACATTGAAACCTGTCATTAATTATTGACACGATAAGATCGTGGCGGGGTCCAAAGCAACCAAATACGTATTCTAATGAATAGAATCATGAGGGCGGAATTCTATGGACCAGTATTTGATGAATACCGTATTCTTGATTGATGACTGTGAAGATGAATACTTCATCTCACGAATCGCTGCGCGCCGATCAAAGATAAACGTGAAGATCATCCATTTTTTTGGCGTCGCGGATTTCATGCGAACGATCGAGACCTGGGACACAAATACCCTGACCGGGGCCCTCGTTTTGTTTGATCTCAATCTGCCCTGTGAATCCGGGTTGGATGGCATCAGGCGCCTGCGGGCTATAAACCGCATGTCAGGTATCGTCACAGGAATTTGCAGCGGGTCTGACGATCCCACAGACCAGAGACGCGCTGCGGCAGGCGGAGCAGATTTTTTCGTTGGTAAACCGCTTGATGTCGCAGCATGGCAGGAGATCTGCCGTTCGGTCTCAGACCTCGATCTGGTCGAGACCGCAGGCGGTGTCTTCGATCTGGTGAGAAGACACATGAAGGCTGCTTGAAGAACAAGAAGCCGAAGGAAAGGCCCTGATTACTCCGCTATTTCTTGCTGAGAGAGCGACTGCAGTATCAAGCCGCTCCACGGGGCAGGGTGACGATAAAGCGGGCACCGCCCTGATAAGATCGGTCGCACAGGATCGTCCCGCCGTGATCGCATACCACCCGGTGACATATGCTAAGGCCCATGCCGGCGCCGTCATATTCGTCCTCGTTGTGAAGACGGGCAAAGATCTCAAAAATCTTTTCTGCGAATTCCGGCTCAACACCGATACCATTGTCTGCGAAACTGATGGCGATAAAGCCATCGTCAGCATCGACTTCGTCCACCACCAAATGGAGCGGTTGCTCGCCCTGAAACTTGATCGCATTATCGAGAAGTTGAACGAAGACGTGAGAGATAAGCGCGGGATCGCAATTGATACTTGCGGATGGACTGAGCCGGTTTTCTATCGTCCATGCCACATCACCGGCACACCTCACGCCGATGACCCCATCAATCAGAGCGCGCGCACCCGTTATTTGCATCGTTTCTTTCGATAAACGGCGTGCTGAATAATTCAAAAGCGCATCAACCATCAGATGCATGCG
>JBCDCU010000252.1:0-5498 GCA_039181265.1 Pseudomonadota bacterium | reverse complement strand
GATTTGTTTTGAGTACGTATTATGATTGATGCTGAAGAATTTTTTTTGAGTACTGTCAAAAATGATGGAAACATAATAGTACTTTCAGACAATACAGAAATACATGTTGATGATTGGGACTCGACGGTTTGTATATATTGGCTAGAAAATGCGAAGTTAAGACTATCGCATAGAGGGCGCGGCCGCTTCCCTGTTATTATAAGAAACCTTGACAACGACACAGTCGTATTTGGCACACTAGGCTGAATCAATAAGTTTGTTCAGATAGATTTCCGTCCTTGAATGGAGTAATCGGGCCAGGCTGGCAAAGCGTCATCAGGGTCCATAGCGTCGGCCAAATTGTACCGAATAGTAAAATAATCACAAGAAGTAACGTGTGGTGGATGTGCGCCTCGCTTTGTTCATGCTCGCGTTCCAACGAGGACGCACCACCGCCGGCGGGATCATGCTGGTCGGGTGTTGCTATGGGTTTGCAATGGAGATGGATTGTGCTGAAAGTGATCGACAAAACCTGCAGTCTTGAAAGCCTTCGGAGACTTCCAATTATGGTCCACCTCTTCCAGAAGTTGACGCTAGCGCTGTCATTCCTGCTTTTCGCAATGCCCTCCTGGGCTACGGATTACCTGGTGTATCGGGAATATGGATCGGTCAACCATCCGCATCCAAGCGCACTCGCAACCCAGTTTTCGACAACTGAGAAAACCGTCCTTAAAGAGGCTCTGACCCGTTTCTTCGACGGACCGAATGAGGACGAAAGAAAGCTTGGCGCATCCCATCCCCTCCGATGCATCAATATCGACGCCTTCGACACTTACACGGTCGAAGAAATTTACAGCGGCAAAGGCTTTTTTGACTGCAACGCCGAGACGGCATTCGATTATGTGACGATCAAGGATGGCGTCGCGTTTATTCACTTAAAGGGCTTTCCCAACGCGCCAACCAGTGGCTATTGGCAAGGGCTTGACTTCCCGCTCTCTTTGACGGTCAAGCAGTTTCCCAACGTGGAACGTTTCGTCTTCGTCCACGGCGGATATGAACTGAATGGCGGCGACACCTGTCCTTGGATGTGTTTGGTGCTGCCGGGAAACCGCACAATTGATGAAGAATTTCTGGATAACTGGTCAGCTAACGGCTGGTCCCGTCTCCGCTAGTGCAATAGCGAAAGGGTGAAGCTCGCCGAGACCCCATAAACTTATGATCGCTACGGCTGAGTGCTGCTCAACCACCACTTTCTGGAAACAGAACATCACGCTCCTTCAGATCGTTGCGAAGCGCGGCGCTTTCTGCGGCAGAAAGCTTTTCGACAGACAGCCCAAGGTCTTCCATCAACGATAGAACCTGACTGGTTTCCAGCATATGGGTGTCGTAGCCGCCAAGATCTTCCAATTCCGGATCAGACGACCGCGTGATCAACATGCCGAGAAGCAGGCCGTGGCTCGCTGAAACATTAGTGTCAAAAAGACACGAATAGGTTGTAGCGCGGTGGATAGTGGGTCCGCCCCATCGCCCGTGGATCCCACCCGCGTTGCTTCTGCTGATCGGGCAAGCGATCGCCTTCGGTTCGGTAATTGCGGCAGGCCGAACGGCGGCCGAACCGCCATCAGGCAGGATAACCTCAACACGCGCATATTTTGGATTGAGACGATCTTCTGCCGCCAACCGCCGCAGCATCAATTCCTCGGCTTTGGAGAGCTTTATGGCGCCATAGGGGAGATTAGCGAGGACGACGGTACCGACGAAAACCGCGAGGGCTGCTGCAATTAACAGGTATCGTGACATGTTCTAGCTCCCGGCAGCCCAAGCAAACAAAGGATTGTTCCACGCTGGATCACCAAGAATAACACGTCATGAGGAAATGCGACCGTTGAACCAGGAGAAGTTTAACGGCGTGGCTCCAAACTCTGACACCACGAACCTACGGGATGTTCATTCCCGAGAAAACGTCATCTTCTGGTTGGTAAGCGCAGCAGCACTTCCAGTCCATGCATAACTCATCAGGCATGGTTCGCGATCGGCCGTCGTAATCCTGTGGTTGTGCCCCGGTGGATTGAGGATCATCGAACCCGGCGCATAGACGCCAATATCATTCTCCGATGAGTGGCCGGACACGCAATAATAGCTCTCTGTGATCCCCTTATGACTGTGGGCCGGATACGTCGTCTTCGGAGCGAAGAGGACAAGGCCAAGAATGATCCGGTCACTGATGACGGGACCATTCGGCCCGACCACTTCGGTGTAGCCGTATTTCAGTTTCAGACCACGCGGCACTTTTTCATATCCGTATTGCCAGACGAAATGATCGCGCAGATCCGCGACCGACCGCGCGATCCGCGCCGTGCGGTGACCGACGGCATTACTGAGTGCGCGATCGAGGTGGACACAAACCGGCAGCAGCTCCCCATCTGTTTCCTCTACCGGCGGGTCATCTTCGAAAACCTTCCCGATCGCGCGGCGAACTTCGGCCATATGCGACCGGATCTTGTTACTTCCGCCTGCGGAGCCGGAATAATAGAGGTCATGATAATCTCGCAGGAGGTATTGCCAGGCCGGCTCAGTAGACAGTTTCATGCGTTATCCAAATTGGTTACTTGTGAGCACAGAGCAGCGCAGATCATCCAGAAAGCTCAACCCGCTCGATATGCCTTAAACCATTCTATGAATTCAGCAATACCGTCCTTGAGCGAGACTTTTGGAGAAAACCCATAGTCGCGGTTGATGTCGGAGATATCCGCGAAAGTCCGATAGACATCGCCCGGTTGCATTGGGAGAAACTCCTTCTTCGCAACCTTCCCGCAGGCCTGTTCAAGTGTCTCGACGAACTCCATCAAACTGACAGGCTCATTGTGGCCGATATTATAGATCTTGTGCGGTCGGTCATTGCGGGAAAGTGCGACCGCTGGCTTCGTCACCGTCGCGATAATGCCATCGACGATATCGTCGACATAGGTGAAGTCGCGCATCATATCGCCATGGTTGAAAAGGCGAATGGGGTCTCCACTGAGGATGCGCTCGCTGAACGACCAATAGGCCATGTCCGGTCGTCCCCAGGGACCATAGACCGTGAAGAAGCGCAGGCCGATCTGTTTCAACCCATAAAGATGCGCATAGGTCGAACTCATCAGTTCATCGGCGCGCTTCGTCGCAGCATAAAGCGAAACCGGCTGATCGACCGGATCATCCTCATGAAACGGGGTCTTTTCATTCCCGCCATAAACCGAACTCGAAGAGGCATAAACGAGGTGCGAAAGCCCATCGCAGTGACGGCAGGCTTCCAGCACTGAGAGATGGCCCACTAGATTGGACGCCGCATAGGCCATCGGGTGATCGATGGAGTACCGCACACCCGCCTGGGCAGCGAGATGAAGAACGACATCAGGTTTTTCGTCGCGAATGCGTTCCGCTAACCGTTCGGTTTCGGCGAGGTCCATCTCAACAAAACGCACACTCTCCGGTAGAGCGGCTAGCCGGGCTTTTTTTAGAGCAGGCGGATAATAATCATTCAGATTGTCGATACCGGAAACGGCGTGCCCTTCGCCCGCAAGGCGTGTCGCGGTGTGAAAACCGATAAACCCTGCAAGTCCGGTGATAAAGACCTTCACGCGCGCCTCATAGCCGTCCGACGCTTGAATACTCAAAACCGCGCTCGCGCATTTCATCAGGCAGATAAATATTGCGCAAATCGACAACGGTATTGCCAGCCAGAAGCTCCTTCATCCGGTCCAGATCAAGGGCGCGGAATTGGTCCCATTCCGTCACAATGACGACCGCATCGGCGTTTTCCACCGCATGGTAAGGTCCGTCGCAGAAAAATGCGCCCGGAAGAAGCGGTTTCGCCTCGTGCATGCTTTCCGGGTCATAAACCCTCACCTTTGCACCACCCTCAATCAGCGCTGGTACGATATCGAGTGCGGGCGCTTCGCGCATGTCGTCCGTATTCGGTTTGAATGCGAGACCAAGAACTGCGATCGTTCGTCCGTTAACATCGCCCCCCATGGCTGTTTTGACCTTCTCAGCCATCGCACGTTTTCGCGCCGCATTGACATCGACCACCGTCTCAACGATCCGCACCGGCGTCCCGTGATCACTCGCTGTTTTTGCAAGCGCCAGTGTATCCTTCGGAAAACAAGACCCGCCATAGCCTGGCCCGGCATGAAGGAACTTGCGGCCGATGCGATTATCAAGACCGATGCCTCTCGCCACTTCCTGGACGTTTGCACCGACCTTTTCGCAAAGGTCGGCAATTTCGTTGATAAACGTGATTTTCACCGCAAGAAAGGCGTTTGCGGCATATTTGATGAGTTCCGACGTCCGGCGATTGGTGAAAAGCATCGGCGTCTCGTTGATGTAAAGAGGCCGGTAGAGTTCGCGCATGACGTCCCGCGCCTGCTCACTGTCCGTTCCGACAACAACACGGTCCGGTCGTTTGAAATCCTCGATCGCGGCCCCTTCCCTCAAGAATTCAGGATTGGAGACGACGGCAAAATCGGCGCTCGGCCTGACTTCACGAATGATCCGTTCAACTTCGTCGCCAGTTCCAACAGGGACGGTGGATTTGGTGACAATGACGGTGAAACCGTCAATGAGTTCGGCGATTTCACGCGCCGCCTGATAGACATAGGTGAGATCGGCATGCCCATCGCCGCGACGAGACGGCGTGCCAACTGCAATGAAGACGGCGTCAGCTTCTGCAACGGACGATTCAGCTTCGGTCGAAAAGAAAAGGCGTCCGTCGCGCACATTCTTCGCGACAAGCACATCAAGGCCCGGCTCGTAAATCGGGATCTTGCCGTCCAGCAGATCCGCAATCTTCTGCGCGTCCTTATCGACACAAGTCACGATGTGTCCGAAATCCGCAAAACATGCGCCCGAAACGAGCCCCACATAGCCCGTACCGATCATTGTGACGCGCATAACATTCCCCGCTTACTGAAAGACCGATGCTTTTGCGCCGGTCTTTACGCGGAAGCGCGCGGGAATGCTAGGGTAAAGAGGTAAGCGTGGTTACTTGCCCACGTCGAGCTCTTCACAACGTTAGTGAAGCGCCTGCCACTCCCGCGCCGCCTTGAGCGCCCGCATCATATCGTCCCGGCTGAGCTCTCTGGCGATTTCTTCGCGATAGGTTTTCGCGTCTTCATTACCGGACAGTACAGCAAGGTTGAACCATTTGTGCGCAGCCACAAGATCGACGGAACCGTGGCGGCCTGTCGAACAGGAAAGCCCCAGGTCGAAGTAAACATCAGCTGACAACGGGCGCCCCCCGGAAACTGCACCGTCAATCGTTTCAAAATCAAAGCGAGCCATCTTTGCATCCCGAATTTGGTTATTTTGTTTCCAGCGAATTCATTCGCATTACGGGGATGATTATCTTCAACTCAGCTAAAACTCCGCTTAACCGGCAGCCTGAATCAAAAGTAAATACTAATATATTTCAATTTGCGCGTATTCTAATATTTAAGGATTGAAGTACGGAATCCCTATGTATAAGCGCCAATATTAAT
>JBCDCU010000251.1:0-5514 GCA_039181265.1 Pseudomonadota bacterium | reverse complement strand
GAAAACTTTGCAGACTATCGAAAACCCATTCGGTACCAGAGTGTCACCCATGTCTTAGGTACAGTCTGTTACCCATGTCTCCGGGTCGGACAAAGGATAAGTTGGTTGCGGGGGTAGGATTTGAACCTACGACCTTCAGGTTATGAGCCTGACGAGCTACCGGGCTGCTCCACCCCGCGACAAAGTCTCACCAAAACGGTGCAATCTGATCTGTTCTGTCAGATATGACCGACCCCCCAATTCGAAGCCTCGTGGGCTCGCGATCTCACAGGTGGTCATTGCGTGAGAGACTGCTCATATAGCGATTAGAATTCCGCTTGAGAAGTGGCTCAGACGATTTTTTTGAAATTTTTCAAGACACGCCTCGTGGCGTATCCTCCGAATCCCAGATGCGTTGCCAAATCGTGTTGTCACCCAATCGATCGACGAAAGCCTTGTGGGCTGCTTCCTCTGAGTCCGTCAATCGGGGTGGCAGGGGAGAAGGGCGAACGGCTTGAGTAACCGACCGACCATCGTCCGATGCCCTTTGAGACGCCGTCTCGTCGTGACTGACCAGATCAAAGCCGCGCTGACGCCCACCCAGGAGCTCGATGTAAACATCTGCCAGAAGTTCGGCATCGAGGAGCGCGCCGTGCTTCTCGCGCCGGGAATTATCGATACCGTAGCGTGAACACAGCGCATCAAGGCTGTTCGGTCCCATCGGATGGCGTCGACGGGCAATTGCCAGCGTATCCACGACACGATCCAGTGAAACCTCTGTGAAATTCACCTTCTTAAGTTCAGCATTGATGAACTTCATATCGAAGCTGGCATTGTGCGCGACGAGTTTCGACCCGTCCCCAACAAAGCTCATAAACTCTTCTGCAATGGCGGCGAACACCGGCTTATCCGACAGAAACTCTTCGGAAAGCCCGTGCACTTCGAATGCCCCTTGCGGCATGTCCCGCTCGGGATTGATGTAAACGTGAAACGTATTTCCGGTCGGAACCTGATTGAGGATTTCAACACAACCAATTTCAACAATCCGATCACCGTTCTCGGGATCGAAGCCGGTTGTTTCCGTATCGAAGACTATTTCTCTCATTATTTAAAGGTAAATCGCCTTAATGTTCCGTTCAGCTAAATTATTCGTTTTCAACGATTTTCACGTGGAACAGCGGACCTGTCAGCCACGCTCAGTCGGTTAATGATTGAAGAATATCCGAAACGGCCTCTTTTGCCGCTTCCATGCCTTTTCCAGTATCGATTATGAAGTCGGCGCGCTCGCGTTTTTCATGATCCGGGAGCTGTCGCGACAGGATTTGTTTGAGTTTTTCCTCAGTCATCCCTGGGCGAGCCAACACCCGTTCTCGCTGGATGTCAGGATCCGCTGTCACCACCACGATTTTATCGACACGTGCGTCACCCCCGGTTTCAAACAACAAGGGAATGTCCAGGAGGACGACGGGGGTTCCATTTTCCCGCTCGCGCTTCAGAAATGCCTCTTCCGCTTTTCGGACCGCGGGGTGAACAATCGCTTCGAGCCGCTTCATCGCGGTCGGATTGTCGAGGACATGTCCGGCAAGAGCGCCCCGGTCAACCACACCATCTTTCACCGTGCCGGGAAACGCATCTTCGATTGGTCCTGCAAGATCTGATGCATAAAGGTCATGAACAGTACGGTCTGCGTCATGAACAGGAACACCGAGCGCGCGGAACATATCTGCAGTGGTTGATTTTCCCATGCCAATGGAACCGGTGAGGCCGAGGATGATCATCAGATCTGCTCGTCGGTTTTATTGAGATCGGCTACGATCTCCGCGCGCAGCTCGGCCGTGACGGTCGGTCGGACGCCAAACCATTTCTCGAAGCCAGGTGCAGCCTGATGAAGAAGCATGCCAAGCCCGTCGACTGTTTTAAGACCGTTGCGTTTCGCATCACGTAGAAACGGTGTTTCGAGAGGCACGTAAACGATGTCGGTCACCACGCACTCGCTTTGCGCTGCACCAAGATCGACCGGCATTGGATCTGAGCCCTCCATACCGAGGCTCGTCGTATTGATGACAATATCGGCCTCACCGACGACCGCTTGAGCCTGTGCAAGGCCAATCGGCTCAATCGCATGCCCGAAAATCTCGGCCAGTACCTCAGCGCGTTCCAGCGTTCTATTTGCGACGACTATCCTGTCAAACCCACGTTGATTCAGTCCGTAAACGATCCCGCGGGCGGCGCCACCTGCACCGATAACGAGTGCAGTATTCCGTTTTGAATCCCAACCTGGTGCTCCCTGGTCGAGATTATCCAAGAACCCAGTCCAGTCTGTATTCGTTCCGTGAAGATCCTTGTCTTCCAGCCAAACAGTATTGACCGCGCCGATTTCCAAAGCCGCCTTATCGAGGGAGCTCAAAAACGGGATCACCGCCTCCTTGTGGGGGATCGTCACATTCGCTCCCGCCAACCCACTTTTCGGAAAATCTTCAAAGAAAGACTGGAGATCCTCAGGAGCAACAGCGATCGCTTCATACGTGCCGGCTATCTCGTGAGTTCTAAGCCAATAGCCATGAATGAGCGGCGAGCGGGAATGCTTGACCGGCCACCCGATGACAGCCGCTTTCCTCTTGTGGTTTGTCATAGACCTGCATGTCCCAGATTGCGCAATGCGTTAAGGAGCGGAATCAACGGTAGGCCGAGGATCGTGAAATAGTCTCCATCGATTTTTTGGAAAAGCCGCGCGCCCGGTCCTTCGAGTTGATAGCATCCAACGGAACCGATGACATCATCACCGGCAAGAGAGAGATAACGCCCAATCTCTTCCGGTGCCAGATCATGCATCGTCATATGGGCCCGATCGACATATTCAAACTGAACAGCTGCATCCCTCACAATAACGACAGCGGTATGAAGCGTATGGGTTCGTCCCCTCAATGTAAGCAATTGCCGGCGAGCGCCGGCCATGTCTTCAACCTTGTGGAGCATTGCCGGACCGTTCTCATTCGGGACGCTTAAAACCTGATCACAACCGATTACGACCGCGCCCTGGTTTTTCTCGCTCACATCCTGGGCTTTCGCGATGGCAAGCAGAAGAGCCAGATCGTCCGGCGGAAGCGCATCAGCGGCAGTGGCAGCTTCCACAGCCCGCTCGTCAATTGCAGGTTTAGAAACCTCAAAGCTGATACCGCACTCGGACAGGAGCTTGCGGCGGATCGGCGAGGACGAAGCCAGAATGATGTGCGACATAATCAAGAACCTGTTCTTCCCACCTCGGCGAGGCGTAAACGCTTTGAGCGCTGACACACTCCTACACAATTCGATGGAAATTCCGAAACGGAATGCGGACGGGAAAACTGATGGATTGCTGTTCAAAACTCCTCGAGACTGTGAGGTGTCGAATTTCATCCTCAAAACATCGAAAATTCTTCGACAGCTTTTGGCGCTGGGGAAAAGCGTAAACAGGATGCGCTGGCTATGGGGATCTTTTAAGAGGTGAGAACAATATCAATTGATTCACAAATCGCCCACCGGACTATTGGAGATAAACCATTGTTCTGATTAATTTAATTATGCTTATCGACATGTTCCAGCTTATTCCTAAGGGTTTTTCCAAATTTGTTATCGGAAAGCGAAAATGATCGAACATGTTGGCGAGTGTGAATTCTCATAACCCACGCCCCTAATAAAAACAGAAGGAAAATACAGAATCCTTTTTGTTTGTAAGGAAAGAGAAAAAGACCGAGACTGGAACCGTGGGATCCAGGATATTCCGAGGTGTAGCAACATGGCAGTGAAAAAGGTTTTGAAAGTCCTCGAAGGAGAATCTTCATTCCCACCGCCGATATGGATGATGCGGCAAGCGGGCCGCTATCTGCCGGAATATCGTGCCACTCGAGCGAAAGCAGGATCCTTCTTGGATTTATGTTACACGCCAGAGCACGCGATTGAGGTTACGATGCAACCGATCCGTCGCTTTGGTTTTGATGCTGCCATCCTTTTTTCCGATATTCTGGTCGTTCCAGACGCACTGGGACAAAAGGTTGAATTTCACGAAGGACGGGGGCCGGTTCTTGAACCCATACGGGTGAACGAAATCGATAATCTCAGTTCGGATCGACTGCTTGACCATCTGGCGCCGGTTTTTGAAACCGTGAGCGGAATCCGTCAGGCGCTTCCCGAGGATAAAACCCTTATCGGTTTTTGCGGGGCGCCCTGGACTGTGGCAACGTACATGATTGCAGGCCATGGAACACCGGATCAGGCGCCTGCAAGGATTTTCAGACAACAGCACCCGGACGCTTTCGCGAAGCTCATCGATGTTTTAACTGAGGCATCGTCTCGTTATCTCATTGAACAGGTGAAGTCGGGCGCGGATTGTGTCCAGATTTTCGATACGTGGTCCTCGGTCCTTGGCGAGGAGGATTTTCGCGACTTTTGCATGCGACCGGTTCAAAAGATAACCAAAGCGGTCAAAGCGGTTTATCCGGACGTGAAGGTTATCGGTTTTCCTAAAGGAGCCGCCCTTCACGCTGCATCTTTCGTTGAAGAAACGGGTGTTGATGCATTGGGATTGGATTGGACCGTTCCGCTGGAATTTGCCCGATCTCAAATCCAGACGAAAACCTGCGTTCAGGGAAACCTCGATCCGTTACTTCTGATTGGAGGAGGCGATCGTATGGTCGAGCAGATCAAGAAGATTATTGCTGCGTTCAGCGACGGTCCTCATATCTTCAATCTCGGACATGGAATTACACCGAGCACGCCGATTGAACATGTTGAGCTGATGGTGGAGACGGTTAGATCAGCGTCCGTGATCGGACTGGATAAGAGCGCTTAATCAGGAGCCCAAATTATGTATGAATGGGTCCTTGCGGCGCATATCATCTCTTTTATTGCTTGGATGGCCGGGATCTTATATCTGCCTCGGCTTTTTGTTTATCACGCAAATGCTGAAGTTGGCGGTGAGCAATCGGAAACCTTCAAGGTCATGGAACGCAGATTATTGAAGGCGATCATGACGCCCGCAATGCTAGCGACCTGGGTTTTTGGTTTGTGGCTGATGGTTCTAGGCCAACATTATCTTTCCGGTTGGTTCCACGCAAAGCTCGTTCTTGTGATCGGCATATCTGTTTTCCACATGATGTGCGCGCGCTGGGTCAAAACGTTCGCAGCAGATGAAAATCAGAAAAGTCATACATTTTTCAGGATTGCTAACGAAATTCCAACCTTGATGATGATTGCGGTCGTCATCTTGGTGATTGTCAAACCGTTCTGATCATGCTTATTATCACCGCGTGGAAGTTGGAGAATTATTCATTCCTGCTTAAATCTTTTGAATAATAATCTCCTTGCCTTATCCCGGTCATTGCGTTAGCGGATAATTCCTTCCTGTTGACGGCGGGGCTTCCAGCCGTACTCCCCATTCGGTCATCGACCGTCATTCTCATAAAAAGCGGACATCGCACATGCGCGAGATGAAGCTCCAAGAGCTGAAATCGAAATCACCAACCGAATTATTGACTTTTGCCGAAGAGCACGATGTCG